>DAOQAY010000040.1:0-22417 GCA_035354435.1 bacterium
GCTCGGGATTTTTATCATATCAGTCGTTTTTTTGCAAGGAAATTAAGACTTTCTGTCAGGTATGAACAACTTTTTTATTTCGTTTTTTCCGGTATCAGGATAAATTCTTGAAAGCAGTTGAGCTGAGTCTTTTGTGGATAACCCTGAAAGCTTAATTATCTCAATAAGTTGCTTGTCAATTTCAATGCCGGTGTTTTCAACCTTGACCGGTTCTGCGACAACTGTGAATTCTCCTTTTTCTTTAAGATCGCGATCATCATATTCAAATATCTCTTCAAAATGTTTCGTGAGTTCCCGCATCACAACGATCCGGCAGCCTGCCGATCGGAGTTTTTCGATAAGATCTTTGATTCTGGTCGGTGCTTCATAAAATATTACCGGCAGTCCAAATGAAAGGAATCTTTTAAGAGTTTCATCTCTGACAGCCCCTTTCGAAGGGAGAAAGCCGGCAAAAACAAAAGAATCTGACGAAGATCCTGAACATGAGAATGATACAGCGGCGGCACAGGCTCCGGGAACCGGAATTACCGGGATTTTTTCTTCAAGAGCCGCTTTGACAATATGTTTGCCGGGATCGCTGACCCCTGGAGTTCCGGCATCACTGACCAGAGCTATGTTACGCCCGTTTTTCAGCTCGTCGATATGTTTCTGAAGAAATTTCTTTTCAGTGAATTTGTGATACGAAAATATTCTGGTATTGATTCCGAGTTTTGCTAAAAGTCCGCCTGAAACTCTACTGTCCTCAGCAAGAATGTAATCACAGCTTCCAAGAACCTGAATGGCCCTTTGTGAAATATCGCTCATATTTCCGATCGGAGTGGCGACAACGAACAAATTTCCGCTCATGTGTTTCTCCGGGATTGTCAATAAGTTCCGTCTGCATTGAATGCGGCTTCAAGATAATCCATTTCAAATTCCCCTGACTCATTCTTTATCAGAGCCGCAACATCAAACCTGATATTATATGTCTGAAGGCATATCCGTTTTTTCTGAATATAGTAAAGTGCTGTTTTTATTATATGTTTTATCTTTTCAGGCCCGACCGTTTCAAGTGGTGTGCCGCCTTCCCAGAATATTCTGTCCCAGCTCCGTACTTCAATAAAAGCTATCGTATCACCGGATTGTGCAATAATATCAAGTTCTCCGCCACGCATGAAAAAATTCCGGTCAAGGATTCTATAACCTTTTTTTTCCAGCCAGTTTGCCGTGAATAATTCAGCTTCGGCACCGTATTGTCTTGTATTCATTTGTATTTTTCCGTGAATCTTCTGGAATCCCGTTCGATATCCTTCTCTTTAAGATCGGCTTTTCTGTCATAAGAAGTTTTGCCGCGGGCAAGACCTATCGTCATTTTGGCTCTGCCGTCTTTCAGATAAATATCAATGGGAACAATCGTGAAACCCCGTTCTTTGACCTTGGCATCCCACTTCATGATCTCCCGTTTTTTCAAGAGAAGTTTTCTTTTTCTGTCCTCAGCGTGATTCCAGATGTTTCCAGTGGCACACGGTGCAATGGAAAAACCGATAAGCCACATTTCATTGTTTGAAATATCGACAAAACTGTCGCGGAAAGAAACATTTCCGTCCCTGATTGATTTTATTTCAGTTCCAAGAAGAACAATCCCGGCTTCAAGTTTGTCAATTATTTCGTAACTCCTTGAAATCTTTTTGTTTCTGGAAACTATTTTGATATTGTCACTCATTATTCACCTTAAATCCTTTTCAACTGCCGAGTATATTCAATTAAATGGATGAATCAAAAAATAACTGCCGGCACTTTTTCAACCGTTCTTTTCTGTCTGGTTTTCCAGGGGACGGATGTGTTGAATTTGTGAATAAAACTGACACCTTGCGAGATAGCGGATTTATAAGCAGAGCAGTTCCTGTGAATCCTAGATGTCCTATAAATGAATTCTCAGCTTTTTTCCCGTAATTTGAATCTGTTCCTGATGGTCTGTCAAATCCGGCAAAATGGAGTTTCGATCCTGTTTCCATGAACCACTCTTTTTCAAGCAGTCCACGAACATATTTTAAGGTGTTTTCAGCACTTGCAAACAATCCGGCGTGTCCGGTAAGCCCACCTAGAAAATAGCAGTTTTCATCTTCAACTGTTCTATCCGGGAAACTGTTTCTCAGTTTTGAAAATGCAGTAAACGGAGTCGGGGTTTGCGGAAAAAACACAATGTTTTCTATTAATCCGTTCTTTTTTTTGAAATCATTGAAAATCTTATCAAGACGCTGTCCATAAATCCTTTCCAGAATAAATCCGAGAAGGATAAAATTAAGGTCGCTATAAAGATATGTTTTTTTGAGCCTGTCGCTTTTGTTAATGATATCAACAACTTCGTTCTTTCTTTGCTCGATTCCTAAACGATTGTCTGCAAGTTCATAAAAAGGAAGCCATGCCTGAAGTCCTGAGGTGTGTCCCAGAAGTTCAATGATCGTTATGGATGTGTCAAACTCTGGCAGAAATTTACAGACTGGATCATTTTTCGAGATAACTTTTTCATAAAAAAGAGTGTAAAAAAGCGGTGCGGTCAATAAAACTTTTGTCAAAGATGCCAGATCGAACAGTGTTTCATCTGTTACTGGCTCAATATTTTCAAAACTGAGTGTTCCGGCGCAATATTTTTTTAAAAAAAACCGATCGTCAATTGTTCCGGACTGATATGCGGAAAAAAGCTTTTCAGTCATTTCTTTTTCAAAAATTTTTTTGATAAATGTGTTTTCCATGGCTCTCATTTTAAAACAAAAACTGGTGCATCATACTGATATTTTTTGGGATTTTAAAGTTTTTAACTACAATATTTGACAAGAGGTATTTCATGAGTATATTTTCCCGAGTTTTTTGAGGTACTTTTAAGTTTTGTTCAGGAGTGAGCTATGAAAAGAACATATCAGCCAAGTAAAATTTCAAGAAAGAGAACTCACGGTTTCAGAAAGAGAATGAGAACTGCGGACGGCAGAAAAATAATAAAGGCGCGCAGAAGGAAAGGAAGAAAGGTTCTCTCTGTAACAATTTACGAAAAGTAGTTCACCTCAAATTCTTTGAACTTTTCATTTTTAAAACAGGACAGGATCAGAAAAGGCCGGGAATATACAGGGCTCAAAAAATCAGGAAAAGTTTTCAAGACAAAACTGCTGGTTTTCAATTATGCTGAATCTGATAGAACTAAGCTGGGTGTCATCGTTACAAAAAAGGTCGGCAATTCAGTTGAAAGAAACAGAATAAAAAGATGGATCAGAGAAGTTTTCAGGCTTGAAAAGTCTGCATTCTCAAAACCGGTTGATATTGTCATTATTCCGAGACGCAGTGAGATGACTTTTAGCAGTATCAGAAAAGATTTTCTTTATTTTGCAGGTAAACAGAATGAAATTTCTGCTGATTAAACTTATCCGCGGGTATCAGATAGCATTGTCACCCTATTTCGGAAAAAGTTGCAGGTTTTATCCTACCTGTTCGCAATATATGATCGAGGCAGTTGATAAAAAAGGTGTTGTTAAAGGTATTTTTCTTGGATTATGGCGGGTTTTAAGGTGTAATCCTTGGAACCGGAACTGTGGTTATGATCCTGTGAAATGAAATGGAGTAATTAAATGGAAAACAAAAATTTTATCATAGCGGTGGTTTTATCAGTCGCTGTAATGTTCATCTGGTCTGAATTTTTTGCGCCTAAACCTCAAAAAAGTTCGACGAGTCAGACTACTCAGACTGCACCGGCAGCTTCTGAGAAAGTTAAAACTCCTGTGACCCCTGCAACTCCGGCAGCCAATCCGGCAGATTCGACAAGTTCAACAACCCTGTCCACTCATGTTTCCAACCCTGAACAGACGGGTATGATCAAAAACGACTCGCTTGAATTCTCATTCAGTTCAAAATCCGGGAAAATAACGAAAGCTCTCATAATTAAGAAAAAATATGCTGCAAAAAATGTTGACCTTGCTGCCGCTGTTCCAGAAGGAAGCGTGTTTCCTGAGATGAGCTCTGTTTTCAGCAAAGAACCTGACTATCTTGTTGATGAAACAACTGACAGGTCTGTTACTTTTAAATATGAAAATGAGAATGTTATTGAATTGAAAAAGATAACTCTCCAAAATGATTTCAAAGCGACGCTTTCAAAAACGATAATTAATAATGGTACTTCAAACATTTCATGGACTCCGCAACTTACTTATGTTTCACAATTTGAAAACAAAAGTATTTTTTCTGCTCAGACAAGAAAGTTCGGGATTGTTGTGCAGAAACCTGATAAATCATTCGAAGAATGTACTGACAATGATGATATTACCAAATTTATAGGCAGTGGAAGTGAAGTCGACTGGATAGGTCTCAATTATGGATATTTCCTTTTCGGAGTTATTTCAGGAGATGAAAAACTTAAAGCTGCGGCATCTATCGATTCTGACAAGAATATTTCAAAATTCTCTGTTGCAAAGAATAATATTATTATTGAACCAGGCAAGAGCTATACAGCTGATTTCGATATTTATTACGGTACAAAGGAAAGAGAGCTTCTTTTAAATGAAAACAACGGACTTGAAAAAACTGTTACTTTCGGCTGGACCGGATTTCTTGCCGAGCCTCTTCTTCTGGCGCTGAACTTCTTTTTCGGATTTATTGGAAATTACGGACTTGCGATTATTTTTCTTACTCTTGTTGTCAAGATCCTTCTTTTTCCTCTGTCAAATGCAAGTTACAAGTCAATGAACAAGATGAAAGCTCTTCAGCCCAAGATAAAGGAACTGCAGGAGAAATATAAAAAAGATAAAGAGACCCTTAACAAAGAAACAATGCTGCTTTACCAGAAAGAAGGTGTGAATCCGCTTGGCGGATGTCTTCCGATGTTCATTCAGATGCCGGTATACATTGCACTTTATTATATGATCCAGAATGCAGTCGAGCTTTATAACGCTCCGTTCCTTCCTTTCTGGCTTACTGACCTTTCTGAAAAAGACCCGTTCTTTATAATTCCGGTTGCTCTGGGACTTCTGATGTTCCTTCAGACCAAAATGACTCCGCAGACAGTTGATAATATGCAGATGAAAGTGATGATGTACACTATGCCTGTTGTTTTTACATGGATATCACTGCTTCTTCCAAGTGGAATGACTCTGTACTGGTTTGTGAATACGCTTCTTGGAATTGCTCAGCAGATGTATGTTAACAAAAAATATTCCTAGTAACACTTTTCCTGAGAACTTTTCTTTACAGCTTCAAAGATAAATTTAGCGATGTCATTTATAAATTCATTATTTTCAATGCACGCTCTATCTTCGGGAGATGTCAGGTAGGCGATCTCAAGCAGAAGCCCCGGAACGGTTGTTTCATCAAAAAGAAGAAGGTCGTGTTTTTGCGTGAACATGTTGAACGGAAGGCTCCAGATTTTAAAAATGGCGCTGTCAAGATATAACTCTTTGAAAACACTGCCATAATGGAACGAACAGTTTGCTCTGTGAAAATATTTAACCATTTCAGCCGGTTCTGATATCAGACTGTCCGCCGGATAATAAATTTCAAAACCGCGGTTGGTTGTAATAAAACTCTGGCTGTTGAAATGAAGCGAAATGAACAGATCCGGTTTCAAAGATTCTATCTGTTCTGCTCTTTTTTTTGGCGGGAGTTCAATATCTGTCGTTCTCGTAAAAATTGCGGTTACACTTCTTCCGGCAAAAAGGGTTTTAAGTTTTAGAGCTATCTGAAGGGTAAGTTCTTTTTCTTCAAAGTTTTCGTGTACGGCTCCTTTGTTACCTCCACCGTGTCCGGCATCGATCACAACCGTAAATGTTTCCCCTGCTTTTAAAGGCAGAATGATAAAAAATATTATAATAAAAAATGTAAGCCGGGTTGTCATTTTGATGCTTTTTTGATCATTTTACGAAAAACATCGAAATCATCAGCAGTCTCAAAATCAAGTGTCACTGAAACCCCGCTGCTTTTTCCTTTTACAGAAATTTTTGCATTAATATGTCTGCTCAGCTCACTTTCCTCAGTTGCCCAGTATGAAGAAGCCTGTCGCGGCTCAGTTTTGACTGCCGGTTTTGATGAAACAAGCTTTTCAACCTGTCTGGCGGTAAGTTTGTCGCTTATTATCCTGTCGAGAAAAAGTTCCTGTTCGGCTTTATCAAGAACTGCGAGAGGTCTTGCCTGTCCGACGGAAATCGTACTGTTCCTCACAAGGTCCTGAATTCTTCCTGTGAGATTTAAAAGACGCATACAGTTACTTATCTCGCTTCTGCTTTTTCCGACTTTCTCACTAAGTTCCTGCTGAGTATAGGAAAATCTTTTGATAAGCTCGGTATACGCTTCTGCAACTTCTATCGGATTCAAGTCCTCTCTCTGAAGATTTTCGATGAGAGATACCTGATAATCCTCCTCGCCTTTGAAAAGGATAGCCTTCATTTCGGTAAGTCCGGCCATTTTAGCTGCACGGTATCTTCTTTCACCTGCAACAATGCGGTATTTCAAACCTTCTTTTTTCACTAGTATCGGCTGGATTATTCCATATTGTTTTATAGATTCGGACAATTCTCTCAACCGCTGTTCGTCAAACTGTTTCCTGGGCTGATTTACATTCGGTATGATCGATTCGATCGGGAGAACAAGATAGTCGCTTTCCGGAGAAGACTTAATAAGTGCATCAAGTCCTTTTCCCAGCTTTCTTTTTTCGAGCAGCATTTGTTCCTCCTACTTCATTTTTTTTAAAAATTCTTCAGCCATTTCAAGATATTTCTGTGCACCGATAGATGAAATATCGTAAAGAACTATCGGCATCCCGAAGCTCGGCGATTCACTTAATTTCACATTTCTGGGTATCACTGTCTTGAAAACAATATCTCCGAAATGTTCTCTGACATCAGTTTCAACTTCGTAAGTAAGTTTAACCCTTTTGTCGTACATGGTGAGAATTATGCCGTATATTTCTATGTCAGGATTGAGCGTTTTTATGTTTTTTGTTGTTTCAAGTATTCTGCTCAGCCCCTCAAGTGCAAAATATTCACACTGTATCGGTATTATTATTCCATCAGACGCAACCATGTTGTTAACAGTAAGAATATTGAGGCTGGGCGGAGAATCTATGATAATGTAATCAAATTTGTTGCGCCATTTTTCGAGGGTTTTTTTAAGAACAAACTCGCGTTCCTCCATTTGAAGAAGTTCCACTTCTGCGCCGGTAAGCTCTTCATTGCAGGGAATTATCTTAAGAAAAGGAAGCGAGGTCGGATATATTGCGTTTATTTCAGGATCGGCCATCAGATCATAAATTGTGTTGAAATTCTCACCTTTTATGGAACTCATTGATGTTGCATTTCCCTGAGGATCCATATCAATAAGAAGCACTTTTTTTTCCATAACACCGAGACATGCGGCAAAATTGACAGCAGTAGTCGTTTTGCCCACACCGCCTTTCTGATTGACTACCGAAATTATCTTTCCCATTTATCCTCCGGAATCCTTACGGGATTGAATATAGCACAAGCTTTTGTTTTTTCAACAGATTTTTCTGCCACTCCTCAACAGCCTTCTTTTTTTCACCGGCAGTTGAAGATTTGTCCTTGAATCTTTTTTCCAGAAAAAGTTCAGTCATTTTATCAGCGATCAGTCTCATTTTTATCATGGTTGTAAATTCAAGCGGGGTAATCTCGTATTTTTTCAGGAATTTTTTCATATAGACATTCGATGAATAAATTTTAACTTTTTCCTGTACTGTTTTTTCATCAACAGTGATATTCTGGCTTCTGGCTTCTTCAAAAACGATTATTCTGAACATTATGAGATTGAGAGTTTTTTCTTTCAGATCCGCAGCTAAAGGAGTTTCGGGCGGCACATTGTTTTCAATGTTCAGAAGTTCTCCTTCCTGAGTTACTTCGGTATAAGTTATTGCCCGGTCGTTCATGTTTGCGACGACACTTTCAGTTATGGAGTTTGAAAAAATAGTTAAAGAAAAAAACATAATGAAAAATAAAATGCCGATCTTCACTGTTCCACCTTCTGTGCATTAATATTTTTTTCAACAAAATCGAGCAGTTCTTCTTTTCCTGCACCAGTAACGGCAGATGCAGTAAAGCACCCTTTGTTCTTAAACTTTATCACTGAGGCTTCGTTTTTGTTAAGCTTATCGATCTTGGTAAAAACAATGGTATATGAAAGACGGTAATAATTGAGAAATTCCATCATCTGCTCATCAATTTTCATTATTCCGTGTCTTGCGTCAATAAGCAGAAAAATGTTAACAAGCGTTTCTCTTTTGATCAGATATTCCTCGATGAGTTTCCGCCACAATTCCTGTTCGCCTCTTGGTCTGGAGGCAAAACCATATCCAGGAAGATCGACAAAAAAGAACGAATCGTTCACGCTGAAAAAATTAAGCAGAACGGTCTTTCCCGGTTTCTTTGAAGTTTTGACAAGCCCTTTTCTGTCAAGCAGCATGTTCATCAGACTTGATTTCCCGACATTTGATCTGCCTATGAACGCAAATTCAGGAAATCCGTTGTCAGGCAGCCCGCCTATTGATGATGCACTTTTTAAAAAATCCGATTTTTTTATGATCATTTTAAATCCTTTTTATCTCTCTGTGAGCGATATCTTTTCTATAATATGCGCCATCAAAGCTGATCTTCCCGACATTTTTATAAATAAGATCCATAGTTTCTTTTATTGTTTTTCCAGTTCCCGTTACCATCAGAACTCTTCCGCCGTCAGTCACAATTCCGCCATTTCCATTGAATTTTGTTCCTGCATGAAAAACCACACAGTCTTTATCAACATCTGTAAGTCCTGAAATTATCTCACCTTTTTTGTAAGATTCAGGATATCCGCCGGAAGCGATAACTACTGTTGCTCCGTATCCTTCGATCCATTCAAGCTCAGGCAGTTTTTCAAGGGTCCTTTCAGCACAGGCAGTAAAATAAGGAACTATGTCACTTTTAAGCAGCATCATCAGAGGTTCGGTTTCGGGATCACCGAATCTTGCATTATATTCAAGTACATACGGAATCCCGTTAACGATCATCAGACCGATATAAAGCACTCCGCGGTAATCAATATTCATTTTCTTGAGTTCATTCAAAAGCGGAAGAGTCACTTTTTCATTAATCTTCTCATAAAGCTCTGAAGTTCCTGATAAAACAGGTGCATAAGCTCCCATTCCGCCGGTGTTGGGACCTGTATCACCGTCAAGAAGTGCTTTATGATCCTGTGAAAAAAGGAGCGGTTTTACGGCGGTTCCGTCTGTCAGAAGCAGCAAACTTAGTTCTTCACCTTTCAAAAACTGCTCAATTACAACTTTTGCACCGGCATCTTTGAACTTTCCGCCAAGCATTTCAGTAAGTTCGCTTGTTGCTGATTTTAACGAATCACAGATCACCACACCTTTTCCGGCGGCAAGTCCGTCAGCTTTCAGAACAATCGGAAATGACGATCTTTCGAGCACTTTTATTCCTGAGTTTAAGTCGGTTACTGTTGAATAGGAAGCTGTCGGAATGTTAGCACTGTCCATTATCTCTTTTGCAAATGCCTTGCTTGATTCAAGTTTTGCCGCATTTTTATTTGCGCCGAATATTTTAAGACCCAGAGATTCAAAATGATCGACGATCCCTTTTGCAAGATAATCCTCAGGACCTACAACGGTAAAATCGATCCGTTCTTTTTTTGCAAAATCAGCCAGAGTGTTTACAGAATCATCAGCAAGTTCGGGAATTTGTGCAATTTGAGATATTCCGGCATTTCCCGGGAAACAGTAAACTTTTTCAACAAGCGGACTTCTGGATATCTTCCAGGCAAGTGCATGCTCTCTGGCACCCTTGCCGACTACAAGAACTTTCATATCATACTCCGGATTTGAATCTGCAATAATAACTTCAGTATAATAATGATTACATTCCGATTATCAAGAAAGGAAGCTTTCTCGGTTACATAAATAAAAAATAAAGATGTATTACGCTGGGACTTCTGACATGATTTCGGAGATCTGGGAGGCGAATTTCACTGGATCTTTCGGGGCGATGCCTTCTATCATAAGTGCCTGATTATACAATACTTCTGCATAGTTTTTGAGTTTTTCTGAATCTGGATTTGCGGTGTATATTTCGTTGAGCTTTGCAAATATTCTGTGTTCAGGATTGATCTCAAGGATCCTTGTCGCTTTAGGTGCAGGCATGTTTGACATTGCGGCTTCGCTGAGAACCTGTTCCATGTTTATGCTGATTCCGTCGCTTCCGCTCACAAGGCACACTGCGCTGTTCTTGAGCCTTGAAGAAAGTCTCACTTCTTTTACATCGTTCTGAAGATGCTTTTTAAGTGTTTCGAGAAGTGATTTTGCATCTTTTTCCTTATCTTTTCTCTTTTCCTCTTTTTCCTTTTTTTCTTCCTCTGTGTCAAGATTAAGATCAGATCCGCTGATGTTCTTAAGGGGTTTTTCCTGATAATTGACAAGAATTGTTGAAGCAAATTCATCAATCTTATCAACAAAGTAGAGCACTTCATAACCTTTTTCTGTGAGCATTTCCATTTGCGGAGTGTTTTTCAAAGCGGTTCTGTCGCGACCTGCCGCATAATAGATCTCTTTCTGAGTTTCAGGCATTCTTTTAACATATTCATCAAGAGTTGTAAGTTCTTCACCATGAGACGATTCAAAAAGCAGGAGATCCTGAAGCTTTTCCTTGTTCATTCCGTAATCACTGTAAATTCCGGCTTTTATTGCTTTCCCGAATTCATTCCAGAACTTGACATATTTGGGACGGTCATTTTCAAGCATGAATTTCAGTGCGCAGAGGATCTTTTTTTCTATGTTTTTTGAGATAACTTTAAGCTGACTGCTATGCTGAAGTATCTCTCTTGAAATATTTAGCGAAAAGTCGGGGCTGTCAACAATTCCTCTAACGAATCCAAGATATTCCGGAACAAGCTCCTTGCATTTTTCCATGATGAAAACCTGTTTGCTGTAGAGCTTCATTCCTCTTTCAAAATGACTTGAATAAAAATTGAACGGAATCTGTGAAGGTATGAAAATAAGAGCTGTATATTCAACAGTTCCTTCTCCTTTGGTGTGAATTATATCAACAGGTTCATCATAGGAATGGAAAGAATGCCTGTAAAATTCCTTGTATTCTTCATCAGTTACGGCAGACTTTTCTCTCTGCCATATCGGTTTCATCGAGTTAATGATTTTTTCTTCAACGACAGTTTCTTTTTCTTTTGTAACTTTTCCTTCTTCGTCTTTTTCTTCCGGTTTTTCAATTTCAACATCCATTTTTACCGGATATCTGATAAAATCGCTGTATCTTGTAATAAGTTCTTCGATTTCGTCCTTATCAAGCAGGTGCATTTCCTTGAGCATTTCTTCTTTGATATAGAGAATTATTTCTGTTCCGCGATTTGGCACCTCAGCCTTATCAATTGTGTAACTTCCGTCACCTTTCGATTCCCATACAACACCTTCCGATATCTCTGTTCCGGCAGATCTGGTGAGTATTTTCACTTTGTCTGCAACCATGAATGTGCTGTAAAAGCCTACACCGAACTGTCCAATCAGCTCAGTAACATTTTTTCCATCTGTCCCTTGAAGTTTTTCAAGAAATTCCTTAGAACCACTCTTGGCTATAGTACCAATATTTTCAACTACTTCATCAAAATTCATTCCGATTCCGTTGTCATAAACGGTCAGAGTTTTATTTTCTTTGTCGATTGAAATTTTTATTTCAAAATCACCACCGTTTTCAAGCAGTTCAGGCTGAGTAAGAGATTTGAATTTCAGTTTGTCGATCGCATCGCTTGCATTAGAAATAAGCTCACGAAGAAAAATTTCCTTGTTTGTGTAAATTGAATTGATCATAAGATCCAGCAATTTTCTGGTCTCCGCTTTAAAACTTTTCTTAGCCATAATTTCCTCCGAATACATTAAAAAAACCGCGATTGTATATATAAACCGTTTGGTTAAAGTCAATACCGGATTTTTTAAAAACTAAATTGACAATAATTTTGTCAAATAGTATCTTATTCCAATGAATCTAAAGGCGTGAGGAGTTAAGGTGACGATTTCGGATAGAATTTTCAGTGAAGAAAGTGCGGTTGAACTTAGCGGATTGTCAGAAATATTTAAACTTGTCAGTGATCTTTATGGTCTGAATCTCTGTTATTATAAACCGGGAACAATTTCAAGACGCATAGAAAGAAGAATGAAATTACAGGGTTGTGTCGCTATTGAAGATTATTGCCAATTGTTGAAAAATGATGCCTTTGAGCTGGATCACCTTTATGACGATATGCTTATCGGTGTCACATGCTTTTTCAGAGATGGCGAATCATTTGAATGGCTTCGGGAAAATATTATATCAGAGCTGATAGAAATCATAAAAGAAGAAGGGGAGCTGAGGATCTGGGTGGCAGGATGTGCAACCGGAGAAGAGGCCTATTCTTTGATGATCCTTCTGTGCGAATCGATCCAAGATGATAAAATGATCGAAAAGATAAGACTGTTCGCCTCGGATGCTTATGCTCCTTATGTTCAGAAAGCCTCATCAGGAACATATACTCCCGATGAAATAAAACAAATTCCGGAAGATATCATAAAAAAATATTTTGTGAAAAAAGATTCCGGCTCATTTGTAATTTCAAGTTTAATAAGGAGCCGTATCGTTTTTTCTCAGCACGACATTACAAGAGATGCTCCGTTTTCGAGACTGCATTTCATAAGTTGCCGTAATCTTTTGATATATTTTAATAATGAGGCGCGAATTAAAGCGTTAAGCACATTCCATTTTACACTTGTTCCGGGAGGAATTTTTTTTCTCGGCAACAGCGAAAGTGTTTCACCTCTTGAAACAGAATTCAGCACAATCAGCAGAAAGCACAATCTATTCAGAAAAACAGGGGCTCAGACTACAGGTAAACACATGCGATTTTCGTTAAAAAACAGAGGATTAAGTGACAACGGTGTGAGAATTGACAGAACACAGCCATTTTGCAATGATCCCAGACTGATGAGGGCGTATGACATTCTACTTGACAGATATATGCCGGTAGGATTTTTGCTAAATAACTCAAAGGAGATTGTTCATTCTTTCGGAAATATCTCGGACTTTATAAAACCCAGACCGGGAAGAACCTCTTTGAATTTCTTATCATTGATTGATTATAATATCGGAGTGGTTTTGAATGATATGTTCGGAAAGCTGAATGATGCGTCTGCTCCGGTAAGCTATCATACAATGACAACAGAAGGAAAATCAGTGTCAGTTTTCATTGAAAGAATATGCGATCCGGGTTTTGACTCGCCGTATACGCTTGTTTTAATTAATGAAGTCGATCTTCAAAGGAAGCAGACGACTGTTTCTGAATTTTTTGATGTGGAAGGTTCTGTTAAAAGAAGAGTCGCAGATCTGGAGCAGGAACTTTTTTATACAAAAGAGTTTCTCCAGTCCACAATTGAAGAGCTGGAATCATCAAATGAAGAACTTCTTGCTTCATCAGAAGAGATCCAGAGTACAAATGAAGAATTACAGAGCACAAATGAAGAACTTTGCACCGTAAATAAAGAGCTCGAAGAAAAAATTGATCTTTTGCAGACAGCTAATTCCGATCTGGATAATTTCATCGAAAGTACAAGGATAGGAACGATTTTTCTTGATAAAGCGTTGAAAATAAGACTGTTCACGCCTTCGGTTTCTGAGATATTTGACCTTATTCAGAAAGATATAGGCAGACCTATTGTTCATATTAATTCAAGATTGAAAAATTTTCCTCTCGAAAGTGAGATAAAAAATGTTATTCAAACCGGAAAACTTTTTGAAAGAGATGTGACAATTGAAAACGGAAAAGATTTTCTTTTGAGAATACATCCATATGTAAATGAAAACAATCTCGTTGACGGGGCGGTTATTGTTTTTGTCAATATTGATGTTCTCCGTAAAACCGAAACAATGTTTAAAAGAAGTGAAGAGAAGTTCCGGCATGTTTTTGAAAAAATGGCAAGCGGGGCCGCATTTTTTGAGCCGCTTTACAATCAGAGCGGAGAAATTATTGATGCTGTGTATGTCGATGTCAACAAGTCATACGAAAAAATATTCAATATGAACAAAGCTGATTTGACGGGCAAGGCTCTTTGTGATGTATTCAAAGATATAAATTCTGATTGGTTTGAAGCATATAGAAATGTTTTTTTGACAGGAAAGTCTGTGTTTGTTGAAAGATATCATGCTCCGACTGGGAAGTGTTTGTTCAGCACCTGTTTCAAACCTGAAAAAGATGAGACTTATATCTGTGTCACTCACATTGATATTACTGACCAGAAAAAGGCGCAGAAAGAAATGCTTCATGCAGAAAAAATGAACGCAATCGGACAGCTGGCAGGCGGAGTGGCACATGATTTTAACAATCAGCTCACCGGAATCATGGGATATGCTTCACTTATTGTTCAGAATCCTGAAAACGAAAGAGTGACTGAATTTGCAGGGCAGATATTAAAAGGTGCGGAAAGATCGGCTGATCTGACTCAGAAGCTTCTTGCTTTTTCAAAAAAGGCTAAACTTGTCAGTCTTCCTGTTGACATAAACAAGGAATTGATTGAAGTTGTTCAGCTTCTCAAACACAGTATTGACAAGAAAATTGTGATCTCGACAAAAATATGTGACCAGCAATGTACTGTTACCGGAGATTCGGGACAGCTTCAGAATGCGTTTTTGAATCTGTGTCTGAATGCAAGAGATGCGATGCCGAAAGGTGGAATGCTTGAAATTTCCACATCAATCGTAACTCTTGATAAATACTGCCCGATAGTGTCTGTACACAATATCAATCCAGACTTATATGTGAAGATTTCTGTCAGAGACACAGGCAGGGGAATTCCCAAAGAAATTCAGCAGAAAATTTTTGAACCTTTTTACACAACCAGAGCTGATGAAGGAGGTGTAGGAATGGGTCTTGCCGCAGTTCTGGGTACGGTGCAGAGTCACAATGGTGCAATAGAGTTAGTCAGCGAAGTCAATCGCGGATCGGAATTTTCAATATATCTTCCTTCTCTTGGCGATGGCTGTAAAAACCTGAAAGACAAAACAAGCATTTCCACTTTTTCGCTTGAAAATTCCACTATTATGGTTGTTGATGATGAAGATATTGTCAGATCGATCATAGTGGAAATACTGGAACTTCACAAATCAAAAGTAATTCCGGTATCTTGCGGCAGGGATGCAATCGAAGTTTATAAAAAAGATTTTAAGAATATAGATCTTGTCTTTCTTGACATGGTTATGCCTGATTATAATGGACTTGAAACATTCAGAGAGTTGAAAAAGATTAACAAAAATATAAAAGTTATTGTTCTTTCGGGTTATTCGATGAATGATGAGATTAATACTACAATAAACGAAGGCGCTCTCGGATTTGTTCAGAAACCGGTTTCTCTGAAAGTTCTCATCGCCGCTTTGAAAGAAGCCATGTCCTGATGGCTAATAACTTGAATCCATTGCAAAATAAGGAAGTCCGGTCATCTGGCAGATTCCGCCGCCTGTAATTTCAAACCCGTGTTTTTTATAGAATTTGATTGCATTGGTATTACTTTCATAGACCTGAAGCCGCAATTCTTTTTTAATGTTCAGAACATGTTTTAAAAGTTCAGAACCAATGCTTTCATTCCAGTGATCGGGAATTACAAAAAGTCCTTCAATATAATCATGTGAAACTGAAATAATTCCGAGAACATTCCCGTTTTTCTCAAAAACCGTGTTTTCACATTTGTGCAGAGTTTCGTGGATATATTGCAGGCTGTCTTTCAAAAAGTGATCTTCGGGAACATTCAGACCTGCAGCACAGTTGGATTTGATGTAAATATCTTTAATTACAGGAATATCAGCAGATTTCAACGCTCTTATCATAACATTTCCGCAAGAATTTTAAGATAATTTATTTCCCGTTGTATCATTTCAATATCTCTATCGTTTATCCATTCGTTCAGCCATCCTGAAAACCTGAATCCAAGAACAAAAAGCATTAAGTTCTTTAGTTCAGAATCAGAGAAAAAGCCAGAATTTTCAATGATTTTAATAAACTCTTTAACAAAGTCACGATCAATTGCATTTCTATTTTCAAAACCGGCACAGCCGATAATATTTGCAACATCAGTCAAAGCCGGTCTGTATCCCGAAAATTCCCAGTCAATAACTGAAACAACAGTGTCATTTTTCCAGAGAATGTTCATCGGATGATAATCACCGTGACAGAAAATGAGCCTTGAATCTTTAATTGAACGATTGAACAACTGTTCAATTATATGGATGACATCTTTGAGTTCGGTGTGAATTTCAGGATATGATTTTTTTATTTTCGAAATCAGATCCTCAGTGTGAGTTACAAGTGAAAAGCCTTCGATAATGTCATTCATTTTCCGGTCTGAAGTCACTTCATAAAGCTTCAAAAGTGCAACTGCCGCATTTTTTCCTTTAGTCCAGTCATCAAGATAATCAGGTCTTTTCAAAAGATCATTTTCAATAAATGGCTGGATCATCCACACTCTGTTTTTGAATTCGCAAGCGGCTTTTCCCTCTTTGTTTTTTAAATAAGGAGTGCAAACTGAAAAGCCAGAACTATTAATGATTTCAATGTTTTCGGCTATTTTAAGTTTTTTATCCAGATTCCAGAAATGGTGCTTTTCAACAAGATATTTGCGACCGTTTTTATCAAGAACCGCGGTTCTTCCCGCCATCCTCGACAAAGCACCATAGATATTTGCATCAATGATTGAATCAAACTCGATGTTCCATATATGTAGGATTTCTTTGTAAATCTGCATGGTTGACAACATTCAAAAAACTTAAAAGATGCTATCAGAAATAAATAATGATATCAAATATTATTTAGAACTGACACTCAAGTTCAATTTTATTGCTTTTATAAATAAAAAGCCATAAGCTTTGTTCGTTTTTGGAGTTCAAATGAATGGAGAAGAAGATGAATTTCATGTCGAATATTGAGTCGAAATATAATGAGCTGAAAGAAAAATATTCACAGGCTTGCTCAATTCCTAAGCTGAAGATTGGCAATAAATCCGCTGATGTGGCAATAATTCAAGGTGGCATGGGTGTCGGTATTTCTCTTTCAGGACTTGCGTCGGCTGTTGCAAAAGAAGGAGGGGTCGGTGTTATTGCGGCTAATGCGATCGGAATGATAGAGCCTGATTATTTTCAGGGACATATTGAAGCAAATGTGAAAGCTCTGAGGAAAGAAATAAGGAAGTCAAGAGCTGCCGGAAACGGGCTTATCGGTGTCAATATAATGGTTGCAGTTGATTGTTTTCAGGAACTTCTTCACGCAGCGATAGAAGAAAAAGTCGATTTTCTGTTTCTAGGTGCAGGTCTTCCGATAAAAAATATTCCTGTTGAAAAGATAAGGGCGGCAGGTGTCGCTGTTGTTCCGATAGTTAGCTCGGGAAGGGCGGCAAAACTGATATTCAAATCATGGGAAAAGTCATATAACGATATTCCTGACGGTGTAGTTGTTGAAGGTCCGAAAGCCGGCGGACATCTCGGTTTTAAACACGAACAGATTAATGATCCTGCTTTCCAATTGGAAAAGATAGTTCCTGAAGTAATTGAATCTCTTAAAGAATTTGAACAAAGGCGTGGTCGTGAGATACCGGTTGTCGCCGGTGGTGGAATTTTTACAGGCGAAGATATTTATAAGTTTTTCAAGCTTGGAGCGAAAGGTGTACAGCTTGGAACCCGTTTTGTGGCAACTTATGAATGTGATGCCAATATAAGGTTTAAAGAGGCTTATATTGCCGCGAAAGAAGAGGATGTGACGATAATCGCAAGTCCTGTCGGGCTTCCGGGAAGAGCTATCAACAATGTTTTTCTCAAGGAAGTTGCGGAAGGTGTGAAAAAATATTTCAGATGTCCTTCAAGATGTCTGGAAAGCTGTGGAGCAAAAGATGCAAGATACTGCATTTCTGAAGCTCTTGACAGTGCAAGAAAAGGCGAACTTGAAAACGGTTTTGCTTTTGCCGGTTCAAATGTTTACCGAGTTGACTCGATAGTTTCAGTGAAAGAACTGATCGGCTCGCTTAAAAATCAGTATTCATATGCTGCAATTTGTGATTCATTACGAACAGAATATGACAGAATGGCTGAAAAGCTTGCCGCAAAAAGAGATGAATATGGAAAAGCACTTACAATTGCCGCAAATGAACTTCAGGAATCTATGAAAAAGACGACTCTTGAAAGCGAATTAAGGTTCAAAGCTAAAATGGAATCGATAAGCCAAAGTATAGAACAGGCAAAAGTTGAATATAATGCGATGCTTGAAAAATTATCTCAGTTGAAGGAAGAGCTTACAATTATGAATGTGGAAATGTCCGCTACTTAGAATTTCTCAGTTTTTTTAACCAGTCTGCCGCCCAATCTTTTTTTCTTACGGTTGCAAGATAATCAAGAAGTTCTCCGGCATTGCTGAAAATAATTCCTTCTATGTTACTCAGTTTGTCAAAATGGCAGCCGTCTTCCGCCGGTGGATAGTTGCGGCAAGGATCGGGTCTGGCTTCATAAACATCGCAGCGGTTTGATTCATTGAGATTTCTGCATTTTCCCATGACAAGTATTGACCATTCTCTTCCGACTTTCAGAATTTTTATGTTCGGATTGAAAAGCCACCAGATCAGTTCATCAAAGCTGTTTTTTGATCTCGGTTCTTTCGGTATTTCGATCAGCACATAACGACAGCATGCTCCATTACAGAATTTGCAGTCATCTCCGTTAAAATACATTCTGTTCCGGGCGGTCATTGATCTACCTGAATTTTATTGTGATTATTGCCAATGCGGCCATGATGGCTGAAATGATCCAGAATCTTGTAACTATCTTTGATTCAGCCATTCCCTGATGATGAAAGTGATGATGCAGAGGAGCTCTGAAAAGTATCCGCCGGTAATTTTTAAACCCGATATTTTCCTGAACAAATGTCGAAGTGATCTCAACAACAAAAACAGTTCCTGCAATAATATAAACCACTTCCTGTCTTATCAGTACGGCTGCTGTTCCCATTGCTCCTCCGAGAAAAAGACTTCCCAGATCTCCCATGAAAACTTCCGCAGGATGAGTGTTAAACCAGAGAAATCCCATTGCAGATCCTACCAGTGCACCGCAAAAAACAGCAATTTCTCCCGAACCGGGAATGTAAGTGAAAAGAAGGTGATGTGCCTGAATGTAATTTCCTGTGATATAGGCAAAAACACCGATAACAATAAATATGAATATTGAAGGAACTATTGCCAGTCCGTCCATTCCATCTGCGAAATTTACTGAGTTTGCCGAATAAACGATTATAAAAACTATCCATAAAGCCGTGAATGTGACGCTGGAGAAAAGCACACCTTTTACAAACGGGACCTGAAGTCCGGCGGCTATTTTTGCAGGCAGCGGTGATATTGATGGATAAAGGATAAAAACAGCAAGAAATACTCCGAACAGAATCTGAATCGAAAATTTTGATATTCTTGAAATCCCCAGGTCAGGATTCTTATTCTTTATTTTGAGATAATCATCAATACCGCCAAAAAGAGCAAACCATATTGAGCTTATGAGAAGAACGATGATAAAAGGATTTGAAAGGTCACACCACAGAAGAACATTTCCGAGTCCGGTAATGACCATGATTATTCCGCCCATCATCGGAGTTCCTTTTTTGGACTGGGAATTTATGTCACCATACGATCTTTCGAATGAGCGGAACCCTTTCTTGTAGAGGAGTTTTATTAAAGGTCTGCCGACAATAAGAGTGATGAAAAAGGCAGCGACAAAAGCGATAAGTGTTCTTGAAGTGATGTATTTGAAAACAGCCGGACCTCCGGCTTTGTAAATTGACTGGAAAATGTAGTAGAACATTATTCCTCCTCCGTCATTGATATTGCCTTCCTGCTTGAATTGAACTGCTGTTTCAATTCATAGTGGGTAAGATATCCGTCGCTTGTTATAAGAACTTTGTCCATCTCTTCAAGTGCTGTTGATTTTGTGATGATTTTTCTTTCTACAGTTTTTTCATAAGCGGCGAATATTGCCTGCCTGACTTTCCATACCTGATCAAAATAACATCGCTTCATAAGGTTTGTAAAAGATTTTCCGTCGGTACATATTTCTCCCAGAGCAAGGATTGATTCGATTCTTACTTCAAAACACCTGTCTTTAAGTCCTTTTGAGAGTTTCGCCATCAGCGATTTTCTGTTATTTTCATTAAAATTGTAATGCTTCGCCATTATTTTTGCACATTTTGCGGCCATGTATCTTGTTTCATAATAGCTGTCGGATAATCCTGACATTATAACATTGAAAAATTCATCATTATATTCTTTTTCAAGCGGTGCAAGCATTGAAAGAGCATCAAATGCATCTCTTCTGACAAACGGTTTTTCCTTTTTTGAAACAGCCATTTTTAATATAAGGGGCAGTATTTTATCATAACGGGATATTCCTGCCATCCTGAGTGCTCTTGACTTGAGAAGAACATTAGAGCTGGATAAAAAAGTATCCAGTTTATTGAAAAGCAGCCTCAATTCATCTTCATCAAGCTCGGGTTCTTTGCCGCTTTTTACATTTTTAAGAAACTGCTCCAGTGCAGTGGACGAAAGATTGAGTATTCTGTCTTTAACGAGCGATGCAGCTTCATATGAAGGGGTAAACGGTTTTTCTTTAAGCATGTGCTGAATGTAATCTGCAATAATCTCTCTGGGTTCTCCGGGAAATATACTTGAAGCGGCAGCAGACATGCCGGCAAGTCTGACAGGATTGTTTTGCAGTTCCAGAATCTTTGATGCCAGATCACAACCGTTCACAAATGGAGTATTAATGCCGTTTAGAGGGTCAGTCTGCTCATAAAGTACAGTTGCGGCTCCTGCTCTCTCAATATATCTTGCGTTTCCGGTCTGATGATCGCTGAAAATGCCGCTGATAGGAATAATTATTGAAGGCTTTGCCTGTCTGCAGACTTCCATTATGGATCCTGCCCCAGCTCTGATTATAACCAGATCACATGCGGCATAATAAAGTCCCATGTTGTCAATAAAATCCTTTATGATATAGCGGTTTTCATTAAAACTGTCACCGCAAATCTCTTTCAGTCTCAACTGAACATCTTCATATCCGTTATAGCCCGGACCTTCACCGAAAGGTTTTCCTGTTCCGTGAATTATATAGATGTCCGGATCTTTCAAAAGTTCTGCGGAAGCATCGGCAAGGGCACGGTTAATGGTTCTGGCTCCCTGAGATCCTCCAAACGCCAGTATGATGAAAGCGTTTTCGGGAATTCCAAGTTCGGCTCTGGCCTTTTTCCTGTCTCCGGTCGAGATCGAGCTTCTTACCGGATATCCGGAATAAAATCCTTTACCTTTGGGCAGACAGGATATAGTCTCACTGAAAGATACCGCAACCGCATCAGCTGCATGAGCTGCCCATTTATTCATTTTGCCGGGATGTACATTGGATTCATGTATCAGTATTTTCGTCTTAAAAAGACCGAACGAAAATTTTCTCAACAGGAAAGCTGTAAAAACTATCGGGGCGCTGACATAACCGCCTGTAGCAAAGATTACATCAGGCCTGAACTTTAAAAGAATAAGCTTTGCTTTGATCATTCCTATGAACATTGAAAAAAGAAAACGGATAATTTTTAGGGGTGACTTTTCCGGGAAAGGGGCGCTGTTGACAAATTTTATCGAGATGCCAGCTTTCGGCACCATTATCCCTTCAGCCTTGTTTTTCACACCGACATAAAGAATTTCAGCGTCGGGGTATCTTTCTTTTATAACAGATGCCACAGCAAGAGCGGGACTTACATGACCGCCGCTGCCTCCACCGGTGAAAATAAATCTCTTAGGTTTTTTATCTGACATGTCCTCTCCTTTCATTGCTCCGAACGATTCGCAAAAACTTATCAGACTGGAGAAATATTACAACATTTTAAGTGCTTTTTATAACTAACAGAAAATACATTATTTGACTAAAGTACTATCTACAAATATATTAGCAGGAATTTTTATGGAGGGTGCTATGAAAAAGCTCTATATCACTTTGGTGATTGTTTTTGTTCTTGGTGTGATCGGGTTGATTGTTTTTGGTAACAGTCGTTTTGAGAAGGATGTTGACTCTGAAAAAGCAAAATCAGAGAAAATTTTAAGAGAAAATTCTGTCAATAAATCAAAGCCATTGCTTTTAAGGAGTGATTTGCAGAAACAGTTAGGCAAAGAATCAATAAGAAATGCGATAAAGAAAATGAAACTTAAAAAAAACATGGAATCTCAATCTCAATGCAGTGGTAAGTCTGTTGAAAAGTCTGAAGAAATACCTGACAGCAAAAAATAAATTTGGAGAAAATAATGACTGAAAATACCAAAGTCCAGCCTGTTGATGAAAATGAGATTATTTTAAAAAAGAAAGAGAAGATA
>DAOQAY010000041.1:0-13793 GCA_035354435.1 bacterium
AATGATCTGACTTCTGAGATTCTTAAGCAATTCCGCAACATTACAGTTGTGACCCATGAAAAAAACAAGGGCAAGGGGATCGCTCTTCGTACCGGTTTTAAAAAGGCGGTCGATATGGGTTTCCGTTATGCGATAACTATCGATTCCGACGGTCAGCACAATCCTGACGATATACCTAAATTCATTGAGAAAATTGAAGAGAATCCCGATTCAATGATAGTGGGTGCAAGGAACATGGAGCAGTCATCCGTTCCGGGCAAAAGCAGTTTCGGTCACAAGTTCTCCAATTTCTGGTATAAGGTGGAAACTGGCATCGATCTTCCTGACACTCAGTCGGGGTACAGACTTTATCCAGTCGAAAAGCTCAAGAATATCAGGTATATAACCAACAGATTTGAGTTTGAGATAGAAGTGATAGTCCGTGCCGCATGGGCAGGTCTCGATGTCACTTCAGTTCCTGTTTCTGTCATTTATTTCCCGAAAGAGACAAGAGTGAGCCACTTCAGACCTTTTCAGGATTTCACACGGGTCAGCATATTAAATACCGTTCTCGTAATTCTTGCTCTGGCTATCTACAGACCGCTTTCGTACACCAGAGAGCTCAAAAAAAAAAGCTTTAGAGAGATAAAAGACGACATCCTCGGATCAAATGAATCGTCCCTGCGGATATCATTTGCTGTAGCATTAGGTGCTGCAATGGGAGTTTCTCCTTTCTGGGGTTTTCAGATAATCCTTGAACTGATACTGGCGCATTTTCTGAAGTTGAACAAAGCAATAGTCCTTATCGCATCCCACATTTCATTTCCTCCGCTCATCCCTTTTGTCATTTATTACAGCTACAAACTCGGCGGAGTGGTTTATGATACAAATGTGAACCTTGATATTGACAATCTGACACTGGAGTCGGTTTCTCTTAATTTTGTCCAGTATTTTATCGGTGCATGGATGCTGATGGCTCTGCTGGCAGTGCTTTTCTTTACTGTAACAATGATATTTCTTCATTTCAAGCGAAGAAATAATACGGAGATGTGAAAATGGTTTCTCTTTTTGCTGCTTATTACAACTACCTGAAAAATAAAAAGAAATATATGTTCACAGTGCTTCTGCTTATGTGTGCGGCGGCAGTTTTCATTTTGCGGGACCTCAGACTTGAAGAAGACATTACAAAGGCGATACCTTTCGGGAAGAACGAAGAGCAGTACAAAAGGGTTCTGGATGAGTTCAAATTCCTTGACAGGATAATAGTTCTCGCAACTTTTTCAGATAAAAGCGAAAACGATTATAAAAAACTGGCGTCTTTTGCAAATGATTTTATCGAAGGGATGAAAAAATCTGAAAGTTCCAGATTTATAGAATCGTATTCAAGCGAAAAAACAAATATCGATCAGAAGGCGGTTTATACACATTTTTACAATAATATTCCGCTCTATCTTGAAGAAAGCGATTATGAGCAGCTTGAGAAAAGCATACAGCCGGAAGTGCTGAAAGAGACTGTCGGTGTACTTTATAGAAATATAATTTCTCCGGCAGGAATGGTCTCAGCCCAGTTTATCAGAAAAGATCCTCTGTCCCTTGCTTTCAAAGGAATGGAAAAGCTCAAGACTCTCAACCCCGAAAGTTCTTTTGAAATAGTTGACGGGCATATTTTTGCAGACGGACGCAAAAGCCTGATATTTTTTATCCAGCCGGCACTTTCTGCGGGCGATACCGGAAACAACGCAAAGCTTGTGGCCGAAATGGAACAGGTCATGAGTGAAACTGAAAAAAAATATGAAGGTAAGATTGACGGTGGATTTTTCGGTGGTATTCCGATCGGTGTAGACAGCGCAGACAGGATAAAGACAGATGTGATAATTTCATCTCTGATAGCACTTGCTCTGATCCTTCTTATCCTGTTGCTTTATTTCAGAAAAATGAAATTCATTCCTCTCATCTTTCTTCCTGCCGTTTTCGGAGCGCTTATCGCTGTTACGGTTGCGGTAATTATAAAAGGAACTCTTTCTGCGATCGCTCTGGGGATAACTTCGGTACTGCTTGGGATAATGGTCGATTATTCTATTCATGTCATTTCCCACATCATGGATCGCAAAGATACTGCAAATGCAATATCAGATCTCTCTTTTCCGCTGATACTGAGCTGTCTTACGACTGTCGCGGCATTTGTGTGTCTGCTGTTCCTTGATGCTCCGGTTCTCAACGATCTCGGACTTCTGGCATCAATTGCAGTATTGGCAGCGATGCTTTTTTCGATTCTCATACTGCCGCACATTGTCGACATGGTGAAACGCCCGAAAGATGAAGTTGAAAACATCGAAAAGGAAGGCGGCATTATTGCAAGACTTGCTTCGATCGAATTTGAAAAGAACTGGGAAACAGTTTTATTTACCGTGCTTATCACGGTTGTTCTCTATTTTTTTTCCAAGGGTGTGCAGTTTGAAAACGACCTGAACGGTATTAACTATATTTCGCCGGAACTGACCAGAACAATGAATGAAATAGACAGGATAAGTTCCATCAATAAAAAATCTGTCTATCTTGTTTTTCAGGGAAGTTCGTTCGACGAAGTTCTGAAAAACAGAGAAATTGCAGAACCGGCAATTGCAAAAATGACAAAAGACGGTGTGATACTGTCGTCTTCCGATATTTCTCAAGTTGTTATGTCAAAAGAAAAGCAGGCTGAAAAAATAGCAAGATGGAAGCAATTCTGGAGTGTGGAAAGGAAACAGTCTGTGAAAAACGCTCTTGTTTCTGAAGGGACACAGCTCGGATTCAAGGAAAACACATTTGAAAGCTTTTTTGAACTTCTTGATAAAGATTTTGAACCGGTCGAACCGCATCAGCTTACAACATTTGCTCCACAGCTTTTTGAAGAATGGATGACACAGAGTGACAAAGGGTTCATGTCTGCATCACTGCTCCGGATAGACGATCTGAAAAAAGCACAGCTGACCAGTGAATTTAATGGGAAAAAAGAAGTTTTTCTTTTTGACAGATCCGAAATAATGCAGAAGTTTGTAAATTACCTGAAAATCGACTTTCAGAGACTTCTCAGTTATTCTACGCTTGCGGTCTTTTTCCTTCTTTTTATCATATCAGGCAGACTGGAACTTGCCATAGCTGCGATGATCCCGATCATTTTCTCATGGATATGGACTTTAGGGTTCATGTCCATTTTAGATATAAAATTCAATATTGTGAACATTATTGTCGTGACATTCGTGTTCGGACTCGGAGTAGACTATGTTGTGTTCATAATGCGGGCCAAAATGCAGGAGTACGCTTTCGGTGAGAAGACATGGGCACGATCGTATAAAAGTTCTATCCTGATATCGTGTCTTACAACCGTCGCCGGAGTAGGCGCTTTGATATTTGCAGTTCACCCTGCATTGAGATCTATTGCACTGATTGCTGTAATAGGTATGCTTTCCACACTTGTAAATGCATTTGTTCTGGCACCTGCAATATTTGACTGGATGATGCTTCATCAGAAGGCAAAGAAAGCTCCGCCTCACACATTCGTAGTTTTTTTCTATACGGTTTTTTCTTACGCCAACTATGTCGGATTCAGTCTGCTGCTCTCTTCTCTGGGTTTTGCAATATTTTCTACATGGCCGTTCAAAAGCGGTCGTAACATCAGAAAATATCTGTATCATCTTATGATCAGGCTGCTTGCAAGAGCTGTAATTTTATCGGCACCGCAGGTTTCCCTTAGAAAATACAATGAATTCAGAGAGAATTTTAAAAAACCGGCTGTCATTATTGCCAATCATTCATCATTTCTTGACATTCTCATGATGCTTTCGCTTCAGACAAAGATAATTATGGTGACAAAATCGTGGGTTTCCAATAATCCGATATTCGGCAAGCTTGTTCAGTTTGCAGATTTTTTCACTACTACAGACGGCTTCGAAAATATGGCTCCCAAGCTTCAGAAATGTATCGATGACGGATATTCGATCGTCGTTTTTCCTGAGGGCACAAGAGGGAACGGCGTGGATCTTCAGAGGTTTCACAAAGGGGCATTCTATCTTGCAGATGCCATGAAGCTTGATATAGTGCCGGTAATACTGCATGGAACCGGACACAGTATTAAAAAAGGCGAGTTCTCAGTCAGAGGTTCACAGCTTTCCTACACAATTTTGAAAAGAATTCCTAATGATTCAAGTGAATACGGCGTGACTTATCAGGAAAAGTGCAGAAATATCTCTGCAATGTTCAAAGACGAATATCATAAAGTTTACGAAAAGCTTGGAACTGCCGATTTCTACCGTGACAGGCTGATGAAAAATTATATTTACAAAGGTCCCGATATCGAATGGTATGCCAGGATAAAGATAAGGCTTGAGAAAAACTACAGATTTTTTGATGAAATTATTCCGAAAGACGGGAAAATATATGATCTCGGATGCGGAATGGGATTTCTGACATACATGCTTCATCTTACATCAAGAAAAAGGAAGATATTGGCAATTGATTATGATCAGTCAAAGATAACAATTGCGAAAAACTGCTTCAGCTGCAATGAACGAACCGTCTTTATGTGTGCAGATCTTACAAAATCTTCGTTTGAAAAAGCGGATGTGTTCATTCTGAATGATGTGCTTCACTATATGAAAGTCGATGAGCAGGAAGATCTGATTATAAAATGTGTCGGAAGTCTTAACAGCAAAGGTATGATAATTATAAGAGATGCCGATTCAAGCAGGACAGAAAAGCACAGAAATACCGAAACAACTGAAAAGTTCTCTACAGGTCTCGGGTTTAACCAGACAAGCGGCGGTTTACAGTTTATTTCGAAAAGCACACTTGAAAAGATATCGAAAGATGCAGGACTTTCAATGGAAATACTTAAATCACAGGAACATACTTCAAATACGATTTACAGGTTGATGAAAATGGAGAGTGTTTAATGTACGACACTGTTGTCATCGGCTCAGGACTGAGCGGACTGATCTGTGCATATATTCTGTCAAAAGAAGGTCAGAAGGTCTGTCTTGTAGAGCAGCATTCCAAACCTGGCGGATGTATGCAGACATTCAAGAGAGATGACAGGGTATTTGATACAGGAATTCATTATGTCGGAGGGTTGGGAGAAGGTGAAAATCTCAATTCATATTTCAAATATTTCAGGATCATGGATAAATTGAAACTGAGAAGGCTTGATGAAAACGCTTTTGATAAGATAAGTTTTTCAGGTGATACGAACGAATATCCTCTTGCAATCGGGTATGACAATTTTGTCGAACAGCTTTCCGTATATTTTCCTGATGAAAGGGAAGGTTTGAAAAAATATGTCGATTTTCTTAAAACAGCCGTCGCTTCGTTTCCGCTGTATAACCTTTCGGTTAAGAACACAGAAGTTCCCGAAGATCTTTTTTATCAGAAGAATGCTAAAGAGGTCATTTGCAGTTTTACAAATAATGTGAGACTTCAGAATGTTCTTGCAGGGAACTGTCCTCTCTATGCCGGTGTTGCTTCAAAAACTCCGATACATGTCCACGCTCTGATAAATGACAACTTTATAAAAAGCTCGTGGAGACTTGTTGACGGAGGCTCTCAGATAGCCGATGCACTGGTTGAGAATATTAAAAAGAACGGTGTCGAGATAAAGACAGGCACGAAGATAACCCTGATGGCGGCAGATAAAAGGGAGCTTAAATATATTGAAGCTGAAAACGGCGAGAAAATATATGCGGCTAAATTCATTTCAACAATTCATCCGGCAAGCATGCTTGATATGCTCGAAGGTGATTCTCTGAATCCGGCATATAAGGAAAAGATCTATTCGCTTGAAGACACAGTCGGGGTTTTCGGGCTGTATCTGACTCTTAAAGACAACAGTTTTAAATACCGGAATTCAAACTATTACCATTACAATTCAGAAAATGTCTGGACAGCTGACAGAAAAGGTCATTTTAATTCATTTATGTTTCTTACACCTGCAATTTCAAAAAGTGAAGTTTATGCCGATTCTGCCACAGCTCTTGCATATATGAAGTACAGTGAAGTGGAGAAATGGAAAGATACAAGGTATTTAAAACGCGGTTCTGAATATGAAGATTTCAAGAAACGCAGAGCAGACATGCTTGTAAATAATCTGTGTGAAAAGTTTCCTGATCTTTCTGGAGCTATAGAAAAAGTCCATACATCAACTCCACTTACATTCAGGGATTATGTCGGAGCACGCAATGGTGCTTTATATGGCGTTCTGAGGAACAGCAATGAGCCGCAGAATTCATTTCTTTCACCGAGAACAAGGATTAAAAATCTCTATCTTAGCGGACAGAACATAATTCTTCACGGAATTCTGGGCGTTACGATAGGAGCGGTACTTACATGCGGTTCGATGCTCGGTTTTGATTATCTCATTGACAGGATAAGAAATGAACAGTAACAGAAAAAAGATTATTAAAAGGTCGATCCTTTTCACAATACCGCTGGCTCTTGTTTTATTTACGATATGTTTCCTGGTACTTATTTCCGATAAACTCCCCGAAGAAATAAGAGAACTTAAGGTGCCGGTCGGTGATTCAGCTCAGATCGACGGGAACTTGTATGGACTCAAGAACAACCGTTTCAGGCTTTCCGACAGCGGACTTTATGAACTTTATATTGAAGGGACTCCGCTTGAAATAGGGACTTATGAAGGGAGACTCACGAAAGATCTGATAATCAGGCAGGAAGTGATATTTGTCAATATGCTCAATCACTTTATTCCGGGATCTTTTTCCAGATTTTTTATAAAAATATTTGTGCTGGTGTTTAATAAATCGATGCAGAATTTCGTCAGTAATGAGTATCTTTCCGAGATCTACGGAATATCGACTCAGATGGAGTTCAATTACGGCGGATTGGGTAATTCCTATTTCAGAGTGCTTAATTATCATGCCGCCCATGACATCGGGCATATGGTTTCAAATCTCAATCTTGTCGGTTGTACTGCTTTTTCAGTCCGCAACAGCAAAAGCGCAAACGGGGATCTGATAACCGGAAGGAATTTTGATTTCTTCATCGGGGATCGTTTTGCTCATGACAAGATCATTGCATTTGTGAAGCCGCAAAAAGGAATTCCTTTTGCAATGGTAACATGGGGCGGAATGATAGGAACAGTTTCAGGAATGAATTCAGCAGGTTTAAGCATTACGCTGAATGCGGCTCAAAGTGATGTTCCGTTGAAAACAGCAACTCCAGTTTCACTTGTGGCAAGAGAAATACTTCAATATTCAGATACCATTGAAAAGGCTTATGAGATTGCAAAGTCGAGAAATATTTTTGTGAGCCAGATGTTCTTTATAAGTTCGGCAGTTGATAACAGATCAGCTGTTATTGAAAAAACTCCTGAAAGAACTGAGATCTATTATTCCGACAGTGATTCAATGGCGATAACCAATCATTTTACCGGCAGTTTGAAAGGGACTGAAAAAGATCAGAGTTCAGAAGGGATCAGGGTGTCAAAAGGAAGACTTCAAAGGGTCGAAGAGCTGATTGGAAGGTCGCAAAGCCTGAATGAAGCCGGAGTTGTCGATATTTTAAGGAACACAAAAGGATTCGGTGACAAATATGTCGAGCCGGGAAGTGAATTTGCGATAAATCAGTATCTTGCCCACCATTCGGTTGTTTTCAATAATACAAAAAAGATAATGTTTGTTTCAACTTCTCCTTGGCAGTTCGGAGAATTCAGGGCTTATGAGCTTGAAAAAGTTTTCAGAGAGTTTCCGGGGCTTAATGCAGATCGTGAAATATCAAGTTCTGAATTGAATATTCCTTCTGACCCGTTCATGAAGACAGATGAGTTTAAAAAGATAAAACAATCCCGCGATGACGGCACTTTTAAAAATGATGACATCCGTTTTAGAAAAGACGGACTCAATATGTGAGGTGTGTTATGGTGAAAAAACTTGCTGATGCAAATTTTCTGAAGACTCTTGATTACTGCATGAAAAACTCAAAGTTTTACAAAAAACACTACAGAAATATTGATCTTTCGACTATAAAAGGAGTTGAGGACATTTCAAAACTTCCGTTCACGACGAAAGACGATATTGCTGATTTTACTGATGAATTCCTGTGCGTTGATGAAAAATCCATCGTAGAGATAGCAACAACAAGCGGATCTACAGGTCATCCTCTGATGCTGAAATATACAAAAAAAGATCTTGAAAGGCTTGCGCTTAACGAGCATCTTGCTTTTAAAAATGCCGGAATAACGGAATCAGATACGGTTCTGATTTCTGTAACTATTGACAAGTGCTTCATTGCAGGTCTCGCATATTATATCGGACTCAATTCTGTCGGTGCGGCAAGCGTAAGGGTCGGTCCGAAGTCTCCAGAAATGCTTTTTAAAATGGCGGAAGTTACAAAACCGACTGCGATTATCGGCGTTCCGACCTATCTGGACAAGGTTTATGATATTGCCGCAGCAGAAGGCAACGAGGGCGTTTTTAAAACTGTAAAAAAGCTTATCTGCATCGGTGAACCGGTAAAAGAGAAAGATCTTTCTCTCAATGCCATCGGAAAAAGGCTGAGCCAGAAATACAATGCCGGAATATTTTCAACATACGGTATCACTGAGCTTGCTATTTCTTTTTGTGAATGCGTAATGTCAAAAGGGGGGCATATTCATCCTGAGCTTATTCATGTCGAGATCGTTGATGATGAAGGAAACGCTGTTCCTGACGGTGTGGAAGGTGAAGTTGTTGCTACTACTTTCAATGTTGAAGGTATTCCGCTGATAAGATTCAAGACTGGCGATATTTCATTTATAATTGACGAGCCGGAATGCGGATGCGGTTTGAAATGCAAAAGGCTCGGCCCGGTTACCGGAAGGAAAAAACAGAAACTCAAAATAAAAGGGACTTCGGTCTATCCTCAGATGATAATCAATGTAATGGAAAGCATTGAATATATTGATAATTTTGTACTGATAGCAACGAGTGACACTACACTTTCAGATCATATCGAAGTGAGGTGTTCACTAAGGCCGGGAATAAAGGATAAGTCCGGTGAGATCAGCGCAAAACTTAGAGGCAGTCTGAAAGTCACGCCGATGGTTATAATAGATTCCAACACGAATATTGATCTTATCCAGTCTTCCGTCTCTAAAAGGAAGAAAACAAAATTTGTTGACAGAAGATAGGAGAGTTGAAATGAAAATAAAGGTAATAACTTTAAGCGACAGAGCTTTCAAAGGTGATTACAAGGATCTCAGCGGTCCTGAAATAGTAAAATATATCGAAGAGTTTGCAGATCTTTCAAGGTGTGAATGCGAAATTGAAACGGTAATAATTCCCGATGAAGCACAATTGCTTAAATCCGAGCTTGAAAAAGCCGGAACTGGCGGTTACGACGCAGTTTTCACCACTGGCGGTACAGGCATAGGTCCAAGAGATATAACTCCTGAAGTTGTGACGGAAATGTGTGATAAAATAATCCCCGGAATTATGGAGATGATAAGGATAAAGTACGGTTCCGACAAGCCGAATGCTCTTCTTTCAAGGAGTGTTGCAGGACTTATGGGAAAAACTCTTGTCTATGCTCTGCCAGGAAGTGTGAAAGCAGTCAGAGAATACATGTCAGAAATTCTTAAATCTTTCGATCATGCTATGTTGATGGTAAAAGGCGAAGGACATTAACGGGATCGGGGCTTCTGTTCTATTTTTTGAATAAGTTCTTTATTTTTGCCTTGGAAGGTTAATTTTTTCAGTTCATAATTTTCATCATATCTGTTTTTTAGCATTGACATATAGGTATCATAAAGCTGGTCGTTTTTGCCGGCATATGGTATAAAGTATAAAGAAAGCATTGACATTACTAATAAAAACATCGAAATGGTTTTAAGCGCCTTGCGTGGAAAATCTGCGAAAAAAAGAAGCATCAGGTATACCGGAAGCGCAATTATCAATATTGACCAGACTGCATAAGAGATGCTGTTTGAAATTTTGAAAAATTCGAGGATAGAACTGTTCGGAAAAAAGTTTTCCCTTATCATGATGAGAGTGAAATTGGCAAGTGGGTTGGAAAATTTAACGGCAAAATAGGAAAAAAAAGGAAGTACAAGTGAAAACAGGCATATAGGAAGAATGCTGAAAATAACAAAAAGATAGTTTGTGCATGGCAGTTTTTCCCGTATCACCAGAAATGACCGGAAAGCCAGAATCGAAATAAACGGGATTACCGGAACAAGATGTCTTGATCCGAAAGTACCTCCACCTGACCAGACTTCAAAACCGGTAATGAGATAAAAGTGTACCGCTATTAAAATTATCATTATGATCTGTTCCGGGTCTTTTTTTCTAAATGCCACCCATATTGCAGGAAAAATAAAGAGCATAAACGGTGAAAGTGTGAAAAGTCCTGTTCTGAGTGAAAAAAGTGTTTGAACTACGGCTTCTTTTTTTGGAAAAGTGATTCCCCATAATCCTTTACTCTGAGCTACCGCAAACCCTTTGTCCGCAAGGTTGGAATATCCAAGCGAAAGAGGTCCGCCGAATACAAAAGTGTTATAGGCAAAAAAAAGTGTCGCAACAATTCCAGAGCCTATAAGAAACGAAATAAAATCAGTTTTTTTTCTGGATTTGAAAAAGAAAAATATTGAAATTATGGAAAGTGCCGCGGCAAGAGGATATTCAGTCATAAAAGTTATGCCGCCGACGATTCCTGCAAAGAAAAAAAGCCATTTTTTCTGAAGAGTTACAGCATTTTTTAAAAGAAAGAAAAATGAAAAAAGCAGTGTCGCTGCAACGCTATGGGAAAAATAAGCAGTGAAAAATGAAAATAGCGGAGTGGCAAAAATTGCAGTAAAACAGAAAAAAAGTGTCAGTTTATTGTTTTTTACCAGAGGCGTTAAATACAAAAATAAAAGCCAGAACAAAAGCAGTGCAAAAAGTGAATGCTGAGTAAGTTTCAAGAATCGTAATGAACCTGATTCACTCACATCCCCGTGGTTGAGCTTGTAATAAACAAAATATGCCGGAACAGCAAGCAGGCTGAGCATCGGAGCTTTATCACAGTAATATTTGTCACCGACTTTGGCTTTATCAAGAGAATTTCCGAATTCTTTCATTTCTTCATTAACGCTGAGTTCTCCCCTGCTGACGATAGCGTGAGTCATAAAAAATCTGATTCTTTCGTTAGGATTGTAAATTCCCTTAATGTAAACATGAAAAAATGAAATAAAAAGATAAACAACAGCTGAAATAAGCAAAAATTGTTTTTTCTGTATCATTTTTCTGTTTCTATCTCAACAATTTTGTAATTATGCATGGTTTTAATATTTTTTTGGTGACTTTGTAAAAAACCGGCATTCTCAATATGTTGCTGATATTTATCGGGATAAATGAGAAAGATTGCTGAATTTTTTTCAAACATTTGAATAGTTGGGAAAGTCGAATTTTCCTTAATAAAGATAGCTTTATGCTTTTGCAAATCAATATCTGGAATTGCCGCAGAAAAGTATTCAAGCGGATAAAAGATTTTGATTGCAGATTTGTTGTTGACAGTTTCTGTTATTTCTCCAAATTCTCTCAAAACATTTTTACCTAGAGTATAATTGTAAAAATAATATGCAGACAATCCAAAAATGATTAAAGATGCAGCAAAAGTAATCAAATCCTTCTTCATGAATCCACCGTTTTTGTGGAAAAACCGGAAGTGATGATATTTGCAAAAAACAATAAAATCAATTAAAAGCACAATAGTGCGGGAGGGTACAAATGAAAAATTCAGAAAATATTAAAAACGAATTGAATGATCTTGGTATCGGCAGAGATATTTCCAAAGTTCAACGGTTTTTCAAAACTGGTGCCGGTCAATACGGCGAAGGTGATGTGTTTATCGGGCTGACTGTTCCTGAGATAAGAGCAATTGCAGTGCGGAATTTTGAGACTGAGCTTGAAGAAGTGGTTAACCTTCTTGATTCAGAAGTTCATGAACACAGACTTTGTGGATTTCTGATCCTTGTCAGAAAATTTGAAAAGACTAAAAATGATAATGAATTAAAAGACATAGTTGATTTTTATGTCAGAAATATAGAAAGGGCTGACAACTGGGATCTTGTTGATCTTTCGGCAGACAGGATACTTGGAAGATATCTGGCGAAAAAAAAAGACAGATCAATACTTTATGAGCTTGCCGGTTCTGAAAATCTATGGAGAAAACGGGTTTCAATTGTTGCGAACTGGGATCTGATCAAAAACGGGCAGCTCGATGACATTTATAAAATTGCACTTATTCATTTCGATCATTCTCACGATCTTATCCGTAAAGCAGTAGGCTGGATGCTCCGTGAAGCGGGGAAAAAAGACAAGGAAAGACTCGTGCAGTTCCTCAAATTTCATTATAGCAGAATCCCCAGGACCACACTTAGATATGCTATCGAAAAATTTTCTGAACAGGAAAGGAAAGCGTTTCTGAAGATGAGTTGAAAGAACTCAGATTATTTTGCTTTTAAATATCAATCGGAAGATCAACAAAAAAAGTTGTTCCTTCTAGTTTATCTGAAATAAAAAAAGCCTTTCCATGAAGATATCTTTCTGTGAGAAATTTTATGCTGTAAGTTCCAAGTCCGCGACCTTTTCCTTTTGTCGAGAATGATCTTTTGAATATGTGGCTCTGAATTTCTTCAGGTATATAACAGGTATTTGAGACACGGAATGAAATATTTCCCTCATTTGTTTTGTAGCTGCCAATTTTTACAGGTTCGGAATTTGAAGCTTCTAAAGCATTTTTAACCATGTTTATCAAGACTCTGGAAACTAGCGTTCTATCACTTATAAATTCAATGTTTTCGGAGTTTTTGTTAATAATTATCAAATTTTCCGAATTGGTTGATGAATTTTTCGAATCGAACATGCTTTTTACCGATTTCAGCAAGTAAGCAGAATTTATAGCAATTTTTTGAACTATTAATTCACCATCTTCTGCTGCAAGGATTGATTTCTGTGAAAAAAGCTCATCAACAGCTTCCTGCACGCACAGCATCATTTTTTTCACCCATTCATTTGAATTTCCCAGATCCTGCATCTGTAGGATCTCTGCATATCCTTGAACACCGGTAAGAGAATTTGCGATGTCGTGAAAGAAAGATCTTTCGAGGATTCTTCTTCTTTTTTCATGGGAGATATCAATTACTGAAAAAACAACATATTTAGAGCCGTTGACCCTGAAAGGATGAGAGTTCACTCTAAGTTCAATTGCCCCTTTCCCTCCACTTCTTAGAATTGTACATTCGGTTGTGCTGATCGTACCGTCAAGGCATGAAATAATTGATTGAACGGCCTGGCAGTTACGACAGAAATTGCTTGTGCCGCAACCTGAATCATTTTTATAGGCATAGATACAATCTAAAGCTTCTCCCGGTCTTTTGCCGTATAAAGAAGAAGGTGAAGGAAGATTAAGAGCTTCAACAAACGCTTTGTTTGCAAAAATGATCTGTCTGTTTTTATTAAGAACAGTGACTATATTCGGTACGGCATCAAGAAAATAGACCAGACCATCCATTTTTTCAAAGTAATTGATTTCCCACCTTAAAACATCTTCATCCGTTCTTTCAGGTGAAGCAAAATCCGAAGTAAGTTGAGTATTTATCAAAATAGTCTCCTCGACAGTTATATTAAACAGACAATTCTATATCAGCTTTATTCAATTGTCAAAACCTTAACAATCTCTTGACAAGTTTTTCAAGACCCATAAAATGGGGTTGCATCTTGAATGAGGAGTTTTTAGTCAAATGAAAAATTAAATCACAACAAATTCCCACCATTGTTTTAAACATCTTATTCGAGGTAACTATGCAA
>DAOQAY010000041.1:13803-20486 GCA_035354435.1 bacterium
ACTTATAAAAGCAAATAGCTTATATTTCAAATACCCTGAAAACAGCGATTTTATTCTTGAAGGTATCAACTGTGAGATTAATCGAGGTGACAGAATCGGCATAACCGGACTTAACGGAAGCGGCAAGTCGACACTATTTTAGCTTCTTTGTAATAAAATAAAGCCGTCGGAAGGGAGTGTTTTTGTTGATGAGAGCTGTGTTATAGCCTATCTGCCTCAGGATTACGAAGGGCTTAATAGTGAGATCGGTGAATCCGGCGCAGAGTTCATGAGCGGTGGTTGTTATAATCAGTCACTACTAGTTTCTTATACAGCGGACTTTGTTATTATCACCATTGGTGCTGTAGTGCCCTATATAGGCATAGTGAAGGTTAGTGGTCCATACAAATGCCGTGTCGTCAGACTGAAAAGATGCTGACCATAAATTATCCGTGTCTCCGAAAATTGAATATTTACCCGAATAGTCAAGTCCGCATGTGCAGTTCCCGTCATGGTCTGCAAATGCAAGATGATCCGGATCCGTCACTTTGCATGTGCCACCGGTCATCGTTGAAGGGCATTCCTTGATTGTTGTACGAATTTCGCTTATTTTCGGCATTCTCCAGTCAGTATAGCCTGCCAGATTGAGATTCTCACAGTATGCATTTGCTGTTGTCCAGTTAGATTCCGTATCGGATTTGTTCAGCTGCCACATTTTACCTGTTATGGGATCAGTAAGCGTGTCGGCATCGGTAATATATGCCGTAAATTCAAGCTGTTTTGTTGATATCTCGCATCCGTCGCTTACCATCACTGAGAAATTGTAAACTGTTCCGTTTACTGGAGTGATTGTATACTTGTTTTTTTCTGTGGCATTTTGAACAATTTCTGCCTCTGAGCCGACTAATGAATAATCAAGAATGTCAGAAACATCAGAATCGGTTGCATTGATAGTAATATCGAAGGATTCACCTTTTCTTGGAGAAGCGGCAGGCATTGAAATTGAATTTATTAACGGAGCACTATTACCGGCACAAACGCCATCAGCACCAGGATCTCCTTTTTCTCCATCTTCACCATTTTTACCGTCTTCTCCATCAGCACCATCTGTTCCATTAGTGCCGTTTTCACCCGTTGCTCCTGTCGACCCTTTTTCACCTTCTTCACCATCACAGATATACTTTGTGTCATTAACCTCTGTTTCATCAAGTTTTCCGTTGAAATTGGAATCAAGACCGGTTTCAATCTTTAATCCGCCATCTGCACAATTTTCACCAGCCTCTTCATCAACAATTGATGTTAGAGCATTTTTGCCAGCCTTTACATCTTCGCATGATGTTAAAATAAATGCAGCAGTCACGATCATACAAACAGATACAAAATTTCTAATCATCATATCCTCCCGAATGAATTAAAAAATTACGCCGAAATTTTATTAAAGCTGTTGATATAATCAAGAAAAGAGAAGTTTTTTACAGTAAAAGAATAAAAACATTTTCTCACTTGACACGGTGGATAATATTTTTATTATAGTTTCAGTCCTTCAATTTGAGGTGTCAGGTCCGATGAGAATCTAAGTTCTGAAAATTCTTTTATTTTTTGTTTAGTGACATCTTTTTTGAGGTATCTTATGCAACTTGTAAAAATTACAGATCTTTATTTTAAATATCAGGAAAGCGTTGATTTTATTCTTGAGAATATCAACTGCGAAATTAATTACGGTGACAGGATCGGCATTGTCGGGTCTAACGGCGGTGGAAAATCGACGCTGATGAAACTGATCTGCGGAGCAGTCAGTCCGTCGGAAGGGAGCATTTTTGCCAGAAATGAGGATTCAATCGCATATCTTCCTCAAGATTATTCAGGTCTGGACAGGGAGATCGGCGAATCCGGTGCAGAATATCTGAGCGGCGGGGAAAAAGTTAAGCTCCTGCTGAGAAAGATTATTTCAGGCAATCCTGATCTGATTCTGCTTGATGAGCCGACAAACCATCTTGATATAAAAGGGATTGAATGGCTTGAGAAGTTTATCAGAAGAATTCCGGCTGCAGTTGTCATCATAAGTCACGACAGGTCGATATTGAACAATTGTGTTGATGAAATATGGGAGATAGATGCGGGAAGTCTGACAATTTATAGAGGAAATTACGATACTTATGAAAAGTTCAAAGCCGATGAATCAAGCCGCAGACAGAAAGCTTACAGCGAAAAGAAAGATCAAGTCAAAAGACTGGAAACGGCTGTCACTGACAGAAAAAGCAGAGCTGAAAAGAACGAAAAGTTCAAACCATCAAGGTCAGTGAAAAAGAATGGAAGTTTGTGTCAGTATGATGTCGGCAGCATAAAATCAGTAAGGTCGGGTAACCTCATGAATAGTGCGAAAGCCCTTGAATCGAGGATCGAAAAGGAAAAAGAGGAGATGTACAAGCTCAAGGAAGGCATCGTCAAAAAAGCTAAGGTTCAAATAAATCCCGGCGGATCCAAAAGCAGATTTCTTGTGAAAATGTTCAATGTTTCCAAATCATTCAATGAAAAAAATGTGCTAAACGCTTTTTCGCTTTCGGTGGAGCGGGGTGAAAAGATCGCATTGACAGGTCCGAACGGCTGTGGCAAATCGACACTCTTAAAAATTATTACAGGTGAACTCACTCCTGACGCAGGCGAAGTTTCAATATCCCCATCAATAAAAACAGGATATTTTGCCCAAGGCAGCGCTGAACTTCCCGATGATGAAAAGATAATCAATTTTCTTGCTCACGGAGATAGAGCACTTGAAAACAGGGCGCGACTTTTTCTTGGATGCCTCAACATCAGAGGTGACACAGTTTTCCGGAAGATAGGAACCTTGAGCGCAGGTCAGAAAAGCAAAGTGGAAATAGCCTCATTCATGCTCGGAGAATACGACCTTATAATTCTTGATGAACCAATGTCTCACCTCGAAATAAACGCCAGAACCGCACTCGAAGAAGCACTTCGCAACTTTGAAGGAGCCGCCATCGTCGTCACACACGACAGAACCTTCGCACAAAATTTCGCAGACAGAATTGTAACACTTTAAATCTAAAAATCTTTACACACAGGGTTTATTTAAATATATTAACAGCTATAACATATTGTTTTTTAAACCGTAGGCTGATAAGCCGATATTTCGGGAGATAAGTAATGAAAAGCGTTGTTGCGGCAATTATAGTCATTGCCTTTTTTAACAGTCAACTTCTTTTTGCGGACGGTGCTCCTTTTATTGAAGTGAGCAAGCGGAATCAGAAAAATGAAGATACTCAGCCGGCAAAGCCGGAGAAAAAAGAAGAAAAGAAGGTGGAGCAGAAAAAACCGGCATCAAAAAAGGCTGTAGAAAAAGATGAAGACGACGAAGACGACGAAGACGATGAGGAAGAAACCCCCGCTCCTGTTGTGAAAGCTGCGGAAAAGGTGAATGAACAGTCACCTGAAGTAAAAACTCCGGTGATGCCGGTTGGAGAACCGGAAAAACTGCTTGTCCAGAAGATAACAGGTGTCGATGTCGAAGAATCGGTCGCAAAAACAATTGAAGAGGCTATAGTTCTCAATATCGGTCAGAGGTCGGGTTTTTCGGTTGTTACTTCCGCAGAGCTTGAAAGTGCTGTGAAATTCACCGAAAAGCAGGCGCAAATGGGTTGTGAATCGTCTTCGGAGTGTCTGATAGAGATACAGAAAAAGCTTGAGTGCGATACTCTTATTTCGGGAAAAGTCGCAAAACTCGGTGATGAATTCATTCTTTCACTGAACACGGTAAATGTGAATGACGGTTCTGTCGGTATTCGTACCACGGCTCAGGCTAAGGATGTTTCAGAGCTGAAAACAAAACTGCCGACTGCTCTTGATGAAATACTGGGGATTGCGGAACTTAAACCGATGTTTCAGTTAAAGCCGGGAGAAAATCTCAAACTTGCTGTAATGCCGCTTGCGGCAAGAGGAGTGGAAACTGCAACGGCGGATGCTCTGACAGCGATACTTTCATCAGAGCTGAACTCGATTCAAGGTGTGAGTGTTATCAGTCAGGACGATATAAAAGCGATGCTTGCAAAGGCTGAAATGGATTCAACGATGCAGTGCAGTGACAGTATGGAATGTATTATTGAGATTGGTGCTTCCCTTGGACTTTCCAAACTTATCACGGGTTCTGTAGGAAAGGTGAAGAACACATGGGTCATAAGCGTTCAATTGATAGATACACGGCGTGCCGAAGTTGACAATCGTGTGCTTGAGAGTTTCGACGGTGAACAGGATGAGCTGAGAAATGCAATAAAACTGGCTGCTTATCAGATTGCAGGCATTGATTATAGCATGAAAAAGGGCGGGATTGATCTTTCCTTTAATGTGAAAGAAGCGGTAATTCAGCTTGGGAGTGAAAAGGGTGAAATCAAACAGAGTCAGTATAAATTGACGGATGTTGTTCCGGGAAGGTACAGCCTCAAAGTTATTGCGGATCCGAAAGATTATATCCCTTTCCAGACCGATATTTACATCGCCCCCGGAGCTAACAATGTGAAAAATCTTACGATCATGAAAACGCCTACACCCTGGTATAAGACATGGTGGTTCTGGACAGTGACAGGCGTGGTGGTTCTCGGAGCTGCTGCAGCTACCACTACGGTTTTAATGCTTGAAAAAGATGATGACGGATATGTTGAAATGCCGATGGGCGTTAAATAAAAGGAGTTTCCGATGAAAAAACTGATTATGGTGATGATAGCGGTTATGGTTCTGACAGCTTCCTGCGAACAGTTCGAGCAGGGAGGGATCAGCCTGCATTACACATGGAAGGATTCTGACGGTAACGACATAACGCCGCCTGACATGAATCTTCTTTTCGCATGGGCGGAAGTCGAGTATTCGGGAGAGAAGAAAGAGACTGGTCCCGTATGGATGGGCGAGGATGGTTCGATACTCCGTTTTGATAATCTTCCATATGACAGAACGATGCAGCTTACTTTGACGATAAGGATGACAGAGGATGAAACAGTTGCGGAAGATAAGTTGCCGTCAGAGCCGGAAGTGAGGACGGATAACATAGCATACTACTGCACTTCACAGGAATTCAAGCTGAAACGGGGTAAGGTCACAGTTATTGAAAACGGCTGTGTGATGGAGGAAGGTCCTGCACTTTCGGACGGAAGTAAGCCGGGATCGCCGGAGCTGTCGGTTTATTACCGGAACAAAGCTGAAGAGGAGATAGAAGTCACGGCGGAAACGGAAATGAAAACACCGGTGAATAAAGTGGATATAGTTTTCAAAGCTCCGAATGACAACTTTGACACGATAATAATAGCCAATGACACAGGATTTGCAGTGGGAAAGCAGGAACTTGCGAAACCTGCAAAGGGAACGGACGGCAGATACACAATAACGGATTTTGATCTTAACGAAGGACTTTCAGCTACGACAGACGGCTCAAGAACAGTTGCACTGAAACTGAAAAATACGCTCGGCTTTGAATCGAAGCAGACGGCGGAAACGATATTTCTTGACACGACAGCCCCGTTTCTGACAGTTAAAAGCGATGCGCCGGCATATAATAACTCAGGAACAGTTACGGTCACGGTATCTTCGAATGAACAGCTGAAAGACAAACCGGCCATGGCGATATACGATAAAGACGGCAAGAAAATCAGAGACATGACGGAAGAAGCGGAAGAACTTCAGAAAGGAATGTCCTACCGTTATCAGATAGCGGTTTCGGGTAATCTTGAAGACGGAGAATATTTCATAAAGACATCCGGATCCGACATAATAGAGAATGCGGCGGCAGAAATAGATTCGGATCTGTTTTCAGTTGATTCGCTGCTGCCCGAACTTGACGGATCGGCCGTGATCACCCCAGGCAGAGTAAGGCAGGAACAGGAATTTGCAGTTACCTTCACAGTAATGGAAGAGATGAGTGAAGGAATTGTAAAAGTCAGCAGGAAAGAGGAGGAACTCACCTGCACAAACGAAGGAAAGAACTATTCGTGCAAAGGCACGGCCCCGGCAGGAACCGGCGATACGCTTGATCCCGTGACAATAGCGCTGACAGATAAAGCCGGGAATCTGAACACTTACAATGCCGGCACGCTGTATGTTGACAGGACGGCACCGGTTCTTACAGCGCAGATAGTTCCCGGAGACAAGACACTTAATGCGGCGGAACTTCTGCAGATCACGATAAACGCATCGGAAGATCTTAGCGGCAGTCCGGCAGTTCAGCTGCTTGACAGCGGCAGCAATGTGACAGTGCCGTTGAATACTGAAAAGCAGGGCTTGTCATATATTTATTCATATCCGGTATTAAGTGACGGAAGTTACAGCTTCACGGCAGACGGCACTGACACGGCAGGTCATAACGCAACGCAGGTTTCGATAACCGGAATAATGTCGGACAGTTCCGTTCCTGAAGTTACCGGAGTTGTGACAGTCATCCCGGAGAGAATCAGACCCGGAGTGACATCGACAGTCACCTTCACAGCCAGCGAGAAGATGAATGATGCCGGAGACACAGTTGAAGTGAAAGTAGGTAGCGGCACAGCATCATGCAACACCGCAGACGGACTGAGCTATACCTGCACATATCTTGGTTCAGGCACAGGCAGTGACAGCATAGAAACGATCAGCATCACCCTGACCGACAGCAGTGCCAACACGACAACCAGTCAGCACGGCACGCTGTATGTTGACAGGACGGCACCGGT
>DAOQAY010000041.1:20586-22411 GCA_035354435.1 bacterium
CCAACACGACAACCAGTCAGCACGGCACGCTGTATGTTGACAGGACGGCACCGGTTCTTACAGCGCAGATAGTTCCCGGAGACAAGACACTTAATGCGGCGGAACTTCTGCAGATCACGATAAACGCATCGGAAGATCTTAGCGGCAGTCCGGCAGTTCAGCTGCTTGACAGCGGCAGCAATGTGACAGTGCCGTTGAATACTGAAAAGCAGGGCTTGTCATATATTTATTCATATCCGGTATTAAGTGACGGAAGTTACAGCTTCACGGCAGACGGCACTGACACGGCAGGTCATAACGCAACGCAGGTTTCGATAACCGGAATAATGTCGGACAGTTCCGTTCCTGAAGTTACCGGAGTTGTGACAGTCATCCCGGAGAGAATCAGACCCGGAGTGACATCGACAGTCACCTTCACAGCCAGCGAGAAGATGAATGATGCCGGAGACACAGTTGAAGTGAAAGTAGGTAGCGGCACAGCATCATGCAACACCGCAGACGGACTGAGCTATACCTGCACATATCTTGGTTCAGGCACAGGCAGTGACAGCATAGAAACGATCAGCATCACCCTGACCGACAGCAGTGCCAACACGACAACCAGTCAGCACGGCACGCTGTATGTTGACAGGACGGCACCGGTAATGATCAGCAGTATCCTTACTCCTGAATATGCTAAAGACGGAACCAAAATACAGGTTTCAGTGATATTTGATGAGCAGGTCAAAGATGTGAACATAAATGACAGCGGACTCGGGCTTATATGTTCAAACGGCGGAGATCCGCTTAAATATTCATGTGACTACACAGTGAAAAGCGGAGATACGGAAAAGGGCTATGCCGTCGGGATTTCAGCAAGTGACATGGCCGGTAATCCGCTTTCGGACGGAGTTCTCGGAATGGTTTTCGTTGACATAACCGATCCGCAGATAGAAGTGGAAACATGTTCTGTCACCACAAGACGGGCGATAACGAAAGACGGAATGGCGGCGGCGGCAACGGGAGATGTAGTTGAAATAACGCTCGGAATGAATGTCGAAGCGGGAATCGGCCTGGAGATAACACTCGGGAACAAGCTGCTGACGGAAGATTGTGAAACACCGTCAGACAACTGTTTTGCATATACCGTTTCAGGAAGTGACAGCGAAGGATATAAATTTGTCGGAATCGATGCAGTTGACGGAGCCGGAAATTACTATTCTGAAACAGTCAGTCTTGCCAACTGTTCGGCAGAATTTGATTTCACAGGCCCGGTACTTGCCAGTGCGATAGTTTCAAGGATTCCCGATTATTCACCGGCAAGAGACAACATAAACAAAATACTGAGTTTCAGTCTGACCGACCCTCTGACAAACGAAGTGGTAGCGGCGCAGCTGAATCTTTTTGCGGATGAGGAACTTGATTCGAACGGAATGGAAATAACCGGATTCGAATTCGGCGATCCCGTGGAAGTGATTGATAATTATGCGGAATTTGAAACGATGCTCGATGACGGCGTTACAGCCGGAACACACAACCTTTCAGTCACATGGCAGGACATTCTCGGCAATTCTGAGACAAGAGCGATAAACTGGAAGATACTGGTTGATAAAAATGAACCCGATCCGTCAGTCATCGACATGACAAAAGTTCTCTACACAAGAAAACCGTGGGGCACCGACGACACCGGCGGCAACCCCAAATTCAGCGTAGCCGGGGAAACCGGATCAGTGGCAGACCCCGGCATATCAACAATTATCGCTTATAACGAACTCGGTTCAATAATAGGACAGGCCTCAGTCACCGGCGGCGCATTCAGCATACCGACCCTCACCGGCGGCGACCC
>DAOQAY010000042.1:0-18358 GCA_035354435.1 bacterium
CTGATGATGATGTTGTTGATGAAGACATAACTGATTCCGATACAAATGATGTTGAGACGGATGCCGATGTTGACAACTATATAAATCCCTGCACACCGACAAATACCTGTGTTGAAGCACACCAAACTGTTTGTACAGATGCAAACACAGATGGTGTTGCAGAATGTGCATGTGACGCTGATTATCATTTCAATGGTTCAAATGTATGCATAAGCAATACAAAAACAGAATCATGCGTTGACAATGCACCTGCAAATGCGACAAGCACTGTTGCAGATGTTGATGTAACATGGAATGGTACTGGTTGGAATACTGCGGCAGACTGTGCATGGACTTGTGATGATGGTTATACAATCAACAATACTTCTGATGGTTGTGATCAGAATCCAATTTAGTATTTAGTACAAAATCTATAAGTTTTTCAGAGGGGCTTCGGTCCCTCTTTTTTTTACTCCCGATAAATCTTGCTTTTATAAATGCGATATCTATAATTTATCGAACTTTGAAAAGGTCAAAAAGATGGATAAAAGAAAAAAGAGTGTTAAGCTTTTCAACGATATAAAAGCTTTTATTAATGAAAACAGGATAGATACTTCACCCCATGCTTTTCTGTTAAACCGGTTTTTTCTGACTGTGAACAATAAAAGAGCGGGCAATTTGACGCTTAAGGGTATTGATAAACAGTCTTTTTCCACAATAAACAAAAAATTCGAAGACAGATTGAAAAGAGATTATATATTATCATTGTCTATTTCTACAATACTTTCGCTTCCTTCAAAGAAAGTTTTTGAAGTTGATAATGTAAAAACATCTTTTAAGCCTTCCATACTTCTGTTGACAGATTCTGTTGTTCTCAGTTATGAAATTGAAAAGAAATCGATGATCCATATCGGTTATCCTACTGAGGCAGTTGACGGGAATCCTTTTCAGAATGTTGAATATTATCCCGTTTCAAGAGAGACTCCGTTTTCAATCTCACTTCAATCGACCCTTTTTGATCTGATAAGTAATGATAATACAAAACTTAAACCTTATTCATTTGATATAATTTTTGATGATTCTGTCAATTACGGATTTCCAAGCGACAGTCTTATTGAGAATATCTCAAATCTTCTCAAGGTTAAGGGCGAATTCCATATGATGATTAAGAAAAACTTCTTTTCCAGTCCGCTGACAAAGAAGAATAAGAAGGTTTTATATTCGCTTTTTTCAACAAACGAGATAAACAGATTCAGTTCTTTCTTGTATATGAAGCTTGAAAAGAAGTCAGATTCTTTTATTTTGCAGCCCGGAAATGTTGTTATCAGAAATCATGTTGAAAACAAGATACTCAAAGTTGAAAAGGGGCATCTCGATTTTAACAATCTTTTGACTTTTGATGACGGAATCACTCCTGAACAGATAAGTCTTTTATTTAAAATTGAATCTAAAGCCACTACCAGCTGTGGTGACTGTTTTAAATTTTTTATAGGAATGTTTAAAGAGCAGGGCGTTGTCCCGAACATTGAAACACTTAGAAAAAGCAGCAGATATAAACCCTTTATCAGATCAAGGGAAATCGAACCTTATTCTTTGTTTCAGATAAATCATTGGATAATTCCCGATAAAGAGAGCTTTTTTCAGATTCCTCCTGCCGAGAATTTTGAAAGAGAAAAGCTGATATTGCGGTATCTTTCGGTTAAGCCGGTGTTCGCATATGATAATTCAGGGCTGTATTTTTTAAATGATGTGGCGGCTGTCGTTCCAAGGACAAACGAAATAGACCTGTTATTTGCCGAAGGATATTTCAATTCAAAAGTTACTGATTACTACTACAGGATAAAATTTCCGCATCATAATAAATTCCTTAAAAAGAACTTTAATAAAATACCTTTTTTTCTTTGTGGAAGAAGTATTCAGAAAATTATTTCCGATCTGGTAAGGGAGATAAGGGAAATAAATGAATCAATCTCACTAAAAGGTAAGGAAAAACCTTCGGAAGGATTGAAAAGATCTAAGATGGATCAGCTCGATAAATTCTTTTATCAGCTTTTTAAACTCTCACCGGAAGAGATCAGAATAATTGAAGACACTGTAAGCTAAAGCTCTGAAAGTATTCCGTAATAATAAAGCATGGGATATTGGCCGTTGAGATCTGCTGTTAACTCTCCGGAACGGTTCAGTATTATTATTCTTGGAAGTATTGAACTCGCTTCAATTCCTAAATCAACTGGTGAAGACTGAATATTCATGACAGGAATGGGCGATTCAGTTAGTGTTTCGTTTTCTGGAGAAAGTGTTATTCTGATGAAAAAGGTCTTATCTTTGAAAAGATCATAAAGCTTAGAGGTTATCAGATACATTTCTTTACATGCGGAACACCACGATGCTGATATTTCAATAAAAACAGACCGTCCTCCTGATATTTTTTCAAGAGAATATATTTCTCCATTATATCTATCTTTTAAGAGAATCTGCTGTACAAGTGGGATTTTTTTTACTTCCGGCGAGTTATTTTCAATTTGTATAGAACTTTTTTCAGGAGTTTTTTCCGGCACGGCATTGTTCCTTGATGTTGCACATGAATTAAGAATAAGGGCAGAAATAAAAAAGCTGAAAAGAAAGAATAGCCGGATAATTTTCTACTCCACTGTCAGACATTCAGGAGTTGCACACACATTATTGTAGCAGTACATTGTGACACACTGGGAATCCTGAGTACATGGTTTGCCGATATCTCCCTGATACAGGCAGACATGGAAATTGTTGTCGCAATACAGTGTTTTGTCACACATCGAAGTGCAGGGTGTGTTCTGTTGACTTGAAAGTTTCTGACAGGTATTTGTCACGCCGCATTCAAGTTTGGAAAAGACATTGCAGGAAAGCACAACTTCCTCTTCATCTCCCACACTTGCCTGAGGACCGCATGGTGCTCCGACCTGATCGCTTATTCTTGATCTTGTACATAGATTGTTGATGCACTCAAGACCCACAACGCACTCTTTTTCTTCTATGCAGGCCTGACCTTCTCCCTGTCTCTTATAACAATTTCCTATAGAGTCTGTACCTGTTATTCTGCAGAAAAGGAAGCTGCTGCAGTCGTCGTCACTTACGCACGGGTCTCCTGGAACTCCATTACTGGCCTCTGAACATCCTGATGATCTGCATAGATAACCCGGAGAACAGCGGTCTAATGAGGCATTACATTCCTGCCCGGGTTCTTTATAAAAAACGCAGTTGCCGGGACATCGGTCACCTTTAAGATCGCACCAGCCGTTATCGCATTCTTCATCCTGATAGCATTCCTGTTTCAGAAATTTTGTTCCATTGAAAACATTGGCGCATTCTGAAATATCAAGCAGTTGTACATCAAGCGGATTGCACGGGTCGAGTTTTGATATAACAGTGTAACATTTTTCAGCTTTATCCATATCTACTTTTATCCAGCCCATTCTTTCACCACTTATCATCATTTCATATTTATGTCTGAAAAGCACATTTTCTTTTTTATGGAATCCTTCGAAAGTTGACGGGTTGTTCATGATAATATCCGGACAGTAGGATACATTGGATGTGTTTACAAATCCGGAAGTACATCTGGTCGATGCTTCGCAAAGTGTCGAAAGGTATTGATCAAAAAAATTCATCATGTTATATTCATAATCCTTATCTTTATCTTTCTCTCCGCAAGAGATTAAAATCGAAAGAAGCAGAACAGTTGATGCCAGAATTAATAACTTTTTCATTTAATCCCCCGAAATTGTATTTAATTTTCTTCCTGTGATTGCAAGGCAGTGTCTGCATAAAGGAAAAGATGCCTCTACCGGATTTCCGCATTCTGAGCATGCAAAAAGTGTGTCATAATTAAAATCGGAGATAACAACATCTCTTAATGTGGATTTGGCAGAATATTTCGCGGTCAGCCTATAAAAAAGGAGGCTTTTTCCGTTTATCTGTTCAATTATTGCAGGATCTTTGGGTTCTGTGTTTAAAAGTGCATCGAATACAGCTTTGTAATGCCCTTCAACTGAAGAATTTATTTCTAATCCTTCTTTTTCATTAAGGATCATTGCTCTTGCCGCAAGTTCATATTTTTCGGTGTCTGCCGAAGCTGTTTGAAGATACGATATCGATTTTTTCGGCTTTTCCTTTAATAACATAAGTTTCATATGTGCAAGGTTTTTTTCAGGTTCCGACGATGTTCTTTTAATATAATACTCAAGCCAATATTTATAATCTTCCATGGAGTTCTTCTGATAATAGTAAATAACTGCCTTGGATATCATTTTAAGCGGAAGTGTGCTTTCCTTTTCTTCGGTCAATGATACGAAACGGTCAATTTCTTCAAGTGCGTTCACATAATTTTTCTCTTTTTCATAAACTCGCGACATCAGAAAGCGTGCTTCAGGCGAATCAGCAGTTTTTACAGAATCTTTCAACACTGAAATGGCTTTGGAATATTGTCTGAGAGCTAAATAATCTTCCCCGATATGTTTTAAGACCAGAGCGCGCAGCTTGCCTGTCGTGGAAGGTCTGAAAAGAATATCTCTGTGTATTTCAAGAGCTTTTTCAGGGTTGAACTTTCTTGCTATATCTCCTGCAAAAAGAAAGAACATCGGCTCATCAGGGTATTCAGATGCAAGTTTTTTAAGGTGGTTCAGATAATCCTTATTATTCCTGAAGTGGCTGTCGACAAGCGCTTCAAAAATGGCGGCACTCTCTTTCGAAAAGCTTTTTTTCAGTCCATATTTTGGAAAAGATCTGCTGAATGATTTAATGACAATATAAAAGAAAGCAATAAGAGCTGATAATAACAGTACCCATAAAACAGGGGACTTAAAATCTGTCATCAATTTCTCCGGCTGCTGATCCATCAGTTTTTTTGTCATTGAAAGAAAGAGAATCGAGACCGGCAAGTTTCTGATTTCTTATTTTCGAAAGTTCTTCAATGAGTTTGCGGTTCTCCTTGATCAATTTACCTTCATTGTATTTTGTGGAAATGACATCAAAAAGGACAACAATTATTGTGAAAAGGATGCCGGCAAGAAAACTCAACAGAGCAAGAAGCCAGATCTGGATCGATTCAAAACTGTGGAAGATCAGGTTCAGTTGAACGCTGCTGCTGTTTGCCTGTGCAAAAAATGAAAGTAGAACAACAGCGACCGCAATGATCGCAATCATGAAAAGTTTTTTTATCAGCTTCATTTTTTCCTCATCAGTTATAACATCGGCGCATTATAGCAGAATGAAAGGTAATGCCAAAGAATTTTCATAATTTCCCCAGCAGGTTTTCAAGATTTGAACCGTTACCGGACTTTCCGTTAAGTCTTGCCACATATTTTCCAATAATATCAAATTCTATATTCACATTCTGCCCGGTTGAAAGAGCAGTTGAAAAAGTTGTTCTTTTCAATGTTTCTGGAATGATCGAAATCATGAAAGAGCTGTCTGAAACCTCAGCAGTTGTAAGGCTTATTCCGTTTACGCAGACCGATCCTCTTGCTGTTATGAAGTCTGAAAACTGATGATCGAAAGAGACTGTTATCTCAATTCCTTCATTGATCTTTTGGACAGATGCTATTGTCCCTTTTGTATCAACATGTCCCTGAACAATGTGTCCGTCAAATCTTCCGTCAGCTCTCATGGCTCTTTCCAGATTTACAGGCGTGTTTGTTTTATATCGGGAAATTATGCTTTTCTCAACGGTTGAGCGAGAGACAAAAAAAAGGATAGATGAAATATTAAACTCGACCACAGTAAGACATGTGCCGTCAACAGCAATAGAATCGCCTGCGGAGATATCATTTCCAAAAGGATTGCCGATCAGAAGTTCATACTCCGTCCCCTTTTTTTTTATGTGTATAACTGCGGATGTTTTTTCAATAATTCCTGTAAACATGACATGCTCCTTTAAAACAGCTGAACAATCATAAGAAAAATTAAGACTTTTGCAACAGGCACAGTTTTACAAAACTGGACAAGAATCTGATAGATTGTTATGATTTTCAGATTTTTTCAGGTCATTAAAAGAAGATATTAAAGAAATTTTGAAACAGACATAAGGAGTTTGAAGGTTTATGTTTATAAAAAATTTTCTGCTTACAACAGTTTTGGTTTTTCTGACTGCAATTATTTCAGGAAAAGATTCTCCACAGACAATAATTCTGCACAACGACGGATATACTCTTTTTCAGGAATTCAGACCCAATGATACTTTTTTCAAGAATGCAATAAGAGATATGGAGGTTCTTTACAGAGAGCAGAAGGAGAAGCCTTTCTCTGACAGTGCCGCTTTATTAAGGATCATTCAAAGCAAATGCAAATACTATTATGATACAAACACTGCTGTTGTGGAATATCTTAAAAAGAAATGGTCACAGCCGCATTATGAGAAAATGGATGATGAGTGGAAAGATAAGACTTTTCAAAAGGACAGAGGCAAGGTGCAGGCGCTTCATTCCCTTTCTCAGGGGATGCAGAAAGCTTACAATGACTGGAATGAAAGCAGAAATAAGGCGGTGAATGCAGGCACAAAAAAGCAGGTGGTTGAGGAGTTTGAAAAAGCGAACGCTATGCTTAAAAAGACTATTGATGCTGTTCTTGAGGAGGAGCCGAAAGTCTTTGAATCAATATCAAAAGAACTTCAAGTAATAAAAATGTCTAAATGATAAAAATTAAAGCGATTCCGATAAGTTATGTGCTTCTGACGATCTTTTGCATTTGTTATTATATGCTATTGCTGACAGAAGGTGAAGTGCTCTCTCTTTTTTCAATGAAGGGGATGCTGGCATTTTCCGGTAGTCTTGTGAGTACTTTGCTGTTCTGGTTTATTTCGGGAACTTTTTTTTCGTTCGGGAGACGCTCCTATTGCATTTCATTTGTAATCTATATTGCTTTTTATCATTTACTTGGTGCTTATAAGATTAATTCAAAAACTCCTTTTGACTTTTCTGTAATGATGGAAAATGCCGGTGAAGCGTTCGGAAAAGAGTCTTTAAATGTGATTTTTGACAGTCTGAACCTGCCTGTGTTATCTGTCGGAATTCTGCTGATTGTTGTTATATTGTCTATTCCGGTATTACGAAAAAGCATTATGAATGAGTATGGTCGAAGTCTGTGGCGGTATGCCGCAGGAATTGCAATGATTCCTGTCTATCTTCTGCTGATATCAGGACATTTTACACCGTATGATAATTTCGGATCTGTGTTGTGTACGGTTTATGATTATTTTGACGGTCAGGAGACAGTTGAAAACATGGATACTGACAGTTATCCGTTTATAAAGACTGAAAAAATTCCGCCAGCAGACAAAAACACAAAAAAGCACTCTCCAATATTCATACTTGAAATTGAATCCTTCTCAGCAAAAGTTGTCGAAGCCACAACAACTGAAGGTCATCCATATACACCGTATTTTAATGAAAAAATTAAAGAAGGATTCTATGTCGAAAGATTTTATGCCAATTCGATACAATCATCAAAAGGACAATTTGCAACACTTTTTTCGCTTATTCCCAGTTTCAAAAAGAAAGAGTTTGTCAAGTATGGAAATGTACGATTCCAGTCGCTTCCTCAAGTGTTGAAAGATAACGGGTATTCCACTTTTTTTGTTAAAGCGTTCCGGGATATCAATTTTGACAACACGGGAACTTTTGTTCATAAAAACGGCATTGAAAATGCAATTTCCATCGTGCCGTATCTGAAGCCTGAAGATGAAAAACAAATATGGGGCTGGGGTGTTGAGGACGGAATATTCTATAAACGGGCGTTTGAGTATCTTGATACGCAAGCAAATGTCGTATCAGGCAAAAATCCGCCTTTTGTTTTTCTTCATACAGTTATGAATCATATGCGGTTTAACAAGGTTCCGGAAGAAAAACAGATGCTATTTCCAAAGGCAAAAAAACTGCCTGAACAATATGCCAACAGCATAAGACTTACCGATGCGCAGCTTCATTTTTTTTTTGAAGAATTGTCGAAACGGGATTATCTCAAGGATGCAATTGTCATTATTACCGGTGATCATAGCTATCCTTTAAACGAGCATGGATATCAATTCAACGAGACAGCATGGTACGAAGAATTTTTCCGGACTCCGTTTCTTATAATAGCTCCAGACATTGTTAAACCAGAACGCATTAAAGATATAGCATTCAGTCAGATGGATATTGCTCCGACTATTCTTGATATGGTCGGAATACAACCGGAACGACATCATTTCCGCGGTGTATCGATGTTTGCCGGATTGCCGCAGCAACCTGTTTATCTGATTCAGCCGTATAACGGAACCTTTATCGGTGTTATTGATAAAGGCCGATATAAATATGTTCATCGTTTGCGAAATAATCAGGAATATTTTTATGATCTTAAAAAAGATCCCCGTGAAAAGCATAATCTGATAAAAAAAGCTGATCCTGACTATCTGAAGCGACTTAGAGGAATGCTTCATGTCATTTATCTTAATCAGCAGTTAATTGAAAAAGACCGTATCTGGAAACCGTAATGTCACTGAATGTTGCAGTAATCGATAATTACGACAGCTTCACATATAATCTTTATCAATTCTTTGCAACAGCAGGCAACTGTTCAGTTTTCAGAAATAATGAAATAAATATTAATGAACTAAAGAAGAAAAATATAACCCATCTTGTTATTTCTCCTGGTCCAGGAAGACCTGAAGATTCAAAAGTTTCAATCGAGGCCGTTGAATATTTTAAAGACAGAATTCCGATACTCGGTGTCTGTCTCGGGATGCAGCTGATGGCTTATTTAAATGGCGGAAAGATTGAAAAACATCCTCCTGTGCATGGCAGAACGGAAAAAATATTTCATGTAAATAGCGGAATTCACTCAGGAATGGTTCAAGGATTCCATGCCGCGAGATATAATTCACTTTGTGTTTCAGGAATAGATGAAACCGGACTAGAAATAACTGCAAAAGGTGAAAGCGGTTTTATCATGGGGCTAAGAGACAAAAAGCACCGGTTGTTCGAGGGAGTCCAATATCACCCTGAATCTTTTCTGACCGAGAATGGAACGAAAATACTCAAGAATTTCTGTCAATAAACTATCTCTTCACACCATTTGTCGATTTCATCATGGTTGATGAGGTTGAGGGGGAGGCTGTTTTTCACTCCGAGGATGAGGTTGGCGGCTGCGGGCATTTTTTTGTCGATCCTGCCGGAAAAGACTATTGAGTTGGCTGGGTTGATGAGCTTTTCGATTTTTGTGATGCTTTTATTCATCATGCCGCGCCAGATCTTTCTGCCGTCGTAATAGACATAGGCGACTGTGAAAAGCCCTGCGACTTTGCCGTCGAGTGAGGATCTGTTCTCTTCAACGAATTTAATGAAATCTGGAACATGTCTCATCCCGTTTATGGGTGCGCCGAGGATAACGCTTGAATAATTCTCAATATTCTGGATCTTTTCGAGTTCGAGTACATCAACTTCGGTTCCTTTTTTTGCGAGGTTCGCACCTATTCTTTCTGCGATCTCCTTTGTTGAACCGGTCTTTGAAAAATAACCGATAAGAACTTTTTTCATTATTTCCTCCTTCCAGCTTCAAATGATATCTGGTTGGCGGATTTGATTGTGTCAGTAGGAGAGAGTGTCATTAATGCTTCAAGCCATATTTCGGCAGGAATCTTATTGAAAGGTTCAATTGTCGAAAGAAGTCCGAGCACTGCGACATTGGCAGTTTTCCCGACCTTATCACCGACCTTGCCGACAACTTCGAGTGCGTCAAATTCGATGACTTTATAGTTTTCGAGCACTTTTCTGATCTCTTCGATCTTCGGGTAATCTTCTTGTTTTGCTGTCGGTGGAACCGCTTCAAAACGGTTGAGAACTATCATTCCGCCCGGTTTCAGAAGTTCAAGGAACCCTTCCCTGAGAACTTCGGAGGTTTCCATGACAACGAGAATGTCCGCACTTCCCGGAGAAAGTATCGGGCTGTAAGCTTTCCCGCATGCAAATGTTGAAATAACGCTTCCGCCAAGTTGTGCCATGCCGTGAGTATCGCCTTTTACTATCTGAGTTTCACTGTATGGTGTCCTGAGTGCGACTTCGCTTAAAACCTTGCCGAAGAAAAGGTTCCCCTGACCTCCGATACCTCTGATCGCAATTCTTAGAGATTCAGGAAGGTCTTCTTTTTTCACACTTGCTTTTCCGATCTTTTTCGGAGCGGGAAGCTCTATTTTTTCATTTTTTGCACTTTCACTCTGCTTGATAGGAACAATAGCTCCGAAAGGACATCTCTGCATACAGACCTGAGTGTTTCCGCCGCAGTTTATGCACAGATTTGTGTAATGTGGAACACCGTCTGAATCGAATTTTATTCCGGGACACATGTTGCATCTGCCGCATTTTTTGCATTTTTCACGGTCGAATTCGATAGTTCTTTTCATAGATTTCCTATCCATGATCTGCTGACATGGTCCTTCAAGAACAAGATTTGTGAACTGTCCTTTTTCAGCTTCATCGAGTGCTTCGGTAAGTGCTTTTTCAACACCTTTGAGATCATATGCATTGACCGCCACAACTTTGCATTCTTCAGCGGCGATCGCTTTTTTCAGGTTGAATTTATTAGGAACTCCTGCAAGATTCGCCTCACTTGTCGGAGCAGGTTGACCGCCTGTCATTGCTGTAATTCTGTTGTCGAGAACGATCTGGACACCGGGAACATTTCTGAAAACACCGTTTCTGGTCGCATCAAGTCCGCTGTGACATTCACAACTGTCACCGATCACGCTGACAACTTTTGATGCCATCTCAGGACGGCTCAGGCAGAAACCCTGTCTCATCGAGTCGCTTCCGCCCATGCACAGAACTGTATCTATACCTTTGTTAAAAAAAAGCAGAGTCGAACATCCTATTTCTCCGAACCCTGCATATAACTTGCCAGTTTTCTTGAGTTTTTCGGCAGCAAGCCCGTAGGCTCTATATGGACATCCGGGGCATATCGAAGGAGGTCTGTTGAGCGGTTTCGTTTCGATTTTGACAGTTTTCACTTCATGTTTTATATCCAGATGACCCTTAAGTATATTTATAACGGAATCCGGAGTCCAGTCAGTGATTGTGGAATTGGTCTCTTTTCCGATGACCTTAATTCCTTCAGCAGAGATCTTATCCTGAAGAAACCTGTCTCCGTCTTCAAAAACGAACAGCTTTTTAATATTCGAAGCAAACTTTCTGATTCTGTTCACCGGCACAGGATTGGCTAATGACATGCTCATAATTGAAGGGTCTGCATTTATTGTAAGAAGAGCTTCTTTCACGATAATATCGCTTTCTCCGACTATTATCACACCCCAGTCATTCCGTCCTTTCGTTTCAGTTATAATAACATCTGAACTCTCAGCAAATTCAAGGAGTTCCGGAATTCTTTTTGTGGTTGCTTCATTATATTTATTTCTCGCAATACCCGGCATGAGCATCCATTCGCTCAAATTCTTCGGAAGAGGTCGCGGTTCGATTTTTCTGGCTTCTTTTGTTGTGACAATACCTTCGCTGTGGGCGAGGATGCCGCTTGGAAGTATGCAGACCGGAGTTTTGAATTTTCTTGAATAATCCGCCGCAATAAAAGCAATATCATACATTTCCTGATGATTCCTCGGTTCAAAGACAGGAATTCTCGCCGCGCTCAGGAAATATCTTGCATCAATGACATGCTGAGTGCTTGACGGGACATAGTCTGTAGCCGCATAAATTACGAAAGCACCTGACTGGGCTGTGTAAAAAGCTGAAGTTGTGATCGTGTCACCAGCCTGGAACATTCCGGGAATTTTCATCGTTACGAGTGAATCCATTCCTGCAACACTGTGACCGATCGCTACAGCGGTAGCAACTGCTTCATTCACACTCCACCCGACAGTCATTCTGTCCTGAACATGCTTTAAAGATTTGTCAATGACCTCCGTGCTCGGAGTTCCGGGATAACCATCAGCGGCATGATAACCTGCATGAACAACACCGAGAGCAAAAGCAGCATTACCTTGAAGTATGAACCGGCTTCCCGCCTTGGAATCAACCAGTTTTTCAAAATCGGACATTTTCGACTCCTGAACTATAATTAATTGAAATTATTTCGGAAAAAGCCATTCGTTCACATCATTGAAAAATTGTTCGGGCTGGTTGACTGAAACGCTGTGTGAACTCACCGGATAGAACGGAAAGTGGACTGTCGCTTCAGTATTGTCAGAGAATTTCACAGTAAAATCGTTGTCTTCGACTGTTACGCCGGATACGCCTTCAAATTCTTTTAATGATAAAGGAAGAGCCGGTGCGTAAATTATAATGTCTTCTTCCGCCTGAGTGATAAAACTTTTAACATCCCTGATATTTTCAAGGAACATTTCACCGTTTATATCACTGTACGGAGTAGTTGAAGCATAGTAGAAAACATTCGTCACATCTGTATGAAGGTCTATAAAATAATCATCATAGCTTGGAAGGGTGCCGAAAGTCTGGTCAAGATTTCCGACAAGCATAGGTCTGATATTGCTTTGATTGTATTCGATTTCAGTTCTTATTGTTGCAGGAATCCTGCTCAGGTCTGAAATCTGATTTTTCAGATAACCGCTGCTGTATCTGAAAGCTTTTGCTCTGTTTGAGGCATAAAGCCAGTCGATCTCTCTTGGATCGTTCCGGATAAGTTTCTCAAAAAGTGCCAGCTCCACCATTTTCTGTGCACCGGGATCTGTATAGTCAAAAAGCCAGTTGTACGGTCTTCTGTATGAATACATATCACGGTTGGCCTTCTGAAGGTACTGCAATGCATTGTTGTGAGGTTCGCATCCCGGATTGTACTGACTGCACGGTGAATAATTCACACCGGTCTCAGATTCAACGGTATAGATCGGACTGCCTTCGATTTCGAGAAGCTCTCCGGCAACCTGAAACTGTTTCTCTCCTGCAATAAGAGGCTGGATCATGACAGATGCATAGAACTGCTGTTTTATAACTTCCTTGTGGGGATCGGCTGACATTTCAGGATAAACTTTTCTGAAGTGATTATCAATAGTTGCAAAAAGATTCTTGTCATAGAAATTTCTGTTACCTGCGGCGTAATCCCTGACATTGAGCAGAATGTTGAGCATTGCAGTAGCCCTTGTTCCACCGTAACTTTCTCCTACCAGAACCACTTTATTTGCAAGTATTTCAGGATGTCTGTCGAGAAATCCGAAGATCACCCTTATAAAATCAGCGGCATCGACAAAAACATTGAAATTAGCAGGATCAAAATAATTGTTCCTTTCGCTTGCACTTGAAGGGTCATCGGTAATTCCGTAAGAAAACCCTGTCATTCTGGCATCAATGTAAAGAAGGTTGCCCATTCTGTTCCAGTTGAATGCGTTATCGACAACATCAATGTCAGCATAAGCCTGATCGCCGGTCATTTTTGAAGTGTTGTATGTAAAAAGGAGCATTGTAGCCGCTCCCGGTCCACCGTTGAAAAACACAAAAAGAGGTTTGTCGGCAGGATCAACATCTGCAGGCTGGAAATTATACCACATTCTTGCCGCACCTGATGTCAGATCATTACCGTCAAGAGTGTAGGAATTTGTTCCAATCTCTATGAAACCTGATTCGAATTCAAGGGGCAGGACGGGAATATCCTCGTCAGGAGTTATAACTTCTTCATCCTGATCTGCAGCTTCGTCAGTGAAATCGTCGGTCGTGATCTGTCCGTCCGTCTCATCGCTGTATTCGATATCATCATCGGTCTTGGCGGAATCTTCATCTTCTATCACAGATGAGTCGCTGTCAGGATCTGTGTTTTCATTGTCCTGTTTCACTGAAGATCTCACATTGTCACATGACACTGCAAGAAAAACGGAAACGAGAAGGATAAGTGATAATTTTCTCATAGTTCCCTCATTTATTGAAATTGTTCGGGATATTTTGCTGCATCATCAGGAAAAAGTGCTGCACTGTTTGCATAGATCCAGTCACAGTCATAAGTCTCCTCGATCCTTTTAAAAATGAAGTGGCTTTCGGCAGGATCTATCGAAGGATCATTTGATGTAGGAGCACCTTTTGACATAAGAATATTGTCTGTCCAAAGCACTTTCTGATCTTCAGACCATGTTGTGAGACCTCTTATCTCACCATTTGTGTCCAGTTTTCCGTCAAGGATCGTGCTCACTTTCTGAACTATTTCAGCAAAACCGTTGACAGTTCCCTTCGCCTGCATTTTAAGTCCGTTTATTCCTGTATTGTCAGGATCGAAAACTCTGGGATCGTCAACTTTTGTGGGAAGAGCGTCATTTTCCGGATCTGCAAGAGTACATGCTCTTACTTCCCAGATTTTCGGCTGATAGAACAGTATTTCACCGGTATCGCTTTTTAAAAGATATGAAGTTTTGGGAACAATGGGTAGTGACTTGGCATAACTGTCGGGAACCAGTGACTGTATTTCAGGATTTGTATCGTTTCCGACTTTAAGACGGCACATTTCGCTTTGTGATTCAAGAACATTTCCATTCTGCTCGATAGTAACCCTTGAGATCATCACTGCCCAGGCGTTGCAGGTTGAAATCAGAAAGGGTTTTGCCGTACCCCGGAAAACAGTAAGATTCACCCAGCTTCCGGTCATATCGGGATATGTGTCAGAATCATCATCAGCTGCAATATCAATGTCAATGGCATCGATCTCAACAATATCCGGATCTGCGGTTTCATCTTCAGTCATTATTATGTCAGTATCGGACTGATCGTACTCCGCCATATCTCTGTCAAAAAGAGAATCGTCTCCCGCTTCATCATCATCAACTTCTTCCATTTCCGCATCATCGGCAGTCTCTCCGGTGCCTCTACTGAATGTACAAGATCCGAGAATGAAGAGAAAAACAAGATAGTAGTACAAAATCTGTCTGTTTTTGAATCTTATCAAAATATGCATCAAATCCCTCCTGAGATCCTGAAACTGTCACGGAGCCTCAATTCACTTAAAAATCTGTTAAATATTTCTGCCTCATTAAAATCAGCAATATTGTTAATTCTTCCTCCCGCCATATCAATATGTCCGCCGCCTGACCCGATGCCGGCAAGAGCTTCGGATATCATAATATGTGCAGGAAATTCAGACAGTTCGCTCCGTATTGAAAATATAATCTCATCCAGATATTTTGCACTTAAAACCACAACTTGAACACCATCAATGGTCATAAGATAGTCTGAAAGTATGGCAAGAAGGTTTTTGTCACATCCTGATGCAAAGTGACAGTATGCAAAATTGTGATGAAACTTTACATTTTTAAGCAGATATTCATATTTAGGCAGATCATCTATCTTTATTGAGTTCCTGACAAGGGAATTGACAAGATTCACATCGCTCACCCTGTATAGAAGAGCCACTGTCTCTATATCAAGTATGTTTACATTTCTTGTGAACTGATGCGTGTCAAAGTTAATTGCAGTGTGAAGTGCTGTTGCGACCTCGACAGAAGGTTCAAGTGCCAGTTCGGCAAAATATGAAAATACAATAGTTGCGCAGGCTCCGAAATCACTTCTTATATCGCAGAACTCGAGATCCGGAAACTCGGTCCCCTGATGATGATCGATAACCGCTACGACCGTTCCTTTCAATTCTGCGACATTTCTGCTCTTTTTATTGCCGTCAACAATAACTATGGCATCAGAACTGTCCATTTGATAGAGACTGTGATGCTTTATTTCTATTTTAAGTCTTTCTATCATTTTCTGAAGCGAGTCGCGAAGTATTTCACCGTGATAAATAATATTTGAATCAATTCCGTTGTCTTTTAGAAGATATTGGAGAGCAAATGCACTTGAAACTGAGTCGTGATCAGGATAATTGTGTGTCTGAATGAAAACTCTGTCGTATTTTGAAAGAGATTTTATAAGTTTTTTAACTTTTGCCATTTTTAAATATTCCTCTTTTGAGAAAGAGACTGAAAATCATTTCCGCTGGGATTCTGAAAAATTCTTAATCCGAAAAACTCTATTGAAGCAAACAGGTGATCAAAAATATCCGACTGGATAGATTCGTAATTGGTCCATTCGGTAGTATTTGTAAAAACATATATCTGTAAAGGAAGTCCGGTAGCTTCCGGAGCAAGTTGTCTGACAAGAAGAGTCATATCTTTTCTTAATCCGGTATGGTTTAAAAGATACTGTTTCGCATACTCCCTGAAAGTTCCGATATTTGTCAGTTTTCTGCCGTTTACAGGCATAAAAGTGTCGGCTTTCTTTTCTTCATTCCATTTGCTGATCTCAAGAGACCTGTTTTTCAGATATTCACTTATAAGCTGTATTTTTTCAAGCCCTTTTACTTCTTCATCACTTAAATAGTGAATGCTGGACATGTCGATGGAAATACTTCTGCATATTCTTCTTCCTCCTGATTCAAGCATGCCGCGCCAGTTTGAAAAGCTTTCTTCAAGAAATTTGGCGGTCGGAATATATACAATGGTTTTATCCCAGTTCTGAATTTTTACTACATTAAGGGCAATGTCTATTACTTCGCCGTCCGCATCAAATTTGCCCATTGTGATCCAATCGCCTTTTTTGATCGAATTATTGGCAATTATCTGTATGCCTGCCACAAATCCGAGGATGCTGTCCTTGAAAATAAGGAGCAGTATGGCGGTCATCGCCCCGAGTCCGCTCAGAAGCAGAGCCGGTGATTTGCCCATCAGAACGGCAAGAATGACTATTGTGCCGACAAAAAAGACAAAAATATTGAGAACCTGAACAAGTCCTTTTATCGGTTTGTCCTTTGAGATGGAAAATGTTTCATATATCTCAAGAGCAGCATTGCCTGTAGATTTGAAAACAAGCATCACAATAAAGATCATGTAACCGACAGCTATTCTTCTTACAGCAGTCGAAGCTTCCATAAAAATATCGGCTGAAAGATAGAAAACCATTGCCGGAACAATATGGGCAAGACGGTCGAACACCTTTTTTTCATAAAGAACATCATCCCATGAATTATCAGACTTTTTTACATAGTACCAGACGATTTTCTGTACAAATTTCTTTGCGATGAACCATAAAGCCGTAGCAGCTAGAAAAAGTGAGATTATTTCAAAAAGGAGAAATAATTCTGGTCGTGTTGAAAAGAATTCAGAAACAGAAACAGGTGTCATTTTCAGTAATAGTCCTTTCATTTTTCCTCCGGTGCCAAACAAAATACCGGCAATTATAATTTGGGAATTTTTTAAAATCAACCAGTTTATTTAATTAGTAGAAAGTAACTCTTTATTCCGGAGGATTTGTCACGGTAATATGTCCGTTTTTTGCCGGATCATAAAGGTTGACACTATCTGTTCCGTTATATCCTGAACCTGCAAGACGATTTGCATTGCAGTATGTCCAGGAGTTTCCGCTGTCACCTGAAATACGGATGATGAAATCATAATTCCCCGGTATCAGATCTATCGATTGGTCAAGCAGTAAATATTCGTCGTTATTGCCCTTATCTTCATTCGGCAGTGCGGAAACTGACCAGTCTGTCCATCCAGATGCGTTTGTTCCAGTGCCTCCCGTTCCGATCTGAGCAATAATTTGCGGGTAAGCCGGAGAACTGGTGTGAGATACATTTGTTATGGTGGTGGCAGCGGTTATCCCGTTGATATAGAACTGAGTATAAAAACTCACTTTAGCCCCATAAATAACAGAATCGGCATTTGTAAGATCAACAGGGTACTGAGTATTGCACCAGCCAATCTGCAATGTCTGGAGGCATGAAGTTTCGGTTTTATTGAAATGATAACTGCCGGAGCAGCCGCAGACAAAACCTGTTCCGTCAACTGTGCAGATACCGTCTGAATTTTCAATTGATACACAAGGATTCGAGGCGCAAGGATCAAAAACGGCATCATCATCAGGAATTGCTTCGGAATCATCAGATATCTCATCTATATCGGTATCAGGTGCTGTCTCAGTATCATTTTCATCAGCAGTGTCGGCACTTTCATCAATGTTGTCAATGTCTTCAGCTTCATCAGGAATAATATTGTCATCAAAAGTATCCGCAGTTTCATCAATATCATCATCAATAGAATCAAAATCTTCAGTTTCATCGGGAATTATAACATCATCAGCAATGTCTAAGTCATTTCCTTCGTCTGCTGCGTCAACTTCATTCTGTTCGTCCACTGTGTCAATATCGTCCGACTCGTCCGAAAAGTCTGAGCCGTCTGAAAAGTCTGAGCCGTCTGAAAAGTCCACATCGACAAAATCGTCAACATCATTCTGTTTGCTTTCTTTTTTATTTTCACAGCCTGATAACAGGAAAAACACAGCGAATATTGATAAAAGTGCGAATTTCATGACGATCTCCTTTTTTTTTTAACAAACAGGAGATTATATCACAACACTCAGTTCGATTAAAGTAAAAAATTGACTTT
>DAOQAY010000042.1:18458-22359 GCA_035354435.1 bacterium
GTTTTGTACGGAAGCGGAGCGATTTCCGGAGTGCTTGATATCAGGACAAAGAAAGGGCACGGACCTTTGAAATTATCCACTTCTTTTTCGACCGGTGTGCTTGATATGAGCAACAGTCGTTACATTCCTGACATTTTCAGCTCGGTTATTTCGATGGCCGGCGGAAATAATCGGTTTTTCTATAACGGCGGAGGTTCTTTTTTCTTTACCGAAGGGATTTCGATGGCTGATAAATATAGTGGTGTGAAGGACAATCTTTATGAAAAAACTCCTGAAAATGACAGAGTTATCAAAGGGGACATCCATTTCAGGGCTGGTGCCGATATTGACAGCAACAATCAATGGGATCTTATTTTCAGAGCCGGAAAAGGCGAAAGCGAAATAGATGACGGTCCGGGACTTGGTTCAGATGACCCGAACAGGATACTTGCTTGCAGGATCTTGTGCTGAAATCAGGTATCAATTCAGATATGTTCAATAAGCGCTGGAATATGAAAACCGATTTTTCTATCCGTCTGAATTCATTGAACGATTCTGACAAAGCCGATCCCGGTAAAGTGACAGGTGATATGAAAAGTTCCTATGATTCTTTTCAAACCGCAATTAATTGGGAAAACAGGATAGATGCAGTTTCGTGGTATGAGCTGACCGCCGGATTTGAACTGAAAAGAGACTGGGGAGATGCGCAATATTCTGATCTTTCGGCGGGTCGCAAACTTGATCTGAGTTTTTCTCCGTCACCCGATATTTCAACAGGAGTGTATGCTTTCAATGTTTTTAAGCCTTTGAAAAAACTAGATATTTCGGCAGGTCTGAGACTTCAGAGCAATTTCTATCAGATAAGGCTTACAGATGCAGATACAGATAAACTTCAAGATCCGGTAAATAAAAAAAGCATTGAGCCGCTTTTTTCAGCCGGAATTGTCTATGAAGCACCTTCTGAGACAGTTTTTAAGGCACGAGCGGCCCGTGGAGTGAAAACCCCCACACTTTTTCAGAGATTCAGTACATTTGCCGATATTTATAATGAACTTAAGCCTGAAACTGCCTGGGGATTCGACGGATCTGTTGCACAATATTTCTGGGATAAAAAGGTGAAAATAGAGGCGGGATATTTTTATGAACTGAAAGAAAATCACATTGATCTTGATAAAAGCGGAAAGTTTTCGAACACTTACAGAATTGAAAATCAAGGGCTTGAAGTGGATATTGAAACAAAGCAGATCTACGGATTGAGCCTGAACGCTTCCTATACATGGATATTTAAAATGAAAGAATTCAGGATTATTGAACTGAACGGAAAAAAATATAAAGATGAAACTGATGCTTTGAGACGGCCGGCACACTCTTTTAATGCGGTCTTGAATTATAATTTCAGGAAAAGATTCAATGTCTGTCTGAGTATGAATTATGTTGGAAAGAGGCTCGATGAAGTCTATAACTACCCGAAAACACCCTACATTGTGACTGCCGATCAGTTTGTGATCCTTAATCTGGCACTTTCATACAAGATTAATAAGTATCTGACAATATTGGGTAAAATTGAAAATATGCTTGATAATGATGATTATGCATATTCGGTTGAATACGGGACTGCGGGGATTACTCCGTGGCTTGGTTTAAAATTTGACATAGGTGGATAGATGAAGAATGTGCTTTTTGTGATATTGACAATAATTATAAGCAGTTGCGCTGATATAACTCTGCCTGATCTTCCCGATGGAAGTATGACAGTTGAAGATGCTATGGTGCTTGACTTTGACATTGCGGAAAACTCTGATGATGAAGGCTTGGAAAGTGAGCTGATAGTTGCGACAGTAGGTGGTTATGATGTTCCTTTCAGCGGGCATGTTTATCGCTCAAATAATGAAGAAATTCAAGCACTTGATGCAATAATTCCAGATTTTGGCATGGGAAGTGCGGCAGGTTCAGATATTGCTCTTGGCACTTGGAGCGGAGGCTTTTTTGTGATCGGCAGATATGATTCGTCGTCGGTCTATTTTTTTACTGAAAACGGTGGCGAAAACAATTTTGAGTTCAACGAAGTGAATGTCGGAACTGACAAGGTTCTTAACTTGCAGGATGGAGTTTATAATCATTTAAAAGATGAGTTCATAATAAGTGCCCTGAACAGTAACAGTCTGATAATATTGAAAAATGGTGAAGTGTCTGAACTGAAGATAAGTGAAAACGAAAATGCAAGTCCGGTAAAAATGAAAGTTATCGGTGACCGTCTTTTTGTTGCAATGCAGAATCTCAATGATATATGGAAGTCGGAAACTGGACAGATAGCGGTGATAGATCTTAATGATTATAATATTCAGATAATTGATCTGCCGGTAAAGAATCCTGTAGGAAAAATTGAGTATAATCAGGTTGTTGACGCTGGAAATTTTTACATTTCGTGTGCCGGAAGCTGGCAGAAAAGAGACGGTGCGCTGCTTCGGGTTGATATAAATTCATTCAAAACACAGATAATTGTTAAAGAATCAAGTGAAGAAGGAAATCTTTTAAATGGTGATATGGTCGATATTTCAATTGCTGATAATGGAGATTTCTATCTTGTTTTTTCGAGCAATTCTGATCGCTGGACAAATAAACTGCTCAGATATGAAACTTCACTCGGCAGAATTTCGGAAATAAGTTCTGGTGTAAATGCGTTTGCGGCAAATCCTGTTGAATATTCAAGTGTTACAAAAAAAATATATTATTTTGCGGATATTGGTGCCGATACCTGTCTGATGTCGATAGATAGTGTGAGCGGTAAGAGCGAAAAACTTGAGTTGGATGAAGGACCTGCGGCTGTAAAGGTCCGTTTGTCGGAAAATGATATTTGATGGAGGGTATTATGAAAAAATGGCTGGTTTTGATGTTTCTGATGAGTCTTATCGTGTCAGGTTGTGATGAAGATACTGAAAAAAAGAGTGAAGAAACAAAAGTGCATGAGCTGATCGGAAAATATTCAGACAGTTGGGGCGGAGTTCACATCATTTCAAATTCGGTGTGGGATCAGGGTCAAATGTCTGGAAAATTCAACATAAAATATTTTGATAATGAAAATGATGTGATAATTGCGCAGAATGATAAAAGTAATGCATACAGTGCTGAAAAATGGAGCCGTTTTGACTATGTTTCAGTAGATTCGAAGATATTTGTCTGCCAGATTGTTTATGACAAAAGCACTCAGAAAGAAGCTATGGATGCTGCTCCTGCCGATAAAAATAATCTTGATACCGGATGTAACGATTTCGGATGGACAGAGATTGTTAAAACTGTTGAAGGATCAATTGATAAAGATGATGCAAAAATAGTTGAGTGGGCAGATGGTTATGAAGCTTACACGCCGGGAACCGATCTTGACGAAGAGTGGAAAACTCCCGAAAAAGCTTTAGGAATTGCTGAAGGAACTTCGACCGATATTGTTTCGCTTGGAAACGGCGGAAGTATAGTTCTGACTTTTGAAAAAGCGATAACAGATGGCGAAGGAGCGGATTTTGCGGTTTTTGAGAATAGTCTGAACGATAAATTCCTTGAGCTTGCGTTTGTTGAAGTGAGCAGTAACGGGACCGATTTTGTCAGGTTTGACAACTATTATCTCGGGCTTGAGCCGGTTGAAACTTATGGCGGGCACGATAGTTCACTTATCTGGGGTTTTGCCGGAAAGTTCATTCAGGGAAAAGGGACTCAGTTCGATCTGGCAGATCTTGCCGGAAAAGCGGAAGTAGTTGATAAAACTGTAGATCTGGCTAATATTACACACATCAGAATAATTGATGTTCTCGGTGACGGAACCGAATTAGACACACTCGGCGACACCATCTATGACCCGTATCCTACAACTGAAAGCGCCGGATTTGACCTCGATGCAGTCGGCATCATGAATGTGAAAGAGTAGTTGGAT
>DAOQAY010000043.1:0-20471 GCA_035354435.1 bacterium
GAATCATCTGAATCATCTGATCCGCAGCTGATCACAAATGCAGCTGCCATAATAAGCATCATAGTAATCAATAATTTTTTCATACAAAGCCTCCAAATAAATAAAAAAACAAATCAAGCACCAAATTCCACACAGAGGCGATTCTACGCTAGTGTTTTTTTCTGTCAAGCAAAAAAAACAGCTGTCATTTGCAACCAATGGCTTGATTTTAGTGTTAAAAGGAGTAACTTTTTGTTAAGGTTAATTTCTTTTATATTTGAAATAACTGGATAAAAAAGTTTGGAACGGCACTTGCTCAAAAAAATGGTTTATGGTCATTAAAGAATAATTTTTGCCGGAGGCATAGTGAACTTATGTTAAGAAAGTTGATCACATTGATTGTTTTTGTTCTGTTAACCGGTCTTATTTCTGCTGATGGACTCAAAACCCCCGTTCTTGGGAAAACTATTTCTATGAACGGAAGACTTTATGACACTTTCTATTATTATCATGGCGAGCCGCAGTATCTTCTCCAGAAGTATGACATGATGTCCATACCTTTTTCAGTCAACATGAACACTCTGAGCAGTCTGAAAATGGATGGTCTCTATGTTTCCGATTTTATTAAAGAAGTTGTTATAGAAGAAGGGCATGTCAAAGCTCACAGGCTTCAACTTTCCGAAAATGACCGCACAAACTGGTTGAAAATCAGAAACCTTCTTTCTAAAAACGGTATTCCGGCATGGCCTGTCGTTACATACCACTCCGCTCAGCCGCTGATTCTTGACGGCAAGATGAATGTTCAGTTTTCAAAATATACTTCGGCTGAAAAAAGAGAAGAGATCTTTAAAATTTACAGTTTGAAAATTGTTGAAATTTCACTGAGAGATCCTGATTTTTATACTGTTTCTCTGCCAATCGGATCGGATCCTTTTGCAATAGCCAATATGCTTGTTGAAAAAGATCTTGTAAGATGGGCTCAGCCTAACTGGTACTGGCATTATGAACTGAAATCGACCACTCCGGATGACACTTATTTCGGCAATCAGTGGCATCTTACTCAGATTCTTGCCCAGTATGCATGGGACACAGAAACCGGTGCCGGAAAAGATGCAAAAATAGGAATAGTTGATAGCGGTGTTGATTCCACACATCCGGATCTCAATGTTCTTGCAGGATATGATTTTATTTCCAATGACAGTGATGCAAATCCGAATAAAGCTCAGGATGATCACGAAGGTGTGCCGCACGGAACTTCCTGTGCAGGTCTTGCGGCAGCTAAAACAAACAACGGTCTTGGTGTGGCAGCTGCGTGCTGGGGCTGTCCTATAATTCCTGTAAGGCTTATCGGCGGAACATATCTTTATCCATCAACCATAAAAGATGCTCTCGAATATGCTGTCGATCAGGGTGCGTGGGTTGTAAACAACAGCTGGGGTCCTGCGGGAACAGATAATTACGGGAATTGTATTTCATCTCCTGCTGACAACAATCAGTCTTCTGCAGTTGATTACGGTCGTACAAACGGCAGAGGCGGAAAGGGAACGGTCATGCTGTGGGCGGCAGGAAATGATGCCTGTAACACATCATATCAGGGATTTTTAAAAGATGATGATATTCTTGTTATCAGTGCGCTCGAATCAAACGGTTCGATGGCAAGTTATTCAAATTTCGGCACAGAAATTGATCTCAGTGCCGGCGCAGGGAACTATACGACAGATATTCAGGGTACTTACGGATATAATTACAGTACAGGATATGACAGCGACAGTCTGGGCGATCTTAACTATACAAGTGTTTTTGCCGGGACAAGTGCTGCGACACCAGTTACGACTGGAGCTGTTGCATTGATGATTGCGGCAAATACAGATCTGACTTTTTCAGGGATAATGAACTGTGTCAAAGCATCTGCCGCAAAAACATCAAAAACATGTTCAAAGGGAAACTGGGTTTCACAGGCTGATCCTTGGCTTGCATCTGGTTCAAAAGATCATTCTCCTTGTTTCGGATTCGGCGTGGTTGACGCAAATGCAATGGTTAACGGTGCCAAAGATGGTACTTGCGGAGCGTGTGTTGCAACAGCTGAAATAGACCTTTGTTTCGGTGACGGATATGACCGCGACGATGATTGTGACGGAACTGTTGACAATGAATGTGCGAATGGCGGTGAAGGTAAGGCGGGTGATCCATGCACAACTGCGGAAAATTGTCTAAATACGGCAAAAACCCCGGTTTGTATTACTGATGAGGGCTGGACTGGCGGATATTGTTCAGCAACCTGCACAAAAAACAATGATTGTTATAACAGCAACAAAGGTGTTGAGTGCTATGAAGGAAAATGTATTGCAAAATGTGAATTTAATGAAGTTCGTTCAGGATATGAATGTTTATCTGATAAAATTCTTCCTGAGGGAACAGTAGTTAAAGCGAATTGCGGCAATGATCTGAAGGAAGGAGATGAAGTTTGTGACGGAGGCTACAAATCCTGTACATCAATAGATGACAGTTTTACAGGCGGATATGCCAATTGCAGAGATGACTGTAAAGGATATGATACATCAACATGTGAAGGCGGAGGTGGAGAGCTTTGCGGTAACGGCAATCTTGATAATGGTGAGATCTGTGACGGTGAAACAATTGACTGTGCAGATCTTGCATCAACGCCTCCTGTAGGTACGGCAAAATGCAAAGCCGACTGTTCAGGCTGGGATAAGTCGAAATGTACAGATGAAGGTGATACTGGAAATACTGGTGATACTGGAAATACTGGCGATTCCGGTAATTCAGGAGACACAGAAAGTTCAAATAATTGCGGTGACGGAATTCTTAATCTTGGTGAGCAGTGTGATGACGGGAACAGGATCAGCGGTGATGGTTGTTCGGCTTTTTGTTTTAACGAGAAAAAGACCGCTTCTTCGGGTTGCTCTGTAGTTGTTTTTTAATTTATTCATTATTAATTTTTCCATAAGGTGCCAGAATGATTGTTAAAAACCTGTTGGCAATTTGTCTTTCAATTCTAATGGTTCTGGTTTCATGTTCTGAAGAAAACGAAAAAACAGCTGATGATGGCGTTGCGACCGATGTTGACTCACCAGATACAGCAGATCAGGACCCAGAACAGAACGATGCGGAAGAAGATATTGATATCATTGATGATTCTGATTTAATATCAAATCCTGAATTCGCAGACAGTCCCTATGGAACAGCGTTCGGTGATACAGCAGGTGATTTCACGGTTCCCACAGATAAAGGGGATTGGAGTTTTTCTGAAAATCGCAAAGCTGCTGAAAACTATATTTTTATCATTTACAGATCTACAAACAGCGAAAGCATTGCAATATGGAAGACCGACATGATAAGGATGTTTGAAAACACACCCGAAAACACACATTATTTCTTTGCTGTTGACGGAGCAATTGAGCTTTGTGAAGAAAAAATAGCGATAATAAACGAAACCATAAAAACAGCTTTGGAAATTAGCGGTAGAACGGCAATAAAGAATAAAATTCACATAGTTACAAAACCTTTAAGGGTTGTTGACAGCTGGCTGAAAGAGTGGCTGACAGGAAATCCGGACTTTTTTCTGGGCATTGACCGTTTTCAGAAAATAAGAAAAGCCGGCTCGTTCCATTCGTGGAAGACCTCATCTCTTGATCCAGTATTCGAGTTTGTTTATAAGGAGGCGGAGCTTTACAATTATGAATACGGACTTTATGAACTGCTTGATGAAAAAAAGGAACAGACAACAGTTCTGAAAGGCATTGACGGACTTCCGTTTGAAGGTGACGGCTGGACACAGTCACTAAGTTTTACGGTGGATTTTCCCGCTTTTAAAAACACCGGAAAGCTTTATCTGGATCTCAGTCAGATTTGTGACGATCCTGCAACCTGTGAATGGGACAGGATACAGCAGCTTTTCTTATGCAGTGATGAAACGGATGAAAGTTGTAATGTTGAAATAGGAAGATGGATAACTACCTATGGAAGAAGCGGAAAGTGGCTTACTGATATTACTCCGCTGCTTCCTCTTTTTGAAAAAGCCGGCAAATATAAATTCAAGTTTACAGTAAGTGGAGACCAGTATGTAAATTATTTGAATTTTGTATATATAGAGGATGCTCAGGAAGCTAAACCAGTTAAAATTATCAGTCTTTTTAAGGGCACAGTTCCTTTTAATGAAACATATAATAATTACTGGACTGAAATTGAGATTGAAATTCCGGAGTCAGTTGAAAAGGTTTTTATCTCTTCATATATTACCGGACACGGAAACGGATCAGAGGCCGCCAACTGTGCAGAATTCTGTCCTTTTGAGTCAATATTTTATGTAAACGGAACTTCGTATGAACACGATTTTAATAATGCCGGCACTAGTAGAGGGTGTTTTGATCTTGTTGATGAAGGTGCTGTTCCCAATCAATACGGTTCGTGGCCGTTCGGCAGGGCTGGATGGTGCCCCGGTGCAGATGTAAAACTGATCAATATGGACATAACAGAAAGCGTTGTTAAAGGTCAGAAAAACAAATTCTTTTACGGAGCCTTTCTGGGTGGAGAGGTTTATGTTCCGGAAATTACAGATCCTTCGGGATATAGAGCTGAAATACCGCTTACAAGCTATGTAATCTATTGGTAACATCAAAGTGTAAACAAAAAACTACACACCTGCCCGCATAATTTGATCTCTTAACTGAAAACAAACGCAAAGACAACCAATTTGGCTTATTGGTATAAAATTATTGATGTTTTTCGTGCTGAAAAGTGTGGCACGATATTTGCTTATATCAGTCTAAGTTCATTTAAAGTTGAAAAAGGAAGAAGTTGTTCTTCAATCATCGGTCAAAAAAATCTGCGGAAACGCATTCTAACAACACCAACACTGTGATTAACTTCAAATCAATAATCGCCTTCGGGCATCTTGACTAAAGCTCCCAGGGACAGCAACTTCCAACGCTTAAAATAAAAATGCCCCCGGTTTCTTTCCGGGGGCGTTTTTTTTGAATTTATCTAGGATTATAGGATTATTTGTCGTCTGTTCCGGGTTTCTTATTAGATTCATACCATTTGAAGTTATCAAGAATGATTTCTGAATCGAGCACATGGTCAAGAGCATCCCATATTGCAAAACGCAAAGTTATTTCTTCACCGGGCACAACATTTCCTCTCGTGATCAGCCAGCCGGTGCCGCCGTTTTTGTCGTCATTATCATAAAGACCTGTTCCTGCCAATTCGTCAGAACCTAAAGTGCAAAATTGTGCAAAGTTGGCTCCCGGAGTATACCCGCAAGCAAGAGCTCCACCATTACAGCAGGCACGGAAAAGTCCGGCTTTTGCAAGATTTATTCCAACCGGATTGTTAAACTCGTCTCTTGCAAGGTTTTTGTCCATCGGGTTTTGAAGATTTATATCACTGGAAGTAAAGTTGGAGTCAAGAAGAGCTACAAAGAAGTCGTTGTACTGGCATACATATTCCGGGAACTCTCTGCTGAAAAAATAAATATCAACGCTGAAAGACCCGGCATTTTTGGGAACCTTTACTTTCACCTGAAGCATAACTGGATCGTTTAATGGTTCTTTTCCGGGATCTCCACCGGTAAGACCTCCGCAACCAGGAGAACTCGGAAACTGGCTTCCATTGGCGGTATACCAGTCTGCCGGAGCATTTGATCTCGTGCACATGAATTCTGTCGATGTGCCGTCAGTGTTTGCCGCAGAGGCAGGTATGGGGTCATCAGCGATGCCGGAAGACATCATAAAAAAGGCTGATCCTCCGCGAGGTGTTATCACATTTCCAAACTTAGAAAGAATTGCATAAGAATTAGGATTCGGAGGCGTTGCTGTACAATTTATAGAGCCGCCGTTCCCGTCATCAAGAGAAAATTCCTGACTTGTTACAGTTCCATCAGGGAAAAGTATTTCAGCGCTTATAAGACCGTATCCTTTTGTTTCAGTTAAAGGACAAAGTTCAATAGATTTTGCCATGTCAAGAGGATCTGTGGAATCTTCACTAAGTGCCGTGTCGCATGATTCTAATTCGTCAATCTGTCCATCACAGTTGTCATCAATTCCGTTTTCGGGAATTTCAAAAGATGACGGTCCTACTCTTTCAGGTACAGCACATTCCCAAGTTGTTTCACAGCAGTCGCCGTTGCAATAGTTGAATCCGTCTCCGTCAATATCAATTACATTGGCTTCTGTTGTATCTTCGCCGTTACAGTCCTGATCTATGCCGTCACCGCAAATTTCAGGCTCAGGAAGTATCTGTCCGACACATTCACTCCAGTCTGTTCCGTCAACAACGCATGTTGCTATGCCGGCTTTGCATATGCCGACATTTTTTGAACTGCTCGGTCCTTCAAAACATTCTTTTGTTTCGCCGGGAGTACATGTAACATATATTCCGCTTCCATCAATATCGGGTTTTTCAGAATCGCCTTCAGGATTCTGTGCATCATCATTGTTTTGATCTTTATCATTATTTCCGTTGTTTCCTTCATCATTGACGGCGCTTTCCTGATCTGTTGTCGTGTCATCGTTGATACTGCAGGAAAAGAAAACCATTCCCGCAATAAGCAATAATACAATGAATCCGAGCTTTTTCATAAAATCCCCCAAAAATTAAATGCTATATAAAACACACACTGCAAGTAAGGATTATATTTAGACAAAAATAAATATCAAATGGAAATATTATTTTATAATGTCAGAGAACAACCGGAGGAAGATTTTGATGGCTGTTCTTCGTCACTCACTTCTTCGTCACTCACTTCTTCGTCACTCACTTCTTCGTCAATACTGGTCGCAGTAATGTTGCTGATCGTGCCTGCTGAAGCTGTATTTATAAACTGGAAGTAATATCGCTGACCTTTTTCAATTCCGGGAAGTTCCCATGTTTTTGTAGCGCTTGTGTCTGCAGTTGTGGCATCGCCGTCTTTAAGCACTGTTGTTTTAAGAGATTCTTCATCAAGGACATATTCAACCGGAGCACCTTTTCTGTAATAAACACTCAGCTCCGGAGTTCCTGTGCCGCCACCGATAATAGATCCTGAACTGTCCGCTGCCACAGTTGCAGTTATTTTAATACCGTCAGAATTTGCAGGAACATCATAATAGAACTGGAGATAGCTTGGTGCTATAACAATTTCTTTGCCGTCAACAGTAACTGTGATTCCGCTTGCTGCCGCACCAGTTGTGGCGTTGGCCGCAGAAGCCCCTGCAATATAGCTTGTTTTTATATTTGTGTTTGCGGAACGGGCTCTTTTTTCTTCAAAGAAATTTCTATCAGTAAGTATTTTTTCGATTTCAGTTTTCTTCGCTTTAAAATTATCATCTTTTCCAACTTCATCCATAAAAGTGTCGGCCCAGAGTTTGAATGAAGCGTCACCGTCGCCGATCGCATAAAGGGTCTTTAAAATAAGCTTCATCAAGTTGTCGCGATGAACCTGTGTATCGGTGTCGCTGCCTTTGATGAGGTTGTAAATTTCCCAGTTTGCTCCGAGAAGAGGTTGTCCGTCCCAATGAACTTCAGCAATAAAATCTTCAAAAACTTTATATTGATTAAGTGCGGTTCTCATGCAGTAGAAATCGCCTTCTTTGTCCATTTCAACGGTTCCGCCCTGAGCTGTCGCCCAGTCGATAATCGCTTGTGAAGCGTATTCACCGGTGCAGGAGTTGTCTGTCATCAGGAATGCGAAAGTGTCAGCTGTTCCCTCATGAACAGCTCCAGGTTCATTTGACATGCCGTACTTGTCTGTAAATTCCATTCCGACTATTCCGGCAGTATAAATTGTGGCATGACCGAATTCGTGATAGACGACATCGCCGTCATAAGCGAAATCCCCTTTTGTTCCCTGTCCGAAAATGAGAAGATCGCCTTTTACACCGAACTGTGAAAGAAGGTCTCCTATCATCGGATTATCCTGAGAAAACATGGCATTATCCATGGGAACGAGTTTTTCAGCCGTGCCTTGAAATATTGCCATATAATCACTTGTGTCAGGCATCGTGAAATTTCCAATTACATTAAGAGGTCTTGTTTCATCGTTGTTCTGAAGATAAAATTCACCTTCTGCGGCAACATCCTTATATAAACCCCGGATATATTTATAAATCTTTGAAGCATGATAATACATTGAAATTTCTGCGCATCTGTCGATTTTTTCTTCAGTCATATTCGCTTCGACAAATTCGTGTCCGCCGTCACAGTCATCATAAATGAAACTTCCGTTGGAAACTTTGTTTGCAAGCTGTGTCGGACTGCATAGAGGAGCCATGATTTTGGTATCGCCGAAATCCATTCCCGTCATTGATTCAGCAAGCGAAGTAATATCTACTTTCTCTCCTTTGTTCGGGCAGTTGAAAGCTTTTATTTTTCTAATGCCGTTTGCATCAACATCGGTTGAAAGAAACCCTTGTTCTTCTGCTGTGAAGCCGGCATCGTCAACAGGAGCAACCCAGGGAAGCTCAACTTCGATCTGGTCTTTTGTTACAAGCGGGTTGAATTCCCATACTTTTGCCATGTTAGTCGGTGTTCCGGTTACATCATCATCTGCAACTTCTGTATCTGCATCTGCATAATATGTTGAATTACCTGATTTTATTACTTTTCCTGTCATTGCATCAACAATATGAAAACGGTTGTCGATAAGACTGAAAGGCATAAATCTTACTTTGTAAGCGGCAATAAAACGGCCCATATATCTTGTAATTATTTTTTCTGCGCTGTACTTCGAAGGCATTTTCCTGATATTTCTTACAGCCATAGCCGATTTCACGGCATCTTTTTCAGAAATCATTTTTGTGATATCGATATCAATTTTTCCAAGACTGTTGTTTATTCTGTCGATCTTTCCGTTTCTTATTGTAAGGACAGTATAAACTCCTTCAACAGGAATCCCTTTGTAGAAGGAGGAGAATTTGTAAATCTTTGTTCCGTCAATATTAACGGCTTTGAACAATTTGGGTTCAACATCTTTTCCGATAGCAAAATTTTTGTAAAAACTGTTCTTTACAAAGCTGGTCAGTGTCAATTCATCTGTCTTGACCGGAATGCTGATGCCGGTGATCATGACAGGATGGTCCGCAGAAGCAGACACCGCTGCTTTGGAAAACACGGTTGTTCCTGAAGCAGACAGGACTGCAGTGAGGAGCAGCATTGTAATAATAATCGAAAAACTCTTCATTCAAACCTCCAAAAAAGGATAATTATCTGGTTAAACCGAGCAATAAATTCTTCTCGATTATATTATGATGAAATATGTTGTCAACAGCTATTTTCGGCTGATTTCTCAAATTGTTGACAACAGTTATATTTAAACTTAAAATCGTTTCAATTGAGATTTCGGGGTTATATGCAGATTACAACAGCCCAGAAAAGAAGGGTCGCTATATTTTTCATATTTGGGGCAGGAATAGTTATTCTGATAACAACTCTTCTCGTCGGTAACAGGCTTCTAAAAAGAGAGGACTGCTATTATACCAGATTTACTGACATTTCCGTTGCCGGGCTGACAGAAGGCTCTTCTGTTAAATTTCAGGGAATGAATATCGGTCACATTTCGGAGATATCCATTGACTCTGAAAATACAGCGGTTGTTCAAATCGGTTTCTGTCTTAAACCGGGAGTTCCGATAAAAGAGGGAACGAAAGCTCAGCTCGGCAACATCGGTATAACCGGGTTGAAATTTCTTGAGCTTCAAGGTGGCGGTACCGGAAATAATATTCCTGTGGGCGGAGAAATACCTTCGCAGAAAAGTGACTGGGATGAAATAACCGGCAAGGCTACTGTGATTGCTGAAAAGCTTGAGTCGATTCTTAATACTGTCAATATTGCGATAAAAGGTGTCAAAAAAGAAGATATCGAACAAATTGCCACAAATGTAAAAGGTATTACCGGTTCGGTGGATGTAATATTGAAAGATAACAAGAATGACATAAAAAGCATAATTTCAAGAGTGGATACACTTCTCAAGGAAGTCAACGGCAATATGTCGAATATAAATGCCATCACCTCCAATGTTAAAGACATGACCTCTCCGAAAGGATCAATATCCAAAACACTGGCTATTATGGAAGAAACTGTCCGCGAGTTGCAGAATGATTATCGCGGAGCCGATGTCAAAGACAAAATCGACAGAATGTTTGCTCTGGTCGAAACAACGCAGAAAACAATTGAAACTGTAAACCTGACACTTGAAAGAAACAAAGAACACATTGATAAGACTTTCACCGAGATGTCTGACGGAATGAGTAATTTTAATGAATTTACCAGAATTATAATGGAAAATCCGGCATCACTGTTCAGTTCCGGTCCGGAGGATAAAGGAAAATGAAAAGGAGTTTACTTTTTTTAATTATTTTATTAGTGACGGCGACTTCATCCTGTTCTCTTTTTTCTTCTTCATCGCCTGCAAAGCAGTATTATCAGATTTACTATAACCCTGCAAAAACAATAGGTAAAAAGATATCAGGAACGGTTATGGTAAAAACTTTTGATGTTGATAAGATATATCGCAGGCATAACATAGTTTACCGCAAATCAATGTATGAAATGTACTACTACAATACTCAATTCTGGGCTTCGAAACCAGCTGACATGATAACAGATGTCTTTTCGAAGCATTTGAGTGAAAGCGGACTGTTTTCAGATGTTATTCTGGAGCTGGAAAGAAGGCCTGATTATGTTCTTACCGGTAGAGTGCTTGCTCTGGATGAACTTCAAAGTGAGGAAAAATCATATGCAAGGGTTTCTATTGTTTTTGAATTGAAAGATTATAAAACAGACCGCTCAATTGTCACACACTCTTTTGAAAGGCGTAAAGAAGTGAAAAACAAGGAAACTGTTTATGTTGTCAGAGCGATGGCAGAGATAATAGAGGAAGAAACGGACATTTTTTTCAATAAAATATACGAAGCGCTGAACATTGATTAAAAAAGCTCTCACAACCGCAATCTTTTTTTTTTCCTTTTTTGTCAATGCTCAATCTGTAGATATCCGTGATATTACTGACAAAAAAATACTGGATCAGATAGAGCAGGATCCAACACTCATTCCAATGGAAAAAGGGGCTCTTTTTGTTCCGGCTCTTATGGATCCTGACCTTGAACCTCACTACACAATTTTTCAGAATGATGAATATGTAATGGATGCCAAACCTGGTCGGAGAATTCCGCTAAGCCCTGGAGATTATTATATTTATGTCGGTTCAGGGCCGCTTGATATACAGATGAAGATAGATGTCCATATAGAAAATGAAAGAGTTTCGGTTGTTCCGCCTGTATGGTCTGCTTTGATAATAAAAACCATAGATCAGAACAACAATGACATTAAGGAATCCTATTCGATTGTGGATGAAAAGGACAAAGTACAGATCGGTGCCGGAACAGGCGCAGATATATTGAAAGGCGAAAATGATCAGATATGGATTTTAAAGCCTGCGCTTTATAGAATATCGAAAAGAGGTGAATCACCTTATTCATTCCAGAATTTTGTTACAGTAAGGACTGTGTCCGGCGATTTAAGTACAGTTCAGATGATTTTTGAAGAAAAGACAAGAGTTGTCATGGGCGGTGGAGAGGTTATCGGCGATAATGAAGATAGAAAATATACCGGCAACTGGTCTTTTAAAGGGAGTGTTTCGGCAAATTTCTCTATGGTGAATACTGGTTATGTGAAAGGGGGGACGGGATCGATAAATAATTTCACTCTCGGTTCAAGCATAAATGTAAGCATTGTTTATGATAAAAAGAACCTTCTTTTCATAAACAGACTTGAGATCAATGAGCAGTTCCAGAAACCTGACGGAGAAAAACTCAATTTTGTCAAGGACTTAATGAAATTCGATTCCTCTTTCATATATAGAATAAATCAGTATGTAGGTCCGTATGTTTCGGTCAGAGTGAGAACGCCATTTTTTTATAAATATTTTAAAGCCGGCGAAAATGCAATCACGGTAAGAGAGCTTGACGGAAGCGAAAAAACTTTAGATCCGGGTGATATTTTTACATATTCAAAATCTTTTTCAACAACGATCCTTCAGGAAGGAACAGGACTTAATGCTGATTACAGTTATGGAAATATTTTTAAGATCAATGGCAGAGTCGGCTGGGGTGTAAGGCAGGATTTCAACCCCTTTTCTTATGATGTTTCAGAATTGGAAGACAGTAATCTGATCACAAGAGTTCCTTATTTCAATAATATGACAGGCCCTGAGTTTTATTTATATATGTCTTTGTTCCCATTAAGTTTTCTTGAAATAAAAGAAGAGTTTGACTCTTTGCTTCCCGTAGACAATGTGGAAAAATTCAGCTTCACATCCAAATCGTCCGCTTTTTTATGGATATCCCGATTTGCAGCTATACAATATGAATTTCTTGTTGAAAAATCGCCGAGTACCAATTCGACAGACACAATTACAAGTGAACACTCTTTGACAGTTCAGGTTTATTACAACTTCCCATAAAAGGAGGCCGGTTTTGAATTATAAACTGTTTCTTCCCTGGCTCGGAATATCGCTATCTTTGATTCTGCCGCCACTGCTTCTGGGCGGTGTTTATTCCCATCTTGAACCTAATTTTATAATAATTTTTATCACTTCTCTAGTTTCATTTGTCTATTTTCTGTATCTGCTGATATTTAAAAAAACAGTAGTTATATCTACCATTCTCATTCCGCTCGGGTGTATTTTTCTATATTCACTTATTCAGCTTATTCCTCTTCCGGCAGGAATTCTTAAAGTTCTCAGTCCCAAAGGATACTATTTTCAAGCGATCGAATCTGTCAGCTCCAGACCTTTGACAATGTCGATTCCTGATACTTTTTACAGCAGTCTCAGAGTCGTGACACTTATGCTTTTTGCTGTTATGACGGCAAGGGCTGTGTTCGCAGGAAGCAAAAGGATCAGGCAGATGATCCTTGATACAGTTATTTACACCAGCACCGTCGTAATTTTTATTTCCGCGGCAGTCGGATTGCTTCAACTTGAGAAATGGTTTTACGGAACACTTAGACATCCTGGATTCCTGATCGAACCGATAATCGTGAATCCTAACCATGCTGCAGCATATTTCGGAATTTCAGGAATTCTTGCACTTACACTTGCACTGTCCAATGATTTCAAAAGGATACAGATACTTTACGGAGTGCTTTTTTTCATTCACACAATTGCGGTAGCAGCAACAGTTTCAAGAGGAGGCATCCTCGCTTATTTTGTTTCGATTGTTTTTATGCTTTTTCTTCAGAAAAACGAGGAAGGTCGCAGTCTTAGAAAGAGGATTTTTATTGTGATTTCTGTTGTTTTTGCCTTAACTATAGTATTCTATTCAGGATATTCATTAATCGAAAAAGCATTTGATGTAAGCCGTCCCGAATATTTTGATAAGATAGACAACATAAAGACCGTAAAGAATTACTTTTCAGACTTTTATCTTACAGGTTCTGGGCTGGGAAGTTTTTCCAAAGTCTATCCATATTACCAGCAAAACCCGGAAAAACATTTTGAACAGCTTGAAAATGAACCGGTTCAGTTTGCTCTTGAAACAGGAGTGTTTTTTTCTGTTTTTGTGATATTGATGTTTTTTATGGTCATTTTAAAGGGAGCGGGAACTGGAAAGCCTGAAAAAAGAAACGGGCTGCTTTCGATAATTTTTTTCATATTGATACAGAACACGGTTGATTTCAACCTGCATAATTTTTCAATACTTTTTCCGGTTACTCTGGTGATAATTTTTATTGCAAAGCCTGTCAGCGTTTCAAAGATATCAAGAATACTGCTGCTTACAACAGCGCTGATTTTTTCTCTTGCCGTAATGATAACGGTTTCAACAGATTACGGGAGAAAGCTTTGCGGATATGAAAGCAAGGCAGATTACGCATCAAAAGTCTATCTGTACCCTGCCGATTATACTGTTCCAATGAATGAAGCTTTAAAAAACATCAACAGTCGCAACAAAGCTGAAATAGCTGGATCAGGTCAGTTCATTTCTTCAGCGATAATGAAGGCTCCTTATTATTATTTTGTCTATTATCTTGCCGGAAATTATATGTCCAGAATCGGATCAGGTCAGGCGGTTGAGTTTTATGAAAAAAGTATTAAGCTGAGCGATCCCGGTAACTTGGATCTGTTAAGAAAAATATACAGCGATCTTGTACATCAAAAAAAGGAAAATGAGATTATCAGAATGCTGCGGGTCGTTCCCGAAGGACCATATGAAATAGTGGAACCATTTTTATTCGAGATTTCGAAAACAAATGAGCATGTGGTTGAATTTATTATGGAAAATAAATTAAAATACTTTGTTGCCGCATTAAAAATATATATGAGTAAAAAGGAGTATGAAAAAGCAGAAAAGCTGATATCGTATGTTGAAAATAACAGATCAGACCTTTCTTTAAAACAGAAAGGAAAACTTTTTATGAACAAAGGATATCTTCATGCTATAAACGGTTCTTTTGATTTGGCTTTTAAGGATTATTTGAAAGGTTCAGCCCTTACAGATGATTTTTATGATTATCTTTTACTTGCAAACTGCTCTTTGAATTTAGAGAATAAGGATATGGAGCTTGCTGATGGAAAATTGAAGAAATTCAATTTGTTATCAGTGAATACAATGACGGATTATTATAGATGGCTTTCTAAAAAGGAATTTAAGGAAAACAATTTTGCCAAGGGGATAAAAACACTGGAAAAAGCGGCGGAATTGTCAAAAAGACCGGGAATATTTTTTGATATAGCAAAAATATACAGCCGGCAGGAATTGCATACAAAAGCACTTGAAAACATTGTTAAATTGAAAAAATTGTACCCTGATTTCAACAAAAAGGAAGTTGATGCTTTTTTTAAAGATGAACAGAAAAAACTTTCTGATAGCGAGTACAAACTTTTTAAAGAATCAATTCTGAAACAGGGTCACTGACAGAATTTGCGGAATCTTCTGATTGAAAGGCATTTTCTTTTTTCTATATCAAAGTCGGCAACAATCCCTTCAATTGTCATGTCATTTTTTGCAGGCACGAAGCTTTGCGGAATGGATGTAAGAAGGTTCCTGATGCTGTCTTCGTGATTGAATCCGATAACGGAGTGGAATGAGCCGCATTTTCCGAGATCTGTGATGTACCCGGAGTGACCGTTGATGATCTTTTCATCGCTTGTCTGGACATGAGTGTGTGTTCCGGCAAAAAGCTCGACCATATTGGACAGATGTATTCCGAGAGCTTCTTTTTCAGCAGTAGCTTCGGCATGAAAATCAACAACTATGATATCAGCACCGGCATTTCTGAGCTTTTCGATCTCAATCACCGCTGCTGTTACCGGAGAATCCACCGGATGCATAAAAACTCTGCCAAGCAGATTTATTACACCTATTCTGGCTTTTTTCCCGGTATGTTCAAAAACAACAGAACCTTTTCCCGGAAGGATTTCTGGATAGTTGGCAGGTCGTAATATTCTGGAATAATTAGGTAAAAAGGAAAAAATTTCTTTTTTGTTCCAGATATGGTTGCCGGAAGTGATCACATCAATTCCCGATTCAAAAAGGTCTTTCGCCGCAGATTCGACCAGACCCGATCCTCCAGAAGCATTTTCACCGTTTGCAACAGTAAGGTCAATATGATCCTCTTTAATGATATTACGGAGATTTTCTCTGATAACTTTTCTTCCGGGCCGTCCGATAAGATCTCCGAGCATTAATATTCTGAATGTCATTCAACAACCTTTATTGTGCAGTGGCGACAACTCTGGTCTCTCTTATAACGACTACTTTTATCTGACCGGGATAAGTGAGTTCGGCTTCGATCTTTTTGGAAATATCATTGGCAAGAATATATGCACCTTCATCATTGACCTTGGAAGTGTCAACAATAACACGCAGTTCTCTTCCTGCCTGAATAGCAAAAGATTTGTCTACGCCGTCAAAAGAGGTTGCAATATTTTCAAGTTCGGTAAGCCGCTGGATGTATGCTTCTGTCATTTCTCTTCTTGCGCCCGGTCTTGCACCGCTTAATGCGTCGGATGCGGAAATAATAACATCAAGAACTGATTCAGGTTTTACTTCGCCGTGATGAGAAGCTATCGCTGTAACGATCCTCTTTACTTCTCCATATTTTTCAGCAAGTTTTGCACCGATAGATGCGTGACTGCCTTCAATTTCATGATCAACAGCCTTGCCGATATCGTGAAGAAGTCCGGCTCTTCTTGCGTTTTTAACCGGATAGTTAAGCTCAGCCGCCATTATTCCGGCAAGAAATCCGCATTCGATCGAATGTTTCCACACATTCTGACCGTAACTGGTTCTATATCTCAATCTTCCTACAAGAAGAACAAGGTCGGGATGCATTTTGTGTATTCCTAGGTCAAAAAGTGCCTGATCTCCAGCTTCTTTTATCGTTTTCCACACATCTTTTGATGCCGCTTCGAAAACTTCTTCGATTCTACCCGGATGAATTCTTCCGTCAGAAATGAGTTTCTGAAGTGTGAGAGACGCTATCTGTCTTCTGACCGGATTGAAATCGCTTATAACTACAGCTTCCGGAGTGTCATCAATGATAAGATCAACACCGGTTACAGCTTCTATGGCTCTTATATTTCTTCCTTCTCTTCCGATAATTCTTCCTTTCATTTCGTCATTAGGCAGGGCAACTGTTGTAACAGTATTTTCAACAACATATTCACCGGAATATCTCTGAATTGCTGTGGAAATGATCTCTTTGCTCAACTTTTCAGCATCCTCTGCAAGTGCTTCTTCTATAGCCTTTATTTTCTTAGCGGCAATGTGTTTCGCTTCATCTTCTATTTTCTGAACTAGCTTTTCTTTGGCTTCTTCCTGAGACATTCCTGCAATTCTTTCAAGTTCAGCTTTCACTTTCTGAGCTTCAGCTTCAACTGCCGCCCTGTGAGTTTCAATAAGTAATTCAGTGTCTTTCTGAGTTTTTTCAATAGTTTTGAACTCTTTTTCCTTTGAAAGATTGAGTTCATCTCTTAATGCAAGCTGTTCTTCTCTTTTGTTGAGTCTTTTTTCTCTTTCCTTAAATTCTTTCAGAAGGTCGTTTTTCTGATCTTCTGTGGCTTTTCTTCCCTCAAGAATCGTTTCCTGTACTTTAAGTTGGGCTTCTTTAAGGATTTTTTCCGCTTCTTTTTTTGCGCTTTCAAGGTCTTTGCTTGCTCTTTCGACTTTTTCTTTGTAGGCAATGGTTTTGAACATATGCCAGATTACAGCTCCGAGTACAAGCCCTATGACAAGCATAATGATTGCTGTTAAATTCATTTTTTCTCCTTTTATATTAAATGGTTGCCGACCTGTAAATATTATTTTCCGTTACTACAAAATTCATTTTTATATCGTGTGTCTGAGCAAAACTTTCAGAAATTATCTGAGTTTCAAAAGCGACCCCGATCGTCTTAGCATCTTTTTTTCCGAATTTTAGAGTGCAGTCATAATAACCGCTGCCGTATCCGATCCGTTCCCCAATTTTTGAAAAAGCTACTCCGGGAACGATAAAAAGATCAATATTTTCAATTAGAAATTTCATTGCGTTTGTATCAGGCTCAAAGATGCCGTAACTGCCTGTAACAAGTGCAGTATTTTTTGTAACTTTATAAAAATCCAGTTTTTTGGAGTTTTTTACAACTTTAGGAAGCAGGAAGATTTTTTCAGGGAAATTCAGAAGAGGAGTCACATCAACTTCGTTCCTGAAAGGTGCATAAATGGCGATAATCTGAGCTGTTTTAAAAACAAGAAGTGAAGTAATAGCTGAAATAATTCGAGAACTTAAATCAAAAACTTCGCTTCCCGGAATACGCAATCTGCGTTCCAGAACCTCCCTGCGGACGCTCCCTTTGTTCAAAGATATCTTAAAGCCCTGAGGCTTCCCCCGGCAGTTGACATATATATTTCAAAACACCATAAACAATTAAGGTTTAAGGTGCAGATTGAGGAAGAATACGGGTTTTTATTTTAAAAGTCAAATTTACGCAGGCTTTCTAATATCATAACTGATAAAACATGTTTAAATTTAAATACCTGAGATATCTAATTCTTTCCTTATTCATTTTTGTGATTATATTCTTAACCTGTTAATTTTTTGTTCGGTGGTTTGTATGTATATGTATCTTTTTGCGGTCGTTCTTCTCGGTATTGTTGTTTTTGTTCATGAACTTGGACATTTTATTTTTGCCAGACTTTTCAATGTCAGAGTGCTGGCATTCTCTCTTGGATTCGGAAAAGTGATGGTAAAATGGAAAAGAGGCAATACAGAATACAGGATTTCGGCAATTCCTTTAGGTGGTTATGTGAAAATGCTCGGGGAATCACCGGAAGATGAAAAAGTACTTGAAAATAATGAATATCCGTACTCATATTCACACAAAAAATGGTGGCAGAAGGTTATAATCGCATTTGCAGGTCCGTTTTTTAATATAGTTCTGGCTTTTTTTGTGTTCATGACAGTTTCTTTTTATGAATATTCTGCTCCGGCTCCAGTAATTGAATTCCTTGAACCGACTGGTGCGGCGGCAATTGCCGGGATGTCGGAAGGTGATAAAATAACTGAGATAAACGGTCAACCGGTTTATGTCTGGGAAGATATTCAGCTCTCAATGTCAAAGATCGGGAAAAACGAAAATGTCTGTGAAAAAACCGAAATAACGGTGCAGAAGGTATTTTCGGGTGAGATAAAAAAATATACGGTTATTCCTAAAAAAGGAGAGTATAAAGATCTTTTCAATGAAAATATAGAACGATGTGAATTAGGTATTGCAAGGCTGCCGAAAGATGCTGCCATAGCTTTGACTAACAAACTCGATAACTTACAGACAGGTGACAAGATTGATTCTGTTGACGGCAGACCTGTGAGCAGGTTTTATGAGCTTAAAGAACTTACTTCAAAACCTTTCAGCAGACTGTCTGTGACAAGAAACGGACAGAAGCTGGAATTTACTCTGCCCGGTTATGAATGGATGCTTTTTTCCAGCTCGGTTGTTCATGGCGGACTTGTTATTTCCAAGGTTGAAAAAGATTCAATATCTGAATCGGTCGGAATAAAAGAAGGAGACATCATCACTTCTCTCAACGGTAAAACAATTTCTGTGCCGTATCAGTTTATTTCAACTCTTCAGGAAATGAAGCAGGGTGATGCCGTTGAAATAAGGCTTGTCAGGAACAATGTTCCTCAGACCGTGAATTTCAAAGTTGATATTGAGGAAAAAGAGAATCAATTCACAGGTATGAAAGATAGAACGGTTAAATGGGGAGCGCAGTTTGCCTTTAATTATGATGCCCCGGAAGTTTTTGCCAAAAGAGCGAATCCTGCACTTTTTTCTCTCAAATATTCGGTTGAGCAGACTGTAAATATTATCGGAACGACTTTTAAAGGTTTCTGGTATCTGATAACCGGGAAAATGTCATCGAAAAGTCTCGGCGGTCCAATCATGATATTTGATATTTCCAAAAAGGCTGCTGAAGCGGGATTTAAACATTTTCTTTATATTCTTGCTGTCATAAGCATAAATCTCGGAATCATAAACCTTTTTCCGGTGCCGGTTCTTGACGGAGGATATATTGTAATGTATACTCTTGAAGGTGTTTTTAAGAAAACGATTCCGGTTTCGGTCAAGGAGAAAATGCTGATGGTTGGCATGGCTCTTCTTCTTCTTTTAATGGTTTATGCGATTTTTAATGATGTCACAAGATATTTTTCAATGTTTTTAGGTGGTTAGTTGGAAAACACTCTCGTATTTGATTCTTCTTCTTTAAATGTCTTCACCTTCGGGGTGATAAATGACAGAAAATTTATGACCATATGCAATTACGAAAAATCAAAAATGAGCGTTAAAATGCCTGCTGATTTTGTCTGGCTTAGAGATCTGCTTAATGGTGCCGGTGCTGTCAGAACAGTGATCGGAACAGGTCCGGGATCATTTACAGGAATAAAATCAGGTCTTTCCTTTTTTATGGCGCTTATTTATTCTTTCGGGATTAAAAATGTTGAAACGGTTTCATCTTCAAGGATCTTTGCAAGTCTGCATAAAGGAGATCCTGAATTATTTAAGATAGTTGCAATTCCTTTTAACAGAGGTGAATACTTTGTTTCTGTATATGATCAGGAATTGAATCCTGTTTTCGAAGATATGTTTACTAAAAGTCCGTTTGAAGATCTGGCTCAAAAAATTCAACATATTGCAGGATCTGACGCAGAAATCATTTCTCCGGTCAGCGGCTCCCCGGAGCTATTAAATGATCTGTGCAGATTTTTTAAAATAAAAGGAATGTTTTCAGACCGTTTTGTGTTTGAAGATGAGACCTTTGGAAAATTGAGAGATTTCCGGACAGTTGATATTTCAAATGAACCGATGATCCTCAATTATGTGACACATCCGGCAAATATTGATGGAACGCACGAGCTATATGTTAAAAACTAACTTTCAGGGGGAAAAAATGAAAACTGAAAATCTTTCAGTCGAAGCAATTAACCAGAAGTTAAAGGAACTTAAAGAGGAACACGCC
>DAOQAY010000043.1:20571-21903 GCA_035354435.1 bacterium
ACTTCACTTCAACTCTTATTCCTTCAGAATGTGCAGAGAATTCAGGGGAAAAAAGGTGAAAATTCATTTCAGATATCTATTCATTTCTTCAACAAGCATAAAAACGGTGGTTGACGGATTCCTTTGCGATGGTGTTTCGCCACGAGAGAAATTTGTTAGCAACTTACTTGCGTTTTTTATTGCAGTTGCCTGCCTGTTTTTTATTTCTTCATACATTGTTGTACTGTTTTTTTTATATTCATGACCAAGGGTTTCAGTTAGTTTTTCTTTATATTGATCTCTCGACATTCCAGTATTGTAATTATGAAAATGAAGTAGATACCAGAGTTCAAAAGCTTCATTTGAATATGCAACCTTCATCTTTTTTTTATGGGCTTTTTTTATTGCCGCATTAAAGTTTTCGTTAGAAAAGCTGTCTTTGTCAAATACCGCCCAGACTTGATCGAATTGTTTAATATCATAGGTTTTTTCGATATATTTTATTAAACTTTTTGTATTTCTTCCGGTTCCATCAATTTCTACGGTCGCATTGGAAAGATTAAAAGACCTGAAGTAGTTCGGTTCCGTTTTCTCTCCTTCACAAACAATTAGAAAAGTTTGAGCTGGTTTTCTGGCTTCTTTTTTTCTTTTTAAATCTTCCTTTCTTTGTTTATCTTTCCAGAAAATATTATCACTTCCCATTTATCAACTCCCTCAGATCGTCAAGGCTACCAATAGAGGGAACTGCTCCATATTTTCCAGCAATATAGTCTTTATTGAACGAAGCATCTTTTCTGGGTTTACCAAGTTTGAAGTCGGCAAGAGAATACAATGTGCTGGATTCTTTATTGTTTTTGTCAACAAAATAGATCTGGTCTCTTCTGAAAAAACGGTTTGTCATAATATCGGTGTTGTGTGTTGCGATAATCAATTGTGCGCTTGAATTAGAAAACTCTGCTCCCTTTCCAATATTATGGAAAAAATCAATGACGGCTCTGGCGAGTTTAGGATGAAGTTTAGTTGAAAATTCATCCACAATCATAATTCTATTGTTTTTAATGGTGTCAAACAATGGTCCTGCTAAACAAAAAAGCTGGTGTGTTCCTTCAGATTCCTGATTTTCCATATTAAAAACGGCTTCACCAATGATTTTTCCATCACTATTAAATTTGCTGTGTTTTGTAAAAACATCAATTTTTGGCATATTAAGCAGTTTCGACTTGGTTTCTTCGTTTAATCCGTCTGGAAAATCTTTTTCTGAGTATTTCGTTTCTTGTTTTTCAAGTTCTTTGATTCCTGTTCCGGTTTTTGAAAGTAATTCTTTAAAAAAAGCCATATATTCGTTATCGCTCA
>DAOQAY010000044.1:0-21527 GCA_035354435.1 bacterium
TCAGAGTGGCTTCACCTCAAGATCAAGAGGCAGGGCGGTGTGTATTATCAGGAATATGTAAGAGGAGTACCTCAATTTCCCTTGAAAAAGATAGGCGAAACAACGGAAAGAGGAAGCAAGATCACATTTAAGCCAGATTCCCAGATATTTACCATGACAGAGTTCTCTCTTCCCAGAGTTGTTAAAAGATTGAGAGAGATGGCTTTCCTTAACAGCGGTGTCAAAATATATCTTCTTGATGAAAGAGTAGGACAGGAATTTGAATTCCATTATGATGGCGGAATTCAGGAATTTGTTAAATATCTTAATGAGGCGAGACCTCCGTTACATCCTGATATTATTACCGTTTCAAAACACAAGGATCAGGGAAACATGACGATAGACCTTGCTTTGCAATGGACAACTTCATATCAGGAACAGACACTCTGCTATACAAATAACATTTCTAACAGGGATGGCGGAACCCACCTTTCCGGATTCAAACTCGGAATAACCAAAGTTTTCCAGAATTATATAACTGAGAACCGTAAGAATGCAAAGATCGCAATAAACGGTGATGATATAAGAGAAGGTCTTACAGCTGTTCTTTCAGTAAAAATGGCCGATCCGAAGTTCAGTTCACAGACAAAGGACAAACTTGTAAGTTCAGAGATACAGACATTCGTTTCAGGTGCTGTTTCTGATATTCTTGGAACTTATCTTGCGGAAAATCCGGATATTGCAAATATTATTGTCGATAAGATCATGGAAGCCGCTGTGGCAAGAGAAGCAGCAAGAAAAGCCCGTGAAATGACAAGAAGAAAAGGTGCTCTTGAAAATACCACTCTCCCTGGAAAGCTTGCTGACTGTCAGGAAAAAGATCCGGCTAAATCAGAGCTTTATCTTGTTGAGGGAGATTCTGCGGGCGGTTCTGCAAAACAGGGCAGGGACAGAGCCAATCAGGCAATACTTCCGCTTCGTGGCAAAATACTTAATGTTGAAAAAGCCAGACTTGATAAACTGTTGAAAAGTGAAGCTATTCTGACAATTATTGCTGCAATGGGAACAGGTATCGGCAAAGATGAGTTTAATATTGCCAAACTCAGATACCATAAAATAATAATAATGACAGATGCCGATGTTGATGGTGCTCACATTATGACGCTTATTCTAACTCTTTTTTATAGATATATGCCTGAAATGATTGAGAAAGGTTATATTTATGTCGCACAGCCGCCTCTTTATGGAATTACAAGAAATAAGAAGATAACTTATGTAAAAGATGAAAAGGAATTTCAACAGTATCTTGTAAACACCGGGGTTCAAGGTCTTGAAATGAAAATAGGAGATAAACTTTACAAAGAGGAAGCCCTGCAAAAGTTTGTTGAAATTCTGGTTGATCTTAACGACAATCTTTCAAAGATAGAATTCATTTATGATTCCGCAGTGGTAGAGTCCATTGCTGATACAACAAAATTTATAGTTGATGATTTTAAGTCTGAAACCAATCTGTGGTCGAAATGGGAACTTATAAAAACTCATCTGGAAACTAATTTTCCGAGTAAAGCACCATTCAGAATGGAGCTTGAGGAAAATCAGAGATATCAGGGCGAATTCAAAATGAAGATTTTTACAACAAATAACGGTGTTGAAAAGGTCACAAGTATAGATTATAAGTATCTTAATAATTCTGAAATAGTTCTCATAAATTCATTTAAAGCAAAGATCGCGGAAATGGGCTGCTGTGAATTTACGCTGATCAACAAATCGAAAGATGAAGAATTGAAAATCTCGGGTTGGAAACCGCTTCTGATGGAAGTTCTTTCCATAGCTCGTGAAGGTCAGAAGATCCAGAGATATAAAGGTCTCGGAGAAATGAATCCTGAACAGTTGTGGGAGACGACGATGAACCCGGAAAACAGAGTTCTTTTGAGAGTTAGAGCGGAAGATGCGGCCGAGGCAAACAGGATTTTTGATGTACTTATGGGTGAAAATGTTGAACCGAGAAGGCGTTTTATCGAAGAGAACGCACTTAACGCAACAATAGATCTGTAATAAGGGAGAAATACATGACAGAAGTAATACACGGAAAGATAAAGGATGTCGCAATAGAACAATCTATGAAAACTGCTTTCATAGATTATGCGATGAGTGTTATAATGGATCGTTCTCTTCCTGATGTCAGAGACGGCTTGAAACCTGTTCACCGCAGGGTTCTTTTTTCCATGAAAGAGCTTGGGAACACATGGAACTCCTCTTATAAGAAGTCAGCCAGAATCGTCGGAGACACAATAGGTAAATATCATCCTCACGGTGATGCCGCTGTTTATGGAACAATGGTCAGAATGGCACAGACTTTCTCAATGAGATATGTGCTTATTGACGGTCAGGGTAACTTCGGATCTATTGACGGAGACAGTGCCGCTGCAATGCGATACACCGAAGCGAGAATGGCAAGAATATCAAGCGAGATACTTGCCGATATTGATAAAGATACTGTAAATATGCGTGATAACTACGACGGCAGTCTGAAAGAACCGGAAGTCATGCCGACAAGAATACCGACACTTCTCATTAATGGCACCAGCGGTATAGCAGTCGGAATGGCGAGTAATATTCCGCCGCACAATATTGTTGAAATAATAAACGCTGTTATTCATCTTATCGATAATCCTGATGCTACAGTTTTGAATCTCATGGAATTTGTATCAGGTCCCGATTTCCCGACAGGTGCTACAATTCTCGGCAGAGCCGGCATAAGATCTGCTTATGAAACTGGAAGAGGGATCATCAAGATCCGTTCAAAAGCTTCTATTGAAGAAGCAGACAATTCCAATTCAAGAGACAGAATCGTTATTGATGAAATTCCTTATCAGGTCAATAAGTCAAATATGATAATCCAGATCGCCGAGCTTGTGAAAGATAAGAAAATAGAAGGAATTCATGATATCAGAGATGAATCTGACAGAAGGGGTATCAGGGTTGTCATTGAACTGAAAAAAGATGCTGATGCAAGCATTCTGCTCAATCAATTGTACAAAATGACACAGATGCAGGTTTCTTTCGGTATCAACATGCTTGCGATCTGCAACGGAGTTCCGAGAACTATCAATCTGAAAGACACAATTCACTATTTTATTCTTCATAGAAAAGATGTTGTAACAAGAAGGACCCGCTATGAACTTGCCGAAGCTGAAAAGAGAGCTCATATTTTAGACGGTCTTAAGAAAGCGATTGACAATATTGATGAAGTAATTGCAATAATCAGAGGATCTGCATCAACAGATGATGCAAGAAACAGACTTATGAGCCGTTTCGCTTTCAGCAGACCTCAGGCTGTTGCGATTCTTGAAATGAAACTCAGCAGACTTACCGGTCTTGAAAGAGATAAGATCGTTGCTGAATTAGAGGAATTGCTTAAAAAGATAGCATGGTACAACCAGATACTTGCCGATGAATCGACTTTAATGGGTGTTATCAAAGATGAGCTTAAGGAAATAAAGGAAAAGTACGGGGACGAGAGAAAGACCGACATCGTAAACTATGAAGGCGATCTTGATATGGAAGACCTCATTGCCGATGAAGATATGGTAGTGACTCTGACGACCGAGAATTATATCAAAAGAACTTCGCTTGACCTCTACAGAAAACAGAAGAGGGGTGGTAAAGGTATTAATGCGATCAATCCGAAAGAGAACGATTATGTTAAAAATATCTTTGTTGCAAGCAGTCACACACTTCTTCTGATATTCACTTCATACGGAAAAGTCTACTGGTCAAAAGTGTATCAGCTTCCTGAAGCAGGAAGAAATTCCCGTGGAAAACCGATAATTAATCTTGTAAATGTTGAAAAAGATGAAAGAGTCGCCGCAATTCTTCCGATCAAGGAATTTGTTGAAGGTCAGTATATAATCATGGGAACCAAGAAAGGAACAGTTAAAAAGACTGATATTATGGAATACTCGATCCAGAGAACCAATGGCAAAAAAGCGATCAGACTGAACGAAGGCGATGAGTTGATAGAAGTCAAGATCACCAACGGAAGTGAAGATATCGTTCTTGCAACCAAGCTCGGACTCAGCATCAGGTTCAATGAAAAAGATGTCAGACCTATGGGCAGAGTTGCTGCCGGTGTCAGAGGCATCAGACTCGGCAAAGAGAATGAAGTCGTGACAATGGATGTGATTGAACCGGATACAACATTGTTGAGCATAACGGACAAAGGTATTGGGAAAAGGACTCCGATTGATGATTACAGGCTTCAGAGCCGTGGCGGCAAAGGTATCATTACGATAAAAACATCTCCGGAGAACGGTTATGTCGTAGGTGTTCTTAAAGTCAACGAGTCCGATGAAGCAATGCTTATCACTTCAAACGGTCAGGCTATAAGGATACCTGTCAGTGGTATAAGTATTATCGGAAGAAACACTAAGGGTGTCAGACTGTTCAGAGTCGGAGAAGGAGAGCATGTTGTTTCTATTACAAAAATAGTAGACCCTGAAGACAGCCCGGAAGATTCTTCTGCTGAAGCTACTGACAACGAAGAAACTAACTAATATTTCACATAAAATTGCAATTTTATTCATATTGTGTAAAAATAGAAGCTACTAATGTTCCAGTGATATGATTTTTGTTTTTTGATTCTCATCCCAATTTATGGAGGGGACTATGAAGGAATTTATTGAATTCATTGCTAGACAGCTTGTAGACAATCCTGGTGCAGTTGATGTAAGCTTTATCGAAGGAAAAAGCACTGCCATTATCGAACTCAGGGTTGCCCCCGGAGATGTCGGAAAGGTTATCGGAAAAAGCGGCAGAACAGCAAATGCTCTGAGGACACTTTTAAGTGCAGTAGCAAGTCGTCAGAATCAGAAAATAGTTCTGGAAATAATCGAAGAGAACAAGTAATGTCTCCTCGCAGAAGAGTGCGGGCCACAGAACTCGCCAGAAACAAAAAGGACTCAATTCTGTCAAAGTATTTTTTTCTTCTTCTTGCCATTGGAGGTCTATTCCTTTTTTTTATGATCAAGTGGACTGCTGCTAATAATTTTGACAGGTTCGCTTCAGCAAAAAAGTATTCTGAATACTATAAGGATTATTTTGTTGAATCTCCTATAACTTACAATGTATTCAACGACATGAAACTTGTTATCAGAGCTACCAATCTCGGGTATGATTTCTGGAATAAGGACTTTCGCAGCAAATTGACACAGTCTGAAAACGAAGTTAATGAAATGTTGAAAATAGAGGAGTGGATCAATACTCCTGATGCGAACAATGGATTTATTAAGCAGAAAGTGAATCTTTCTTCATTTCCAGACATCTATGATCTTATAAAACAAGGTCGCGAAATATCAGAAAAAACACTTTATAACATTGCTGCCGGAGAGATTTTTGATTTCTGGGAGATCTCCCTTAAAAATTATAAAATCAAAAAACGAGCACTGGAAATTGCAAAGATATATATAAATTATCTTTATGATTCACCTTTTCTTTCTCCTGTTGAAGCTGAAAACAAAACAAAAGTGCTTGAATCTTTAACCAAGGAAAAAACAAAAATAGTCGGCTCAGTTGACAATGTTGTTGCAAAGATAAAGGTGTTCGGGAATGAAGATATCAACAAACTGCTTGATAAGGCTGTTTCAAATCCGAGTTCACTTCCGCAGACAGACAGACAGGCGCTGCTGATCTCAATTTTGCAGGCAATGGAAATTTATTCAAAATCGAATCTGCCTAAAAGTGAGTCTATGGAAGGATTTTTCAAATATACGACGATCGGGAATATAGAGCTGAACGAAGCTGAAAAGAGTGTATTTATAAAAAATGTAAATACCGGAATAAAACTTTCATTTTTTAAAGAAGCGCTCTTTTTGAAAAAATTAAAGGAAAAACTTCCTAAGGATAATTTTAACTATCTTATATTTCTGGGTGACAGACACGGAATGTGGAGACTGCCTCCTGAATACATCAGATGGACTGTTTCTATTGATGACCCTTTTGCAATAACTGACAAATGCAGAGGGGCGATCAAACTGCTTCCTGAAGAAGGTTATTTTGTTGTTACGAGAAAGAATGAAGAGCTGATTGTTGATGAAATGCCTGAAGTTACAAAGCGAATCCGCAGTGAAGTTGCCTCGCTGAATGGTGACAAGGTGAAGAAAAATGAATATTTCGAATCATTATTAAAGGAGTTCCCTTCGAAAAATTATATTTTTGATCCCGCAAATATTACCATCAGCAAAAAGTATGATCTTCCTGTCGACTGGAGAACCGGCAAATCGGCAGAAAATAATATGACTGCACTGGTTCTTGATACTGATCCGGTAAGGGCCAGAATGTATTCATACTCACTGTTCATTTCCGATAAGCAAGATATAAAATCGTTTTCGGATTCGAATCCTGATGTTGTTTTTGCAGTTCTGGGAATGGACGGTTCTGTTACCGTTCCTGATAAATGGAAAGAGCTGTTCTTGAACAGGACTCAGGTAGAGGAAATGAAAAAGGAGTATAACATAAAAATGAAAGGGTCGAACCCTGACGGTTCTGTTCCGGAAAAGAAATAATGATCACTCTTTCATCACCGCTGTATTCAATCATAAGACCCGAATCGCTTGAAGAGATCGTTGGACAGCCGAATGTCATAAAGCTTCTAAGTTCTTTTCTTGATAATAAATATCTTCCGTCAATGATATTTTTCGGACCTCCTGGAACAGGAAAAACTACAGCGGCCCGCATAATTGCAAGACAGTACGGTGCAAAACTCTATCAATTCTCAGCGGTTAAAGACAGTGCGGCTGAAATAAGGAAATTAATATATAAAGACAGAGAATCTATCTTCGCCCAGAAACAGATAGTTTTTATCGATGAAGTTCACAGGTTCAATAAAGCTCAGCAGGATACTTTTCTTCCGATCATTGAGGACGCAGGCGTCGTTTTTATCGGAGCGACAACAGAAAATCCGTCATTTTATATAAACGGGGCCTTGTTAAGCCGCGCCAGAAGCATTAAATTCCAGAAAATCTCACCTGAAGATATTTCGATAATGATAAACAGAGCTAAAAAGTATCTTTCTGTTAATATTTCAGATGATCTTGTAAAAATAATAGCTCAGGAATCCCAAGGAGATATAAGAATAGGGCTGTCAATACTCGAAAGTGCATATTATTTAAGTGACAGAGTCTCGATATCGAAAGAACGAGTGCTGGAACTTATTGAAAATCCTCAGAAATATGATAAGTCTGGTGATTTCCACTACCGGATTATATCAGCATTTATCAAGAGTTTAAGAGGGAGCGATCCTGATGCGGCCTTATATTACATGGTAAAGATGGTTGAAAGCGGAGATGATCCTTTATTCCTTCTGAGGAGAATGATTATCTTTGCTTCTGAAGATATTGGAAATGCCGATCCGAGAGCGCTTCAGATAGCAGTTGCCGGTCTTGATGCATTCAGAGCGGTAGGTTTTCCGGAAGGCAGGATAATAATGAGCCATGTTGTAACATATCTTGCTACCGCTCCTAAATCAAATTCAAGTTATCTGGCTCTGAGAGCTGCCGAGACTTTCTATAAGGACAATCCGGATCTTAAAGTGCCTCAGGCCCTGATAAATGACTCTTCTCTTGCACCTGAAGAAGAAAAAGGGAATTATAAATATCCGCATGATTTTTCAAACGGATGGATATCACAGAGATATTTCCCCGGCGACGGTGTGCCGGAAGTCTTTTATAATATGAAAAATGCAGGATATGAATCCAAAATTCTCGCTTACTGGGAAAAGGTGAAAAAATCACTCTGATACCGATTTTCTATATTAAATTCAACTCGATTTTTTTTGTTGACCTTGATTCGAATTTGGAATACCCTTAAAAACAAGGTTTTGAGGGTTCAAAATGAGCAGATTTGCTGTTTTTATATTCATATTTTCTATATCTGCCGGGATATATGGCTACCCTGAATGTATGAATGATGAAAAAATATCAGAACAATGTATGAAAGAGGTTTATAAAAGCGGAGATTTCAATCTCATTCTTGGTAATATTGAAAAAAGCACTTTTAAAAATATGGCGCACGGTCTGGCTATTAAAATCGATGTGTTATACAAATCAGGCAGATATGATGAACTGGAAAAATCGATAAATTCACTTCCATCCAATCTAAAGAATTCTCTTTATTACAGAGTTCTCTTAATGAAATCGATGTTTGCCAGAAAGCGGTTTAATCAGACTGTTGACATGCTTGATTCGATAAAAGAGAACTTTCCTGTCTATTATCTCTACAGCGGTATTGACTGCATCAGAGGTGATATTTTTCTCTACCGAAAGAAGTATGACAGCGCTCTTGAGATATATGACAGATGCACTGCTGAAAAGACTTCGGTGTTCGCTTCATACAACAGGATACTGGCACTTGAGAAGGAAAGTGTTGCAAAAAATGCACTTTTTGAGGAATATATCGGATTTGCAGAGAAATTTGAGGGAAGCGTCTTAATGCCTGAGATCATTAAAAGATTTGTCTATCTTAGAGAAAAAGGCGGCTATCCTGGCGCAGCTTCACCATATTACAGCAGATGGCTTGCAATAATGAGGAAAAGTTCTGTTTTTGACAGAATTTTCAATGATGACTTTATGAAACTGTCATCTCCGGCTGTTTTTGAGATAATAAAATATCTGATCTCGAAAAACCGGTATGGCGATGCTTTGAATATTGTTGAAAGGGAACTTGTGAGGAAAGATATTGATATTGACCTGAAGTTTCAATTGGTCAATGAAAAATTTAAAATACTTAATCTTCTTAATCAGCCTGAAAAAGCTTCGGAATTTGCCCTCAATATTGCAATTGAATTTCCTGAAACAAAAAAGGATAAGCTGGAGTTTTTTGCAGGATTGAATTATTTTGACAGCGGTTTTGCTGAGAATGGTAGGGCGATTCTCGAAAGAATCGTGCTTAATGATCAGGAATCAAAATATTTTCTGACAGCTCTTTACAAGCTTGGATTGATATATCTGAGCGAAGGAAGTCAGCTTTATACTTTCACTTTATGGTCAAATTACATTTTTGACAGCTCTTTTTCAGCTTCGAAATATCATGGCGGAACCAGACTTTTAAATGATATGCTGGAGCTGGCAGCGCTTATTGACAGACTTAATAACTTCTGCCTTCTTTCATCGGATATCGATTTTGATTGCGGGTCAGAGGAAGTCTGTTCACCTGAAATAAACAAACAGTTTATAAGTTATTATGATTTTGCCTATTACAGTCTTATTAACAGGAATGAATTCAAGACAAAGCCTGATCACAGCAATAACAGCTTTGTTGAAAAATGGAGGAAGAACAGAGTCGAGCTTTCGGTAGATGAAAGTCCGGTTCTGGAGAAGATGAATCTGCTTCCAAAAAAGATAAAAAACAACGAGTATGTTGTAATGATTGATTATTTTCTTAATTCCGGTGTCAGGGACGGAGCTTTATTTTATCTGGACGCAATGAACATGATCCTGAAATTCAACGGTGATCCGAATACATTTGTAAAAGTTCCTGATAAAGAAGTTATAGATCCGTTAAAGACCGAAATTGCTGATTTCAAATTGAAGATGAACGGTGTTCTCATAAGATATCTGGGAAAAACAGGTGACATCGCAGACAGTAATTATAATGCAGTTTCGCAGGATCTTACATTTTCACCTCACTATGGCAAAGCTGACGAGTGGAGATCTATATATCCGACTCCTTATTTTGAAGACATCATGAAGCTTTCCGTAGAATTCGATATACCTCCTCAGCTCATTTATTCAATTATGAGGGCGGAAACATTCTACCGTGACAATCTCGTTTCGCCTGTCGGGGCACTCGGTTTGATGCAGGTCATGCCTGATACATTTGAAAAGATCAGCAAATACGGTGGCATAAAGATCAAAGATCCGTTTAACCCGTATGAAAGCATGAAAGCTTCGGCATGGTATCTTTCTAAACTATTGAAGCGGTTTGACGGAAGTTACATTGCAGCTATTGCGGCTTATAACGCAGGTCCTCACCGTGTCACTGAATGGGTAAAAAAATATAAAGGTATGGACAATTATCTTTTTATTGAAATGATTCCTTATCAGGAGACTCGCAATTATGTTAAGAAGGTGCTCAGATACTTTCTGATATACAGTTATCTTTATGAAGGGACTTTTTGTGATGTCGGATTGAACGGGGTGGTAGATATTGAAGAACAGCCTGATATTGTTAATTTTTAGCTTTATATGTCTTTCTCCTGTTTCGGCAGGAAGCTATGACAGTGAATTCGATTTTATGTATGGTGCATCATTTACTTTTCAAAATGGAATTCCTTTTGTCAGGGTGCACATTAAAACTTACAATTCCGGTCTTGAGATAAAAGATATTTCCAGTATTTCCTGTAATGGTCATGATTATCCGGCAGATTCAGTCACGCTGAATGTCAAAAGTTTCTTTCCCGCTGAAGTAAAGTACAAACTGGTTTTTACAGAGCTTTCCATGAGCGAAATAAAGAACTACGAATCAATAATCCTGAAATGGAATGAATCGGCAAAAGTAAGTACAGAGGTTTATGTTCACGGAGCTATTTTTTCAATAAATGCATCAAGGATTGATAACAGGGAGTATTTTATTGCTCTGCCGGGACTGCTGGATAAAGCCGGATCAGAGAAAACTCTTGAAAAATATAGAAAAATGTTCCCTGAAAATAATATCTTTCTTATACCTGTTCTTACAAAAACGGCAGATTCTGAAATATCGGTAAAGACATCAAAAGGTGAGACTGTCAATTGCAGAAAAATCGTTTTTATAAAAAACAATAATGCTGCACAGATGTCGGCAGGTAATGATAAATATAGCGGTATCAACAGTTTTTTTATAACAGCTTCATCTGATTCGAAACTTGAACTTGCCGGAGAAGATTCAGTCGAAAATCTCATTCAAAAGATACTTCCGGGTGAAATGTTCCTTTCTGCTCCTCTTGAAACCCTCAAAGCTCAGGCTGTTGCTGCCCGTACAGATATTTTCATGCAGCTCGGAAAGCGACATGTTGCCGAGCCGTGGCACATCTGTAGTGAAGTGCACTGTCAGAAGGTGCTGTGGAACACAAAAATAGATCAGAAATTTAATGATGCGGTTAAACAGACTGACGGGCAGATAATTCTCTATGACGGATCGTATATCGCAAGAGCTCCATACTGTTCAAGTTCAGGCGGAAGGACGGAAAATATTATGAATGTGTGGTTTACAGCTGAAAAACCGTATCTTTCCGGTGTATGGGATGGGGATATTCCTCCGGCGCTTGATCTGACAAAAGAAAGCGATTTTGAAAAGTTCCTTGATTCAGATTTCGGAGAAGACAATATTCCGATGAATAAAAAACACAGGTGGACTGTTGAATTTTCTCAGAATGAGATAGACGCTCTTCTTGAAAAAAGTCTGAATATTGGAAAACTGAAAAAAATAAATGCACTTAAAAGGGGTACATCCGGTAGAATATTTAAGATAGAATTTATCGGAGATATCAGTTCTCAGACAGTTTATGGCGAACTTAATATAAGAAGATTGCTTAAAAACATGTACAGCTCAGCTTTTATTGTTAAAAATGAGAATGGAAAGTGGGTGTTCAGAGGAGCAGGCTGGGGACATGGTGTGGGAATGAGTCAGATCGGAGCTATATCTCTTGGAAAAAAAGGTCATGATTTCAAATACATGCTTAAAAGATACTACCCGGGGACCGAAGTCGTAAAAATTTACTGATCAGGGATGGATAATGAAATATTTTCTTCTAATTCTTATTTTTATAATTGCCGGATGCGCTTCAACTGGAACCGGGAAAGAAGAGCCGGCAGTTAAAAAGATATCTCCTGAAATTGTTATTTTTGTAACGCCGAGCACTGCTAAGGAACTCATTGATGCAAAACAGGAAAACAGTGAAGATTTTAAATTTCTTTTTGATATGGCTAACAAATATTTCGATCTTGGAAAATACAGTGAATCCAGTGACTTATATATGAAAATAATCAATGAAGATCCTGATAATGAAGACATTCAGTTCTGTCATTACAATCTGGGTCTTATCAATATGAAACTTTTTGAATGGGATAATGCCGCAATACATTTTGAAAAAGCGTTCACTCTTTTTGAAAAGGTTTCTGACAGAACAGATGCTTTCCTGAATTATATGGAGTCATTAAAAAAAGCCGGGAAATGGGATGCTGTTCTTTCGGAAACAGAAAAGGCGGTGAACTCATATTTTTCAGGCCGTCTTAATGAGAAATTGATGACAGAAATGTCTTTGAGGATGGCAGAAGCTCTTATAATGACAGGCAAACCAGATGAAGGACGGAAACTTGCTCAATACTGGGATTTTGAGATCCGAAAGAAATATCCTAGGTATGAAGCGGTTTATATTCCAGATCTGGCTTTTGCCGATTATGTCTCGGCAATCAGTTTCGTTTATGATTTCAGTAAAATAAGGATTGACAGCACTATTGAAACTCTTACTGAAAAATGCAGAAATATTGTTGAAGCCCAGAAAGAATTTATAAAATCAATCAATGTCGGTGTTGTTTTCTGGTCTAATGCCAGTGCCTTTGAAATATCCAGAATGTATATGGATCTTTATTCGGAAATGGAAAGTTATCCCGTTCCTGAAGAGTTGAATGATGAGGAAAAAGAGATATATAAGTGTGAACTGTGGAATAAAACGGCAAATCTGCTCAAGAAATCGAGAAAAATTCTTTTAAAGAGCATGGATGTCGCTAAAAAAGCCAAAGAGGAAAATGAATATCTTGAAAAAAGTTCCAGTATGGTAAAACAGATTGATGAAATCTACGATTCAAAAGAGTCGGCTTGCGGTAAGTATCTCAAAAAACAAGAGTTAAGATGAATTTAATTTCTTTAAGCAATATTACCTCAATAAAAGGCGAAAGAGTGCTTTTTGAAGATCTTACCATGGGTGTTGCCGAAGGTGAGAAAGTGGGTCTTGTCGGAGTGAACGGATGTGGAAAATCAACACTTCTGAAGATAATAGCAGGCAGCGAAGAAGCTGAAAAGGGCACAATATCACGCAACAGGTCAATGTCGGTTTCTTTTCTTGAACAGATCCCGGTCTACAGAGATGAAGATACTGTGGAGTTTCATATATTTAAATATCAGAAACTTGAAGAACATTCTGTAAATATTGATGAACATGCCGAATACCGTAATAGAATAAAAGCAGTGCTTGATCAGCTTGGAATTGATGATCTCAATAAAAAAATGGGTGAACTTTCCGGCGGTATGCTTAAAAAAGTGGCACTGGCTCAGGCACTTGTTAAGGATTTTGATCTTCTCCTGCTTGATGAGCCTACAAACCATCTTGATATTGATACCATAATCTGGCTTGAGGAATTTCTGAAAGAGACCAAAAAAGCGGTTGTGATGGTGACTCATGACAGGTATTTTCTCGATTCGGTCTGCAATTCTATTTATGAGATCGACGGGTCAAAAATGTTCCAGTATAAAGGCAACTACGATTTTTATCTGAAGAAAAAGGCGGAACATACAAACTCGCTGCTTGCAAACGAAGACAGGATAAAATCGATTCTAAGAAGAGAACTCGAATGGCTTGCCAGAGGTCCGAGAGCCAGAGCGACAAAATCAAAAGACAGAATAGAATCTATAAAGAATATGGTTGCAAGGGAAAAACCTGAAGAGGAGAAAGGACTCGATTTTTCGATCGCAGGAAGAAGGACAGGAAAGAAGATCCTTGAAATGAGCAAAATCTCGTTTTCTTGGGATAACGAGCCGTTAATAAAGGATTTCACATATACTTTTAAAAAAGACACAAAGCTCGGTATTGTGGGAAATAACGGTTCCGGAAAGACCACACTGCTTGACATAATTTCCGGAAAACTTAAAGCGGACTCGGGCGGATATGATATTGGTATCAATACTGCTTTTGGTTATTTCGACCAGACTGCAAGAGAGCTTCCCGGGAATTTAAGGCTGATAGATTTCATAAAATCAAAGGGTGAAATTGTCACACTGGCCGATGGAAGCACTATCTCGGCTTCACAGATGCTCGAAAGATTCCTTTTTGACACGGCGCTTCATTATACCCCTATCGAAAAATTGTCAGGCGGTGAAAAAAGGCGGCTTTATCTTGTTTCTATACTTATGTCCAATCCTAATTTCCTTATTTTTGACGAGCCGACCAACGATCTTGATATAAAAACCCTTTCGGTGCTTGAAGATTTCCTGAATTCATTCACCGGACCTGTGGTTGTCGTAAGTCACGACAGATATTTCCTCGACAGGACCATTGATACTCTGCTGATACTGGAAAATGCCGGAAAGACTGAGAATTTTGTCGGAAAAGCTTCTGACTGGATCGAGATCAGAAAGAAACGCCGATCAGAAAAGAAAGATAAAAGAACAGAACCGAAAAAAGATGAACAGCTCAAACCCAGACACGGAACGGAGCAGACAAAACTTACATATTCGCAAAGGCTCAGACTTGCCGAACTCGAAAAACTTATCCCCGAAATGGAATCCCAGCTTGCCAGAACCGAAGATGACCTCACCAACTGCGGGAACGATCTCGGAAAACTGAACACACTTTCTTCCCAGTACAAGGAACTTCAGGCAAAAATTGATTCCATGATGGAAGAATTCATAATACTGTCTGAACTTCAGGAGTGATATACTTAAACTACAAAAAGAATTTGGAATTATTAAGTATGTTTGTGAAAAGGAGATTAAAAAAATGTGCTTAACTAATTGTCTGGAAAAATTTAGAAGAAGCATTTTTTTATTAAAAAAACATGGCATTTTTTTTGTTCTGACTTCTATGCTGATTTTAATATTTGTTTATTTGTTTTCAAATATAAGTTCTATAGGACTGCACGGAGATGAGTCATGGCTGGGTTTGAAAGGTATTAATTATTTGCAGTCCGGACATATAGACCGACCTTATGGTATGAATAAATATACCGGAATTTTTCAGGCTTTTTGTAATTCGCGTGTTTTCAAATATTTCGGTTTCGGCATTATTCAACTTAGAATAACCGGTATTGTGCTTAATTTTCTTTCTATTTTGTGTCTGTCACTTTTTTTGGTCAGGCGTAAATTAATTAAAGAGGCGCTGATTTTTCTTATGTTATTTTCACAGTCTGTTCTTTATATGAATTATGCCAAAGTCTCATGGGAGGTCTGTTCTTTTACTCTTTTTTTTATGGTTTTATCTGCAATGTCCCTGTTTTTATTTATAAATTCTTCAGGTAAAAAAGTTTTTTTGTGGACTTTTCTTTTTTTGTTATCAACTTTGGCTGGAAGTTATAATCATATTATTTTTTCGAGTGTTATTGTTGCTGCTTTTTTTGCTCTTTTTTTCTGGATTTTTGTGCCAAATTCGCAGCAATATCATGATATTGATAAAATGTTCAGTATTGTTTTCGTTGCTTTTATAAATATTTGTTTTCTCTATGTTTTTATGAATAACTATGCGGATATTGTCTGGAAAGCTCACCATTATTTTTTTGCGTTTATTTTTTTCGTGTTACTCATTTTTGAAAGCTGTATTATTTTTAAAATCAGGAAGATTATCTTATATTTGTTGAAATTTTTGGAAAGATTCCAACTTTCGGATCAATTTATTTCTTTGATAGCATTGTTTATTTTTGCCTCTTTTTTGTTTTTTCATGGCTTTTCTTTCTGGGATACAATTGTTCAAAGGATTGTTTTTATAAGAATTTTTTCATATGAAATTTCTGATTTTCAAAAAATTTTCTTTATAATAACAGGCTCGGCAATTTTTATTTATTTTGTTTATACATTATTTTACAACCTTAAAAACAAAGATTTTATGAGTTGTTTTATAATTTTTTATATGGGAACAATTGTTCTTTATACTCGACAGGAATCAATCAGATATTATCTTATACTTACGGTGCTTATGTTTTTGTATATTGCATTTAATATTGTAAAAGATACGGCTGTTCTTAAAGTGTCACTTATAATTTTTATCGCAGCTAATATTGTTTTGTCTCAGTGCATTTTATGGAAGATAGAATCAAATCCCGAAAGGGATCTTCATGCTTATCATTTTAAGTTTGGCAGAAGTAGTACTGGAATTTCTGCACATTTTATGCCATTTGAACCTGTGATAAGATATTGTGAAGCAGCTCAGATAGGCAATATAAGTACAAAAGAAAAGTTTTTTATTGGAAACAATTTCCGTTTTTATAAAGAGGTTTATCCTGAGCTTAAAAAATATACTGGTAATGCAAGTGTGGAGTATGATTTTAAAGATTATGGCACAGGTTTTATAATAAAGAAAGAGTAGGTACTGAGTCGATTCAGGATACTAAGTTTTAATAGTCCGTTTCTTCAGTTCAATCCTTCAGTCAGGTATTTATATCCCATCCGGCAGTTTTGATTCCATGAGATTCCGGTAGTCGAGAATTTCACTATCCACAATAAATTCTTTATTTCCGACTGTATGGGAAGTACGCTGTTCTTTACGGTTAAAATCAAACCATGCCCAGATTTCTTAATACGATCTCCAAATCAATTAAGATTTTAGAAAAAAGTGGTTCGTGTTTTCAAAGATGGATGTTGAAAGTACTGATGCTATCAGAAAAACACTGTATGACTAAATATGTTTTTCAAAACTTTTTTAAGCGCTATAATGGATCAATTTTTTTGTAAGGAGTGAACTTGAAATACAAAGTGACTGAAAATATTACGATTATGGAACTGCTGATACAACTTTTTCCGGATTCGCCGCATACAAGGGTAAAAAAGATGCTTGGCAGCGGCAGGATTAGTGTGAACGGACGAGTTGTGACTCATTTTGCAACTGCACTGAAACCTGGAGACGAGGTGGGATCGGCATCTTTTGTGAACACGAAAAAAGATTCGGCTCCTTTCAAGATACTTTTTGAAGATGAACATTTTGTCGCCATTGATAAACCTGCCGGGATAAATACTTCGAGTGCGGATGATGCCCCGAGCTGCAGTGCGATTTTATCTGACTGGTATAAAGATAATAGTAAAGGTCACATAAGAGTATTCGTTGTTCACCGTCTGGACAAGGAAGTGTCAGGCGTTCTTCTTTTTTCAAAATCTGAAAAGGCCATGGAGCAGCTTCGTGATAACTGGGATAAAACTGAAAAACGCTATATTGCGGTTGTAGAAGGAAGCCCGAAGCCGCCTGAAGGGATCAAAGAATCGTGGCTTATGGAAGACGAAAATCAGCGGATGTACAGCGTGAAAAGTGAAGTTCCGGGCGCGAAATTCGCCAGAACCGAATACCGTACAGTAAAAACGATTGATAATTACACAGTCCTTGAAATAATTCTCCATACCGGCAGAAAGAACCAGATCAGAGTTCATATGAGAGACCTCGGATGTCCCATAGTAGGTGACAGACGGTACGGCGCCGATCCGAAGTACGAACGGAGAGTCAGACTCCATTCAATATATCTTTCATTTCCCCATCCCGTCACAGGCAGATCAGTTGTAATTAAATCGCAGCCGCCGAAATCGTTCTACAATATCAAGCCTGAGAACGAAATTTATAAATAGGTTGAAATATGTATTTTCTTTTATTTACTATAAGGCTCAATCTGATATATTAATTGAAAATTGTTGAGGAATAGAGGGCAAATGTCAGGAAAGTTGATAACAAATGATCAGAGTTTTTTAATTGATAAAATGCGCAATGTTATTCCGAATTGCGAGAATTTATATGCTCTTGTAGGTTACTTTTATTTCAGCGGATTTTCCAAACTTTCTGAGGATATTAAAAGCAAGAAAATGAAAATTCTTGTCGGTATGGATATTGATACTTTAATTTCAGGAAAACTCAGAGAAATATCATTAATAAAAAAGATTGATGATGAGAGAAGTGACATTGAAATAAGAAAAGAATATTATGAAAAACTTACAACTTTAATAAATGAGACTGACAGTTTTGATAGTAGCAGACAGGAAAGAGAACTAAAACTATTTATGGATAAAATTAAAGACGGGTCTCTTGAAATAAGAAAAACGAGAGAGCCTAATCATGCAAAGATGTATGTTTTCGAAAATGACAAAAATCATAATGAAAACGGGGATTATCTTGGAATTGTTGTTACTGGTTCAAGCAATTTTTCATACAGCGGACTTGCGGGAAGAAATGAAATAAATGTGATGTTCCGGGATAACAGGGATTTTGAGGAAGCAAAGGCTCTTTTTGAAAAGCTGTGGAACAATTCAGTTGAAATAGTTGGACAGTACAACAAGGACGATTTCTTCACAGAAGTTAAGGAAAAGATATGGACAGAGAAAATTCCTGCCCCCATACTTCTTTTTATCAGGGCATTGTCTGAATATTTTTCTGTAAAGCAGGATAAATTAATAAAACTTCCTGATGAAATAAATAAAAAATATGCTAACTTCAAGTATCAGTCCGATGCAATTCAAAAAGCACTGACTGTAATTGAAAGACATAACGGGGTTATCGTTGCTGATGTTGTAGGACTTGGCAAATCTGTTATCGCATCTGCTGTTGCACATAATTTAAAGCTGCCTGTGATAATAATTGCACCGCCTCATCTGACTGATCAATGGGAAAACTACCGGATGCAGTTTAATTACAATGCAAGAGTTTTTAGCAGTGGCAAAATTGAAGAAGCATTGAATAAACACTTTTTTGATGAAGAATATCTCATTATTATTGATGAGGCGGCAAGATATAGAAATCCGGAAACAAAAGATTATGCACTATTGCACAAGCTGTGTCAGGGTAATAAAGTAATTCTTCTTACAGCGACGCCATTCAACAACAATCCTGAAGATGTCTTTGCGCTTATTCAGCTTTTCCAGATCCCGGCAAAGTCAACGATAAGAACTGTGCAGAATCTTTCAGGAGCGTTCAGGGAACTTATAAAAGAATACACTACACTTCAGAAACTGAATCGAAGTGGAAGCATTGATATTTCTGAGCTGAAAGATGAAATAAGAAAGATTTCTATGAAGATTCGAGATATAATTTTTCCTGTAGTTATAAGAAGAACCCGTATAGATCTTGATATTATTGAAGAGTACAGGAGCGATCTTCAAAAGCAGGATATTTATTTCCCCGTGGTCAATGAACCGGAACTCGCAACTTATAATCTTGGTAAGCTTGCTCCGCTTTATGAATCGACAACTGAAGAAATATACCCGAAAAAAGAAGAAAAAGAGAATTTAAAAGAAAGATTTACAGGTGCAAGATATCGTCCGCTATCGTATCTAAAACCTGAAGCTCTTGAAAGAATGAAAAAGGAAATGACTCAAGCTGAATACAGAAATCTTGAATATTTGATTGAAGGTCAGAAACATATTGCAGGATTCATGAGAACTCTTCTTGTGAGAAGATTTGAAAGCTCAATCGAAGCATTCAGGCTGTCAGTCAACTCAATTCTTTCTGCTTCTGATGAAATGAGAAAATGGCTTGAAAAAGGTAAAATTCCTGTAAGAAAAAGGGGAAGTGTAATAGATGTAATGTCACTGTTGAGCAGTAATGGTGAGGAACTCGAAATGTTTTCTCTGGAAGTGAATGAACTGCTTGAATCATTAAAAGAGAAGGGATATAACTTTTTTTTGAGTCAGGATTTGAATGATGACTTTATTATTGACTTGAAAAAAGATATAAAACTTCTTAATAAAATTAGAACAGATTGGGGAAAGGTTTCAGCCGATCCGAAGCTCGAAGCATTTTCAAATATTTTAAAGGAACAGATCAGGAAAGAGCCAGATAGAAAGATAATTGTTTTTTCTGAGTTTGCGGACACAGTAAATTACCTTTTCGGCAAGCTGCAATACGGTTTGAGAGTGATGAAGTACACATCTTCTGACTCAACGAAAGAAAACAAGAAGAAGATTGAGAGAAACTTTGACGCCGGAATTGAGGAAAAGGAAAAGCTGAACGATTTTGATATTCTTATTGCTACAGATGCAATATCAGAAGGATATAACTTGCATCGTGCCGGAACGATTTTTAATTATGATATTCCTTACAATCCGACAAGAGTGATCCAGAGAATTGGCAGAATCAACAGAATCAACCGTAAAATGTTTGATGCACTTAAGATTTACAATTATTTTCCGACAGACAAAGGAGAAAAAGAAACAGGAATAAAAACTATTTCCACATTTAAGATGGCTATGATTCATGCATTGATCGGTGAAGATGCAAAGGTTCTTACAAATGAAGAGGAAGTCAACAGATATTTTGCTGAAAAGCTTTGTGAAGAGAAAAAGGCTCAGGAAGAGGAGTCCTGGGATGCAAAATACAGGAATCTTCTTTATTTTATTCAGAGGTCAGATCCCGGAATGTTTGAAAAAGCAAAATCTATTCCATACAGAAGCAGAGTAAAAAGAACAAAACAGGTTGCAAGATCAGGAGTATTGGTGTTTGGAAGAAAGGGAGATGAGTGCTCTTTTAAATTTTCAAATTCTGATGGTACGATAGAGGATATAAATATTGAAACAGCTTTTAAACTGATGGAAGCGGATATAACAGAAAAAGGAGTAAATGTTTCGGAAAATTTTGATACTTTATATCAGAAGACAAAAAACCATCTTTTTACTTATTCCACCAGTTCAAAAGGTGATAAAAAACAGACAGAAACAACTGTTGCGATAAAATCATTTATAAATACCAACCCTGAAAAAAGGGAATATTTATCTGAACTTCTTTATACTGTATCAACATTGAAAGCAATTCCCGAAAATTATATGAAAATGATAAGAAATATTGATTCTGAAAATGAGAAGGAAGAAATTGAAGCTCTCGAAAAAGAGATTCCAATTGAGTATTTGACTAAAATTAGAAAAAGAGCCAGAGAAATAGATGGCGGCAGAGAGAGCATAATTCTTGCCGAAGAACTGATATAATTTTACCGGAGAGGTTCATGAATATTGATTTCAGATCGCCTTATAACGAAAAAGAATTTATTTCTTTCATCAGAAACACGATGTTTCCAAGAATAGATTTTGGGATTAAACGAAAATCTTTCACTGCGAGCGACTTTTCTCTTAATAAAATCATATCAATAACGCAGCTTGGTGAATCAGAAAAATTTGATATTGCTCTGTATGAAATAACACATGAAAGCGAAAATGATCCGAGGGTCACTTTAACCCGTGAAGCATTCAAATTCATGAGAGATAATGTCGAAACTGTGACATCTAACGCATTGATAATATTCAGGTCTTTAAACAGTGATAATTATCGGTTTTCGCTTTTGACAACTGATTACAAAAGAGTCGGGAAAAAAACAAAAAAGGAGATCTCGAATCCGAAAAGATTTTCTTTTTATCTCGGACCGGATGCAAAAGTGAAGACTCCTGAAGAATTTCTTATTAAAAAAGGAGCGATCTCAGATATTGAAGATTTAAAGAGCAGATTTTCTGTTGAAGTGGTAAACAAAGAATTTTATTTAAAAACCGCTAGCCTTTTTTACCGGTTTATTGGCGAAGCTAAGTATCCTAAAGAGAACAGAAAAAAGGAATTTGCCGTTAAGCTCATAGGAAGA
>DAOQAY010000045.1:0-1730 GCA_035354435.1 bacterium
GTTATAATAACAATAATGGGGACGACTGGAAGATCAGCCGTAATACCTGAAAACATCCCTTTATCTATTAACACTAAGCATCTCGCAGCAATTACACTAAATATAAAACTTGCTAATCCAATATTCTTGTCTTACTCAGTTCACTCAGATCCAAATGTTTTTAGACAATTAAACAATAAAAATCGTGGCGCAATCATGAATGGATTAAATCTTGGATTAATAAAGGAAACAAAAATAAGAAGACCTCCTGTTGAATTACAAAACCAATTTGCTAAAATAGTTAATAAAGTTGAAGTGTTAAAGGCAAAATATCAGAAAAGTGTGGAAGAGTTGGAGAATCTGTACGGGAGTTTGAGCCAGAGAGCGTTTAGAGGGGAGCTTAGTTTAAATGCAGAATTGCAGATAAAAGACACATCCTCAATTCCTGAAAATCGCAAAGGTTTTGCAAAACAGGTTCTCGGTGGAAAAATTGTATCTTTATTCAAGGATGACGAAAACTTTTCCAATATAAAATTTCAGAAACTTCAATATCTTGCAGAACATCTTGCAGAAGAAGAACTCCTTCCTAATTATTACAAAGAAGCGGCAGGACCTTATGACAACAGATTCATGCACACAGTGTTTAACCACCTTGAAAAAAACAAGTGGTTTGAACCCCAAAACTTGAAATTCCGTCCAATGGAAAAAGTTGAAGATATTGATAAATATTTCCAGAGATTTTTTGGTGAGAAATCAGACAAGCTTAGCAATCTTTTTAATTTATTAAGAAGAGCTTCTGAAAAATTCTGTGAAGCAGTTGCAACAATATATGCTGTGTGGAACAATCATATAATTCAAGGACTTGAATTTGACAAGAATAAGATCAAAAAAGAATTTTTCGAGTGGAGTAAAAGAAAAAAAGTGGTATTCACAGAAGAAGAATTCGAAAAAGCTCTTGAGTGGATGCAGAAACACCAAATTATTCCGACAGGTTTTGGTAAATTGATAAAGGAAAAGAAGTGAATTTAACAGAAAGAACTCCTTTAAAAATCAACAACTTAGTTCAAAAATTTTGTAAGGAAGTAGTTTCAGACACATTTCCTCAATTAGTAAAAGTGGAAGTCTGGGAAAAATCGGAATCGCTTGATTGTTATAATAATGTAAAAAAATATTGTTCAGAATTTGGCGGTGAAGTTGTTTATGGGTGGATGATTTTAATATGGCCTTCGGTTTTTATTGAAGCTCAAATCCATGCAGTTTGGAAAGATCTTTCAGGGAATTTGTTGGATATTACCGATAACGATGGTCATTATGACAAGATATTGTTTCTGGAAGATAAAAATAAAATTTATGAGAGAAAGCAAGTTAACAACATTCGCAAAGCTTTGAGAAACACGAACTTAATTAACGAATACATAAGACTAAACAATAAAGAGTTTGAAATAAAAAATGAAGGTGAACTCGCTGAAAAAACTGGAGATGATTTTTTACAAGAAATAAAAAAAGATCAAAACAAGTATCGTATTTTAAAAGAAATTATAAACAGAAAAATGATAATTCAGGCATACTTGGAAAATCCGAATAAAATTGGATGCAATAATTCTTGTCCATGTGGAAGTGGAAGAAAGTTTAAGAAATGTTGCGGGTGAAGTAATGAACAAAATTAAAAGTAGAAAAGAGTTTGATTTTATTGTTAAAAGCGGTGAAGGGTACACGGCTGAGTTTAAGGAAAATATAAATTCCGATCTGGC
>DAOQAY010000045.1:1830-19503 GCA_035354435.1 bacterium
CCGCATCTTTTTTTTGCAACAATAACTTGTGCACTTTATAAAGGAAAACAAAAAGTAACGGTTCTTGACAGGAAAGATTTTTCCGCAGATATAATTTCAAATATTGAAGACACGATGGTTTTCCTGAAAAAACATTTGAATTTGCGTTATGAAATCAAAACATTGCGTAGAAAAGAAATCCTTGAAATCCCGGAAGTTGCACTCAGAGAAGCCGTGATAAACGCAGCATGCCATCGTGATTATTATGAAAAAGGCGCAAACATAATGGTTGAAATTTTTGATGACCGAGTTCAGATCACTAACCCCGGCGGACTCCCAAAAGGTTTGACCAAAGAAAAATTCGGCACACTCAGCGTTTCCAGAAATCCAATAATCAGCTCACTCTTTCACCGGGCAAACTATATTGAAAAAATGGGAACAGGCATCTACAGAATCAGGGAAGCACTGAAAGAGGCTGGAAACCCGGAACCTGAATTTGATTGCGACCAGTTTTTTACACTGATTTTTAAAAGAGAAATGGAAGAAACTACAGGAAAAACGACGGTAGAAACGACGGTAGAAACGACGGTAAAAACGACGGTAAAAACGACGGTAAAAACTGGAGACATGATTGTTGAAAAAATAAAAGAGAATCCTTCACTTAGTTTGGCTGAAATTGCAGAAATGATTAATAAATCTCTCAGAGCTGTTGAAAGAGCAAGTTTAAAACTTGTAAAAGAAGGCAAAATTAAGCATGTCGGTTCCAAGAAAGGTGGACACTGGGAAGTTATAAACGGAGACTAAATGACTAAAACTGAAGCACAGACCCGTAAAGAGCTGATTGACAGAAAACTTCTTCAATCTGGTTGGGATGTTGCTGACAGATCACTTGTTATTGAAGAATATGACATTGAATTAACTGGTGATTTTGTCTGCGAGCCGGGGAATCCTTATTCCGGTCATCAATTCAGTGATTATGTGCTTCTTGGTCGTAATGGAAAACCACTTGCTGTTGTTGAGGCAAAAAAGACTTCGGTTGATCCTGCTATCGGGCGTGAACAGGCAAAACAGTACTGCTATAATATTGTTAAAAAACATGGTGTTGATCTTCCTTTCTGCTTTTACACAAACGGTCTTGAGATATATTTCTGGAATCTGGACCAGTATCCGCCGCAGAAAATATACAGTTTTCCGACTCGTGAAGATCTTGAAAGAATGCTTTACCTTCGCAAAGAGAAAAAACCTCTTGCAAATGAGCTTATCAACACAAAAATTGCAGGTCGTGATTACCAGATAAGAGCTATAAGATCAGTGCTTGAGCAGGTTGAAAAGAAAAGGAGAAGATTTCTTCTTGTAATGGCGACAGGAACCGGAAAAACAAGAACAGTGATCGCCCTTATTGATGCTTTGATGCGTGGTGGCTGGATTCAGAAAGCTCTTTTTCTTGTTGATAGAATTGCGTTGAGAGATCAGGCACTTGATGCTTTCAAAGAATTTCTTCCCGATGAACCAATTTGGCCGAAACAGGGTGAAACTGAAATCACGACAGATAGAAGAATATATGTTTCAACTTATCCAACAATGCAAAACATTTTAAGATCGGAAGAAAATCCGCTTTCATCTCATTTCTTCGATCTGATTGTAGTTGATGAAAGTCACCGCTCAATTTATAACACTTATCAGGAAATTCTTCAGTATTTTAACACAATTATAGTCGGACTCACAGCAACTCCCAAAGATGTGATTGACCACAACACTTTTGAGCTTTTCGACTGCACAAACGGGCTTCCGACATTTGCATATACTTTTGAAGAAGCGGTAAATAATGAACCACCATACCTTTCCGATTTTGAAGTGATGAAAATAAGGACAAAATTTCAGGAAAAAGGGATTAGTGAAAGAACAATTGAACTTGAAGAACAGAAAAAACTGATAGCTGAAGGAAAAGATATAAAAGAAATAGATTATGAAGGGTCAGAACTTGAAAAATCTGTCACAAACAGCGGCACAAACTCTCTGATAGTGCGCGAATTCATGGAAGAATGTCTTAAAGATTCAACAGGTGTACTGCCAGGAAAAACAATATTTTTCTGCATGGGAAAAGGTCATGCACGAAGAATTGAACAAATTTTTGACGCTCTTTATCCTGAATATTCCGGAGAACTTGCAAAAGTAATAGTTTCAGACGATCCGAGAGTCTACGGTAAAGGAGGACTTCTCGACCAGTTCAAGAAAAACAACATGCCGAGAGTCGCAATAAGTGTTGATATGCTTGATACAGGAATTGACATAAGAGAGTTGCAGAATCTCGTTTTTGCAAAGCCCGTTTTTTCATATACAAAATTCTGGCAGATGATAGGCCGAGGCACAAGACTTCTTGAAAAAGACAAATTGAAACCGTGGTGCACAAAAAAAGATAAATTTCTCATAATAGACTGCTGGGACAATTTTGAATATTTTAAACTCAACCCGAAAGGAAAAGAGACAAAACAGGCAATTCCTCTTCCTGTTAAACTGTTTGGAATCCGGCTTCAGAAACTGGAAAAAGCTATTGAAATCAATGATTTGAAAATACAAAACAAAGAGCTGAAAAATATAAAAAATCAGATTGCCGCACTTCCTGAAAATTCAGTTGTTGTTATGGATGTGGCAAGTGAACTTGTAAAACTGGAAGAACCAAATTTCTGGAATCACCTTGATTTTAACAAGTTTGATTTTCTGCATAAAACAATAAAACCGCTTATGAGAACAGTATCTCAAACCGATTTTAAAGCGATGCTGTTTGAAAAAGATATTGTAGAATTGTCGTTTTTTCACCTTTGCAAAGATAGTGAGAAATTTGAGATAGTTAAAGAAAGTGTCATCGAAAAGATAGGTCAGCTTCCATTGTCAGTGAACATTGTTGAAATTCATCGGGAACTGATCGAAAAGGCACAGACTGATTACTACTGGTCAAATATTTCAGAAAATGATTTTGATGAACTGATTGCTAAACTGGCTCCTCTCATGAAATTCATAGATTCGTTCTCTATCCCGCTCGGTCCAGTGAAATTTAATTTCAGGGATATGGTTTTTACTAAAGAAAAAGTTGAATTCGGTCCGAATCATGAGTCAGTGAGCATTTCTGAATATAAGAAAATGGTTGAAGAAAAGATTCTTGAACTATGTGAAACGAATGTAATTCTTCAAAAGCTTAAAACAGGAAAAGAGATAAATGAGCAGGAAATACAGGAACTTGCTGAAACTCTTTTCAATGAACAGCCGCACATAACCATTGAACTTCTGATGAAAGTTTATAACCACAGAAAAGCGCAGTTCATTCAGTTTATCAGACACATTCTCGGGCTTGAAGTGCTTGAAAGTTTTAATGAAACCGTTGCAAAAACATTTAACGGATTCATAGAAAATCACTCCTATCTTTCAGTTAGACAGCTTGAGTTCCTTGATCTTCTCAAGAAATTTATAATAGAAAAAGGGGCGATCCAGAAAAGAGATCTTATTCAGTCACCTTTTACACTTTTACATCCCGAAGGAATCAGAGGTGTTTTTAATCCGAAAGAAATTGATGAAATAGTAAATCTTGCAAACAAACTTGTTGCATAAATAACGGAGTCCAAATGAAAATAATATTTGCTTCGGGAAATAAGGGAAAATTGAAAGAGGCGAGAGAGATTTTTGCGGGTCATGAGATTATTTCGATTAAGGATCTGTGCAGTGATTTCAATCCTGAGGAGAAGGGTGGTTCGTTTTTGCAGAATGCTGTGATAAAAACAGAAGAAGCGATGAAATTAGTTAAAGATATTGCTGTGTTGAGTGATGATTCCGGTCTGGTGGTTAAAGCTCTGAATGGTGCTCCGGGGGTTTATTCTTCAAGGTATGGTGGTGAAGAAGGGAACAATGAGCTTAATAGAAAAAAACTGCTTGCCGAGTTAAATGGCATTGAGGAAAGAGACGCATATTTTTCCTGTACTGCGGTGCTTCTTTTTCCAGATATGTCGGCAATTGTAGAGAATGGAAAATGTTTAGGAAAGATAGGATATTACGAGGTTGGTAATGGCGGTTTCGGTTATGATCCGCTGTTCATTCCCGATGGCTTTGAAAAAACTATGGCGGAGCTTGAGCCGTATGAAAAGAACCTGATAAGTCATCGCGGAAAGGCTTTTAGAAATATTATGGAGAGACTGAATGTCAATAAGTCTTAAAAATATTAAGAAAATTGCAGGAATGCCGTTTTTTCTGTCAGTTTCCTCAACTGCTTTGAGGGAAAACGAAAAAAAGATGCTCAGAGAAATAAACCCTTCCGGAATGATATATTTTAAAAGAAATGTTGAAAACTGCGATTCATTGAAAAGTTTAATAAGATCAATGAATTCAATAGAATCCATCAGATTTCATGCAATTGATGAAGAAGGCGGCAGGGTCAGAAGACTTCCTGATGGTCCGTGGTCACTTCCTTCAATGGCTGAACTGGCAGATCGCAATGTTGATGAAGTTGCCGGAATGATTGATGTTCTGGGGCAGAAGCTCAATGACATCGGTATAAATATGAATATGGCTCCCAATGTCGATCTCAGAAGCGGAGAAAATATTTCAATAGTCGGCAACAGATCGTTTGGTGAAACTCCGCAGAAAGTAACGGAATTTGCCTCAATATATGTTGAAAACATATTGAAAAACGGGGTGTTCCCGGTTCTGAAACATTTCCCGGGACATGGAACGACAACTGTCGATTCGCACAAAGCTCTTCCTGTTATCAATAAACCGTTCAACGATCTTTATAATGAAGATATGCTTCCATATAGAGAACTTGCAAACAGAGCCGGATTTATAATGGCTGCACACCTTTTACATAATGAAATAAGTGAGTTACCGGCGACGCTTTCAAGAGAATGGATGGAAATACTTAAAATTAGATGCGGTTTTAACGGTATTGCAATGACCGATGATATGGAAATGCACGCACTCGATAAATATTCATTTTATGAAAAGATGGACCTGTTCTATCGCAGCGGAATAGACATGCTTCTTGTATGCAGCGGAAATGAAGATGTCATAATGAATTTTTTTGAGGCATCCGTGAAGTATGTTGAAAAGAATAATGCCGTTCATGAAAAAACAAAAGAACTGAACGCCAAAATGAACTCCAAATTCAACATGCTGAAATCATTAGTAAATAACGGCGTGAAGAACTTGTGAAAAATAAAAAAATTGACTTTGATACTCTACATAATATAATCGCGCCAGCTTTTTGTATGGTTCAAATCAGGAGGATTTAAGGATGCTCGATAGAGAGAAAAAGACAGAAGTAATAGTAAAATTCAGGACAAATGAAGTGGATACCGGGTCACCTGAAGTTCAGGTTGCGCTTCTTACCACAAGGATCAATATGCTTACAGATCATTTTAAGGCACACAAAAAAGATAATCACTCAAGATTGGGCCTTCTTAAGATGGTTGGCAGAAGACAGAAGCTTCTCAAATACCTCAAGGTAAAAGATTTTGATAAATATTCCACACTTATCAAAGAACTCGGATTGCGTAAATAAGCTTTTCAGTTGCTTTTCAAAAGTGTTACCACATCTCGATTGTAAACCCGAATATAAAATATAAAGAGGAAAAATGAATTCAATTAAAGAAAGTGTTATTTTCCAAGGCAAGGAATTGTCCCTTGCAACAGGTCGCTATGCAAAACAGGCTGATGGAGCAATATGGTGTACTTACGGCGGAACAGTGCTTCTTGCCACAGTCGTTGCTTCAAAGGACGATGTTCCTGAAGACCTCGATTTTTTCCCTTTAACTGTTGATTATATTGAAAAATTTTATGCCGCAGGCAGATTTCCCGGCGGATTTCTTAAAAGAGAGTCTCAGCCCAGCACTGCTGAAAAGCTTACATCAAGACTGATTGACAGACCCCTTCGTCCGATGTTTGCAGACTGGTTTAAAAATGAAACACAGATACTTGTAAATCTGCTGAGCTATGATTCAGAATGTGATCCGAAAGTTATGTCAATTGCGGCAACATCAGCTGCTTTAATGATATCGGACATTCCTTTTAACGGTCCTGTTGCCGGATGCAGAGTTGTCAAGGTTAACGGAGAATATATAATTAATCCGCCTCTTGCTGCCGACGATCAGAAATATGAAATAGATATTGTTGTTGCCGGCAATCACGATTCGATAATGATGGTTGAAGGTGAATCGTATGAGGTTTCTGAAGAAGAAATGACACATGCGATAGAGCTTGGACACAAGGCGATCCAGCCAATTCTTGATGTGCAGACAGCTTTGTTCAAAAAGATCAAACCTGCAAAAAGAGAAGAGAAAGTAATAACTGTTGATACCGTTTTGAAAAAATTCGTTGAAAAGAACTCAGAAAAAGCAATGAAAAAAGCTCTTTCAACAACAGTAAAACTTGAAAGATACTCAATGCTTAAAGAAGCTAAGGAAAAAGTGGCCGGACTGGTTTCCGAAGCGATTGAAAAGGGTTCTAATTTTCTTGATTCAGACAATCCGGATAAAGTAGTTAAAAGAGCAAAAGGTTTCTTTGAAAATTACCTCAAGGAAGCAATGAGACTCATGATTGTAAAACAGAACAGAAGGATTGACGGAAGAGATCTTACTTCCATCAGGCCGATCACAATAGATCTGGGCGTTCTTCCTAAAGTTCACGGTTCTGCAGTTTTCACAAGAGGCGAAACACAGTCACTTGGTACAATAACTCTCGGTATCGGTCATGATGAGCAGAGAGTTGACACTGTTACCGAAGAAAACAGCAAGAATTTCATGCTTCATTATAATTTTCCCTCATTTTCTGTAGGCGAAGTAGGTAGACTCAAATCACCGGGAAGAAGAGAGCTCGGACACGGAAATCTGGCAGAAAGAGCGCTCACTCCGGTTATTCCGTCGAGAGATGAATTTCCCTATACAATAAGAGTTGTTTCTGAAATTCTTGAGTCAAACGGATCATCATCCCAGGCAACAGTTTGCTCCGGTTCACTTGCTCTTATGGATGCAGGTATTCCTTTTAAAAAGCATGTTGCAGGAATTGCGATGGGACTTATCAAGGAAGAAGAAGACTATTACATTCTTTCTGACATACTTGGTGATGAGGATCATCTCGGCGATATGGATTTCAAAGTTGCCGGAACAAAAGACGGTATCACTGCAATTCAGATGGATATCAAGATAAAAGGACTTCCGAAAGATGTCATGGAAAGAGCTATGATTCAGGCAAAAGTAGGAAGAATGCACATAATCGGCGAAATGGACAAGGTTATAAAAGGTCCGAGAACCGAGCTTAATCCTAACGCTCCGAAACTGTTCAGGATGAAGATCGAAGTCGAGAAAATAAAAGATCTTATCGGAACCGGCGGAAAGAACATTAAGTCAATAGTTGAAAGCACTGGAGCAGATATTGAAGTTGAGCAGGACGGAACAGTGAAGATAGCTGCTAAAGATCAGGCTGTTCTTGATGCAACAATTGCAATGGTAAAAGGTTTCACAGACAGCGTTGAGCTTGGAAAAATATATGAAGGTGAAGTAACCAGAATTGAAGAGTACGGCGCTTTTGTTGAAATAATGAAAGGAACTACCGGATTGTTGCATGTCAGCAAAATTGCTGATGAAAGAGTCGAAAATGTTGCTGATTATGTCAAGCTTGGCGATGTAGTTAAGGTTATTGTAACAGAGATCGAATTCGGTGGAAAATTCAAGTTAAGCATGAAACCTGCCGATTTTGAAAAAGACTGGAAGAAAGAAAAAGAAAACAAACCCCCCAGAAGAGATGACCACAAAGGTCACGACAGAGGCGACCGTGGTTCAAGAGACAGAGACAACCGCCGTCGCTGATATTCAGATTAAATTCAGGCTTGATAACGGCGCTGTTTTACCAAAATATGAAACTGCCGGTTCTTCAGGCATGGATGTCAGATCAAACGAAGACTGCACAATAGAAGAAGGAGCATGGAAAGCTGTTTCAACAGGACTTTTCCCTGAAATTCCGAATGGTTATGAAATTCAAGTAAGAAGCAGGAGCGGACTGGCCGCGAAGAACGGGATCTTTGTTCTCAATTCCCCCGGAACCGTTGACAGCGATTACCGAGGTGAGATAAAAATAATTCTTGCAAATATGAGCAAAACAACTTTTAAAATTTCAATTGGCGATAGAATAGCACAGCTTGTTCTATGTCCAGTCGTAAAAGCCGAAGTTAAAGAAGTTGACATTATCTCAGAAACTCAAAGAGGTACTGGCGGATTCGGAAGTACCGGAAAAAATTAACTATTTTTCCATACTGCCTGACGGAACTATTATAAGGACATCTCTTGAATCAAGAAGTGAAGTTTCATCACCGTAGACATCGATTCTTGCTTTGAAAACGAGTGTTTTATTTTTTTCAGGTTGACAGAAATCATTTTCAAAATCGATACTGAATGTGACTTTTGTGCCGGGAAGAACTTTCAGGAAAGTGGTTGTATCCATTCCTTCAATATTTTCAGCCGGATCTGCTGATAAAGGAATCAAAGCTTTAATAAAATCAACTGATTCAAATGAATTGCAGGTTCCATCAACCGGTTCTTTTCTGGTCGAGACATTCATCTGGACATGATTTACAAGTTCAAGAACGGCAGTTACGATCTGATCGCTCATTCCGCTTCCGTCATCAGAAATTGTGTAGTTGAAATAATTCCCAGAGCTGTCTTTTGATCCGGTTCCTTCTGAAACAGCATTGAAATCATTAAGAGAATCCCCTGAATTTATCCCTATGAACTTTGCATTGATATTGTTCATTGCAGTAATAGCGTCAGCCGTATAAATTACCGGGTCTCCTCCACTTGATGTAAACATGCCGTCACTAAAAAAACTTTCATCACTTGCCATAATAAAAATAGGAAGAGAGCCCGGTCTGAAGCACATCCCGCCGTAGCTTTCTCCACTGCAGACACTTCCAAAAATGCCAAGATTGTATCCTTCAACGGTTGAATTGTATGGAAAGCCGGTTGCTGTTCTCCAAAGAGCGAAAGTGTGGTATTCCAATGAACCGTTACAGGACGTTATCGTATTTACTGCATTTTGTATTTCAGTAGTATCAAGAGTGATATTCTGCTGAATAAAATAAGGCTGATCTTCGAGAGTTCCGAATTTTACAAGGCCGAAGCCTGTGTTGGGTATTTGAGCTTTTACCCCGGAAACGATGACACTATTAATGCCGTTTTTGAGATTGCTGTGCTCTCCGCTCATTGAACCTGAGAGATCAACAAGAATTGCAATGTCAGCCTGCTGGATGTCTGTTTTAAAATCGAGAGGACGATTGGCAGTTATTCCCGGTTTATAAGGCAGAATGACATAAAAAACATCGTCCGGAATCTTGTCGGCATTATTATTAGGATCAGTTCCGTAAGCAATTTCTGCAAGATCATCAAATCCATCGCCGTCACTATCTTTTGCTTTAGGATTTGTTCCATATTGAGATTCCTGAAAATCGGTGAGTCCGTCGCCGTCCGTATCAGGATTGTACGGATTTGTCTGAGCGGCTTTCTCATCAGAATCACTTACACCGTCATCATCAGAATCCTTATCCAGACAGTTTGCTATACCATCCCCATCACTATCGGCACAGGGAAAAAATGGACATTCTGTACTGTTAAGATATCCGTCTTTATCTGCATCTCCATTTCTGTCAAAACAAGGATCGTCCTTATTGGGATCTTCGCCTGTATTGCCGGAATCGCCTGTATTTCCAGTATTGCCTGTATTTCCAGTATCTCCCGCATCGTCATCTCCAAGCTCTTCTCCGGTGTTGGGATCAACACATTTGAATGTTGTCTGATCACAGGTATATGGATAAGGGCAATCCATACTGGTTTGACATTGTTTTGCTTCTTCCTGATCTTCAGTGCTGCACGAAATAAAAGAGAACAGTGCAAAAAAAAGAATAACTGTCAGAAAAAAATACTTCATAATTATCACCATTAAAATAAATTTGCCGGGGTAATTGTATTTGAAAATATATCTAAAATCAACTACATACTGAGTTTGTCCATCTCTTTCATGAATCTGTCGACACTATATTCAGCTTTTCCGGCGCTGATCAAAAGGTTGGAAATAATACGGTAACGATTCTTAAATTCTTTTTTTCTTTCGGAGACCTTATCAATATTTCTTAATATTTCCAGAACAGAAATTACAAAAAGTCCAGCCATGAAGTCTTCAAAAAATTCTTTGTTGAACCATGTTGTTCCTTCATATTCGTTCATTTGAAGTATTTCCATCATGTTGCGGTCGCTGAAAACCTCTTTCATAAGTTTTTCAGGTAGTTTTTCTGTCTCGTAATGACGCCACCAGTTCTGATAATAGATAAACGCCCTGATGTGTTTGACAATAGATCCTGAATGAAATGCCGTCATTCCGTCTTTTTCAAAAAGTTCGCTGAAAACGCCTTCCAGTCCGTACTTTCTGAACAATTCATTGCTTTTAGGTCCGTCATTGAGCGGTAATGTAACCATTGAAAGTCTTGCGCCGGCAGCAAAGCCGAGAATCATGAAAAGATAATATCTGTTTGCAGAAAGGTTTTTCTGAAGATAATCATCAGCCTGCATGTCATATTCTTTGAGTTTGTATCTGGGAAGATCGATAACAGCAATAAGATCTCTGATAAAAAGATCGGAAATATCCCTGTTTATATCTTCAACGCCTTCCAGTCTTGAAAGTTCCAGTATGAAATTCTGATATCTGTCAGCAATTATGCGGTAAAATTTTGAAACAGGATTTTTTTTCTTTTCATCTTTTCTTTCTGTGACAAACTTCTCAAAAGTCTCGACATTGACAAATTCTCTCAACAGATCGTGAAGTTTTTTATATCGGATTTTATCGAGTTCAGTTTTCAGGTTCCGGTGTCCGGTTCCCTGCAATTTTTCACACAATTCCATCCATGGTTCTTCAGTAGAATCAGATACTTCTTTGAAATCAGTGAAAACAAAATATTTATATGCGCCAAGCTTTGCAAAAAACCCGTTGCTGCAAATATCAGAACATTTTTTTACATATTCAAGTCCTGTTATGGAATCTTTAAAGACAATAAGTCTCTCTGACCATTCAATGCCAAGAGCCCGTGACAGATCCACATGCTGCAAAGAGCCGGATTTTTTGTTCAGGAACTCGGCAGAAGTTTTGATCCACCCGGAAGTTTCGCTGTATTTGTTGTGGTAAAACACCAGCACTCGCTCACTTCCGAATCCGTTTGAATATGCAAAAACATTTTCATCAATAGATCCATCCTCCCTGTAAAAGTCAAAGAGATAGAAATGTTCAACATGAGCGAACAGTTTTCTTTTATGCATCAATGGGAAAATATCTTTTTCGTGACGGTTTAACAGTCCCCAGTTGACAGATTCGTTCCAGTAAGCTTTTCTGTATTCCATCCCGTATTTTTCGGAAAAACCCTCCACTTGTCCGTGTCCGAACATAGGAAGTCCCGGCATTGTGATCATTGAAAGTGTCACACCGAAGTATTTATCTCCGTCGCCGAACTGTTTTACGGCAGTCTCTTCATCAGGATTGTTCAGGAAATTCACATGCCTTTCGAGGATCTGCGGATCAAATTCGAGTATGTTTTTAATTGACTGTCTGTATTTAGTGTTATCCTCATCTTTCATAAAATTCATAAAAGCGGAATTATAAACCCGGTGCATTCCCAGAGTTCTGACAAAATATCCTTCCATAAGCCAGAAAGCCTCGGCAAGAAGAAGTGTTTCAGGAGCTTCGGCGGCAACTCTGTCTACAACTTCTCTCCAGAATTCTTTCGGAAACACAGCATTAAAATCTTCTTTTGACATGCCGTGTTCAGACCTTGATGCTATATCTCCTCCTTTTCCTGGTTCCGGGAACCACAGACGGTGATAGTGTCTTTTTGCAAGAGTCATTGCGGCATCAAATCTGATAACAGGAAAAGTTTTTGCAATATCAATGATTGTTTTTATGACATATTCTCTTACATCTTCTCTCAGATAATTCAGCTGTGCAGTATCATTCCACGGCATACAGGTTCCGTCGTTCCCGTGATAGACATAATCTGTTTCGCCGGTTTTAAAACCGATCCTTTTAAAAGTTACAGCCGCATCAGTCTTGTCAAAATAATGATCTTCAATGTAAATGCCGACATCTGGATTGCTTGAAAGGTTCTCTCCATTATAAGTGTATCCGGAAAAAGGAGGGGTTTTTAAAGAAAGAAACCATTCAGGATGTTCATAAACCCATTTCGAATCTATCGCCATGTGGTTCGGAACCATGTCGCTTGCAAGTCTTATCCCGAATTTCCATGCCCTTTCTTTAAGATTTTCAAGTGCCGCCTGACCTCCGAGTTCATTTGCAATGGAATAGTCATAAAGTGAGTAGGCGGAAGCTACTGCATCGGGATTTCCAGTCATCTGTTTTATTCTTTTTGATGCCTTGCTTCTTTCCCACAGACCGATAAGCCATAAAGCTGTAAATCCTCTTTGAGCAAGGGTTTTGAGTTCATCGCTGGGAATTTGATCCAGAGTTTTTATTTCACGGGCATATGATTTTGAAAGCTGGTCAAGCCAGACAAATACATTTTTTGCGATCATTATCACTCTTGGCATCCATGATGAATCAACAGAAAAATTCTCCGGTTCCTCATCATAGTTCCATTCTTTTGAAGCAAGAGATTCCTTTGTAATCATCTCTCCGCCGAAACCCCCTGGACCGAACACCGGCTTATTTTCTTCTTTAACAATGTCAATTGATGTGAGAAGTTTTTTTGAAAATGGTGCCAGAATTTCAAGCCCCCAGTTTTCTTTGATAAACTTCAACTGTCCTGTCAGCGAGTCCGGACTTGCCTTCATCGGAGCGCGGAGAAGGTCAAAAAGCGACTGCTTTTTTCCATTGACCATGATCCCGGTATTTTCTGTAAAATCTTTTTCTATTGCGTTAATTGCAGAAACATAACTTGTTTTTTCGCTAAGCACAGAATCGTCAAAAAGCTCTCTATATTCGCCGAAAGCAGGGTTTTCATTGGCGATTTTCAGCATAATCATTTCTTCAAACTCTAAAAGGGTTCCGGGTGTTCCTTCAAAGTCGCCGTAAAGATGATCTTCAACAGAACATTCGTTGTTATAAACAGTCCGCGGAGGGAACTGTTCTGTAAACGCAGTCACTGTAGTTAAAAGTTTATCTTTTCCGATTGAGTTTGAAACCGATGAATATGTTTTCTGAAGAAACATCGGGTCAACAGAGTTTTTATAGATATGAAAAACAAAGTGAAGTATTTCATCTATCAGCCCCATTGCATAGAGATCTCCCGGTCTGATATAACGATTACTGTTATCAGATTTGAACTGAAGGTTCATTTTTGCCGCGAAATCTCTTGCCTGTTCAAAATCTGCAAATATCACATTGCCTGAGATCGAGAAAATATCATTGCGGAATGAGTATTTTTTGCGCGAATCCCAGTTAACATGAAAATGGAAAACAGGTGAAAATTCCTCTGATGAAAAAAACGGAAACCGGCCAAGAGCGATAGGCAGTATGTTTTTCATGCTTATTCCTGTTATGTTTTAATTAGAGAGACATTTTTTTACAGCTTCGCTTGCCATCTTTCCGTCAAACTGCCCGTCATGGTTTTTTTTAAGTTCCGCCATCACAGCTCCCATCATTTTCGGGGACTTTTCAGGAAGTTTTGCCACTATTTCCATAACCACTTTCTCAAGATCTTCAGATGAAAGCTGCTTCGGAAGAAGTGATTCAAGGATTTCTTTTTCCTTGAGCGCATCATTTTTATCTTTTCCGAGCTCATCAAGCATTTTAATGTTTTCATTAACATTTTTGAGAAACTTCTTGATAATATTAAGTGTTTCAGCTTCAGTTGTTTCTCTGTTCCCTTCATTTTTTCCAACCATGACAGCTTCCGCAACCAGAGTTGATAAAAGATTGCTTTTAAGAAGGTTCTTTTCAAGTTTGGCCTTCATCATCATTTTTTTTAATTCCTGAATCATTTTTCACCTCTGAAAAAAAGAAATTCCAATAACGGTAAATTATATACTCAGGCGGTCAAATATCAAATAAGATTCGTTTTGAAAGACAAAAAATCAGAACTCTTGATAATAAATTGCAAACCGAGAATAGATTATTATAATTTCCGAGATGTTTCAAATGCGGAGATTTCCAGATGAAAGGTATGCTGATGTTTTTGTGCGTTTTAATGAGCTGCATGTCTCTAAAAGCCCAGCTTGTTGTTGCAAGCCCTACCACTGATGCGGAAATTCAGGCTCAGACCCTTTTAATGTCACAGCTTGCTTTTCGGGAGCAGATCAAGGAATATCAGTATTATCTCGAATATATTTCACAGTTTACAGAAATTATTGCATCAATCAGAAACACAACGGCAGCAATGAAGGATATTTCAAAAATCGGGAAAGCTTTAAAAGAAAAATCAGCAGAAGAATGGCTGAAAGATGTTGAGGCAGGTCTTTCTACTGTAATGCCGGAATATTCTGAAATGAAAACTGAACTTACCGGAAAAGCCGGAGATTTAATGAAAAGCAGCTATTCTGAATATGTTCTAAAATGGGACAGTAATACTAAAAATTATCATGAACTGCTGGTAAAAAATTATGAAAATCATGTAATGTTTCCGGAGCTTTATCCATCAGCCTCTAAATTAGGAAAGAATTTTGGAAAAGAAGAAAGCGCTCAGAAGATAGTGCATAAAGCATGGATGGAATCGGGACTGGAATATGAAATAAAAGATGACATTATAAGAAAAAACACATTTAAAAAGTATTATGATGAATATTTGAAGCAGGCAAAATCAAATAATAATATTGAAGCCTTAGGACTTGCAAACATATTACAGGCCCAGTATTTAAGTGCTGAAACTCTTGAACATTTAAAAAAAAACTCGGATGTCACGGCAATGAAAGAGCAGTTTGAAAAAGATGCACAGGATTCTTATGGAGAAATGATAATTAAGTTGCTAAAAGAAAGCGGAGGAAAAAATAAACCGGATAAAGAAAAAGGGATTTTCGGTCTTGAAAAGAGTAATGAAAGATGATCGTGTTTTTTGTGCTGTCCATGTTTTTTTCCGCTATTGATGAAGATATTGCAGATCAAATTCATAAAAAATATTCAAGAAACATAATTCAGGCTGTAGAAAAATATCCATACATAAATTCAAAAGGAGAGAAATTACAAATATCTCAGGCACTTATTAAAGCAATAATTTATCAGGAGTCTCTTGGAATACCGAATGCAAAGAGTCATGCCGGAGCAAAAGGGCTGACACAGATAATGCCGCAAACGGCAAAAATACTGAAATGTGATTACGACAGGCTGGATCAACCGGGGCTTGCTATTGACTGTTCAGTCAGATTTCTTGCCGCTTTGCTGACTTACAACAAAGGAGATCTTATAAAATCGCTTTCAGGATATAACGGCGGAACATACTCAACGGAAACAAGAGCTACAGAAACTAATGGGCTTCTGGCAGGCAGAATTTATAACAACAATGAAACAAAAAATTATGTTGTAAGCGTTCTGAAATGGTTTGAATGGTTTAAAAAGAATGTAAAATCGGATCTTCCAATAAAATAACTTCAAAAGAAACAGTGTATTAGTATAATTCCCATCAGTATTGAAATTTTAAACGCATGGAGGTTTTTATGTTTTTAAGAGCGGTTCCATTTTTATCGGTTTTATTTTTTCTGCAGATTTTTTTATTTACCGGCTGTGATGCGGCAAACACAAAAAGAACAAGTCCTGTAACAGACAGCGATTCTGCAACAGATGAAGACTTGCTTAATGATGCGGAAGATCAGGATTCTTTGCAGAATGATGCTGTGTTAATCGACGACGATGCTATTTCAGAAAACTGTGGAAATAATATTATAGAATCTCCTGAACTTTGTGACGGAAATGTTAAAAATTGTGTTGATATTGATTCTGCTGCATATATTTCAGGAAAGGCTAAGTGTGATAAAACTTGCATGAAATGGGACACCTCCACATGTGAAGAAAATCCTTATGAATGTGGAAATATTGTTGTTGAAGGAACGGAGGTGTGTGACGGAAATGTAAAAAACTGTACTGAAATAGATGCAGACAAATATATCGCCGGAAAAGCGAAATGTCTTGAAAATTGTTCAGGTTTTGACACGGCAACATGTGAAGAAAAAGAAATTCCCGATGAAGATACAGGTGACACAGGAAACACTGGTGACACAGGAAACACTGGTGACACAGGAAATACAGGTGACACAGGAAATACTGGTGACACAGGAAATACTGGCGACACTGGAAATACTGGCGACACTGGAAACACTGGCGACACAGGAAATACTGGCGACACAGGAAATACTGGCGACACTGGAAACACTGGCGACACAGGTAACACAGGTAACACTGGTAACACAGGAAATACTGGCGACACTGGACCGTGTGGTTCGGTAAGTTTTGATGGATCAACCGGATATATCGAAGTTGTTCATAACGCTCTTCTTAATTTAACAGGTGACTGGACAATTGAAGCATGGTTTATGCAGTATGCTACTGACGGTCAGGCTCCCATAATTAGAAAAGGAAATATTGGAACAGCACCGGCCTATTATCTTTACGGATATGAATATCAGCTTTTTTTCCCAAGTAATGCATATGGCGGATACTACTATGATGCAAGTAACAATGAGGCTGCCACAGCAGCAACAGAGTTTGAGATAAATAAGTGGTATCATGTCGCAGTTGTAAAGACTTCGACAAATTTGAAAATTTTTGTCAACGGTGTTCTTGAAACTACCGAAACCACCTCATACAATCCTTTGAATAATACTGAAAATCTTTTTTTCGGCTCAAGAAGGTCAAGTACGGCTTCATATCTGGATGGGCTTATTGATGAGGTGAGAATTTCTTCAACCGCCAGATATTCTTCAACATTCACTCCTGCCAAGAGATTTTCTTCTGATGCCGGTACAATCGGATTATGGCATTTTGAGGAAACGAGCGGAACCACAGCTGACAATGCTACAGGAACCTCAGCACTTGATGGAACTCTCAAAGGCGGCGCAAGCTGGACTAATCAATGTGTTGACAGTTTCGTTGCCCCGATTCCGGAGATAGTTGATGTTATCGGAACTGCCGAAACAAATTCAGTGGGGACAAGCAGAATGAGAGGCAATTTCTATTCGGCAACAACTGCAAAAACACTAACAGAAATAGAGGCTTATCTCAGTCTGCCGGACACAGGAGCTACAATTTATTATGATGTTTTTGAATCAACAACGCTAAACGGTACTTACACACACAAAATATCTTATACTGTTCCATTTACTCTCGGCGGAGAATCTTTTTACAGCTCAGGAGCTGTTTCGGTTGCACTCGAAGCGGGCAAATTTTACTATATCGGAGTGCGCTGGGGAACAGAATCGGTGACTTATTATTATGATACTACCCCTTCACAAAGTTATACTACCAACTTCGGATCATGGAGTATAGGCATGAGCAATGCAATTACCGGAAGCACAATGCCGACAAGTTTCACTTATTCCGCCACTCAGATAACTAATTCATATTATCAGAGAATTACAACAAAATAGTTCCCGAGATCACCGCAATTTTTAATTAACTATAGTAAATATTTGAAAGTTAAAAAATTTTCTTGATTTTGCTTTGCCGCGCAATATTATCTAA
>DAOQAY010000046.1:0-19470 GCA_035354435.1 bacterium
TTTCTCTGATATCTCCGTCAACAGGGAAGTAATCAAGGTGTGTATTCGGAAGTCCGGCAAAACGGTATTCGTAATCGTCACATGACAGATAGAACGCTCCGTGATCGGTTGCGAGTTCTCCTGTGTAACATGTTGCATAGTCATATGCTTTCATATTAAGAGCATCGACACCTCTTATCTGTATTCCCTCATCCCAGAATGCTGACCAGTACGAAGCTATCTCGCCGTTTGCTATAGCAAAATCAAGAACTGATCCTATATTCACATAGGCAAGACGGGCGAAGGTGTCTTTATTCCTGATGTTTATACCGTTGTCATCACCGACATAAAGCTTGCCGTTGTAAAGCTGGATCTTGTACTGGTAGTTATATGATCCGGTACTGTAAAAAGACCCTATTACTGAAAGGCTGTCAGGATTTGCAGTACTGAGCTTGTAAAGTCCTTTGCTTGTTGCCGCATACATGATATCACCATCTGCAACCTCAAGATCATAGACGACACGGCTGTTCGTTGAGAAGGTATATTTAAGTGTCATCGCCGCAGGATCTGATATGTCATATACTTTGATCGAACTGCTTGTGCCGACATAGAGTCTGTCACCTTTTCCAGCAACGCTGTACACTGTTGAACCTGTTGAGAACTGCTTATACCATGGGTGGGTGAAAGGGATACATGAATCTGAACCCTGAAGTCCACCCTTTAAAATGTCATCGGTTTCATTAAGACAGTAATCGCCAGTTCCTTCATATTCGACCACAGTTACAGGAATAGAAATATTATTAACACTGGCTGCAAGGTCTTCCAGATCTTCGATCGCAGGGTCAATTTCAAATGCCGGATGGGTTGTATTGCCGTCAATTACCGGATTTGCCATTACAAGTTTTCCATCAACAACCTGAGAAATGACTTTTCTGAAATCACCATTAAGCTGAACAGGGATCTGTTCCCATATTTCGTTTTCAGTATCAAATCTCCAGAGATCATTCATTGTGCCATTGTTTGCATTCTCACCGCCGGTGAGGAATATATATTTCCCGCTTGCTTTCAGGTTGTATATGTTCCTTTGTGCGGGTGCGGTGCCCGTTATTTCAGTAAACACCGGATTTCCGTTTGTCATCTTGAAAGTTCTTGTCCTGGCTCCTGCTGAATCTTTGCCTATCAGAAAAAGACCGTTGCCAGCCGAAACAAGTTTAACGGTATCAAACATATCTTCATTTGTTCCGGTTGCTCCCAAGTCGTGCAATGTATATGTTATTTCGGGAATGTCTTCCGGGTCAACTACATCAACCGGCTGAGAATCCGTTGATATTTTGAAAAAGTGTTGTCCCGACTGTTCTGTTCTTCCGATAAAATAAAGTCCCGATTCCGCTGAAACAATTGCTTTCACTGCTTGAATTTCTTCATTCCATCCAGTTATCCTTCCAAGCATTGTCCAATCAGCTCCGCTTTCAGATGTGTTAAGCATAAGCTGATATTCAGAAATTCCGGTTGCCGGATTTTCAATAGATACAACAGCAACCATTTCCCGTTCAGATATATCTGAAAGAATTTCTGTTTCAGGATGAAATTGGATTCTCTGGGCACTCATTAAATAATTTCCGTTTTCATCTTTTCCGATAAACCATCGTCCTATACTCTCATATGAAGATGCTTCAGGAAGTCCGTTTTCTCCTATAATATCTTTCAATGGAATATCCCAGTAACATGAAGGACAGAATTCTATTTCAGGAATCTCAATAACTTCAGGTATTGGAATATTCATTGTTTTTCTGTAATAATTTAACTGCATTGCAGGAATGGAATACCTCGCAGCTTTTGCGTTCTTATTCTGATTTGTGGCAGGGAAATAGGCGGAATTAATTGAAATATTTTCCCCGGTTCCGGCAATATATGACGGAATCTGGCTTACATTCACAGTTCCTGAAACGGGAAGAATGCTCGTCGAAAGCGTATAATACATCGTGTAGGCTTCACTATAGTCTGCTGCTAATCTGAGACTTTGACATTTAGGTGTTTCGTAATATTCCGGATCATTACAATTGCTTTTCTCATACCAGTCTCTTCTCCAGTTCCAGATCGTTCCGTTCTCACTTCCTGTGAGTTTGAAAGATGAATTACTGTTGACAATAGGTTTTCTTGCGGAGTCCATATTGGGGTTCGGATCAGTTGTAAAGGCAGACCAGTTACTGAAATTCGTAGCTACGGAATTATCCGCTACTGAAATACGGCTCTGCCAGCTCAGTATGGAGTTTCTGTCAAAATCATCACTCCCGTGACTGAATCCGTAATTAAAAATGTTGTTTGAATTGCCGGAAGTTGTACAAAAACCGGGCTGTCCCCATAGAGACTGTTCATTTTCTTCATGTGTAATTGCGCAGTAATGAACTGCAGAATTACAGGTTGATCCCAAATATAAACTAAAAATGTTAAGATCATTACAAATACCGCTTTCACGACCGCTACCGGCCGGCATTGTAAGGTTCACTTTTGCATACTGGGCATATTTTCTTTCTAACATCGGAAAGCTGTCTTTGAATGATGGGGATTGAGCTTTAACATTGGTAATTTTGCTATTTGTGAATCCGTTTCCTCCTGCGGAAGTGTGGTCACAGGCATCACCAATTCCATCGAGATCGCTGTCGGGTTGCATTTTATAAACAAATTTCCATGTAAATCCGACCATTTTTGTGCCAAGATGACCAAGGTTGTTAGCAATAGCGCCCGTTTCACCCGAAATAAGCTCACTGTTAAGATCATAATCCTTTTCTGGATTGTTGTTCCCAATACAGTTATCACAAATATCGCCTATTCCGTCACCATCTCTATCTGCCTGATCTGTGTTTAAAATATGAGGACAGTTGTCAAAAGAATCCCTTATGCCGTCATCATCGCTGTCAGATTCATCATAGAATGTGTCGATGCCGAATGATGGGTCTCCGTAAATGTTATAAGCAAAGGCATTTGTGTATCCTGGCCATACATCAGGCAAAGCATTGTACCATGAGAATCCTATAGAGTTTTTATTTATTATAAGCTCCTCAAAATATTCTGTAGCCGTATCGTTTACTCCTGTATTTGAAATTCTGGTATATGCAATGGTAGTTATAGCTCCCGTTAATATAAATGTGTATGCTAAATTGTATTCTCTCTCAACAGTATTTGTTAATGCATCTGTATCAGGCCATGCATTATTGCAGCTTGCCTGAAATCCAATCATTAAATTCCTTTCTCTATCATTGAAATTTTGTTTTGCATTTGATATATCAAGAACATAACCTGCATTAATTCTTCCTCCATGAGTATGCCAGAAGAAAATCCCAGGGTTATGATTTATAACGATATCTCTTACTGAATCCATTGTACAATCCTGATCGGTATGATTAAATAACAGATCAAAAGAAGTTTCATCTTCAGGAGCCTGCTGTATACATGAACAGTATTCTCCATCATCATCTTGTTGTATGTCTCCTTTGCATGTTCTGGAATTCGGAATGTCATAATCACCATTGCACCACTTTTCAAGATCCTTTCTTTTTTTTACTTCATAAGGGGTGTTGTTATAAACACGATAGTACCATGGTTCAATGTTGTTGTTACGATTAGCTGTATAACCGTGGTTTGTTAAAACTTTTGTTACAACATTTTCACCTGCACCATGACCTGACCAATCGCCTCCCAACATCGGCATGGCAAGAAAAATATTTTTTCTGTATTCAGCGCTGTCTTTAACGGTGTTTTCATACACTATGGCTCTTCTAAATAATGAATCTAAGTTGTCAAAATTCTCATTGTAAAAAGGAAATCTGCCAACTAAGAGTTCAGCATATTTATCAACGGTTGTTGTATCATCGGTTCCTTCTGGACCGTTTGATCCGACACCGTAATTGCCATCTTTATTTGAATCCCAGTCAGATGTAAGTTCAGCATAGTAATAATCTGTCGGATAAAATCTACGAATATCCATTTCATCTATTCCGTAATTATCTGTATTATCAGTATATCTGTAAAGCCAGGTTTTTTTCATCGGAACATCTCCGGATTCAGGATCAGGATTTCCTACGAGTAAAAGATACTCTATGGGTAGGATAAGGTAGTTGTCATGTAACCATTTTCGGATATTCTCAGCAGCGACATCTCCAGTTCCGCCACCCCAGCCGTTATAATTTATAATAATACCATCTCCTCTCATTTTATTTTCAGTTACTACAAGGACATTAAATCCTCGCTCTGTTTTAGACCGTATAAAACGCATAATACCTTTTGAGTTTTCATAAATATGATTCGTAGTCAATATAACATAATTTTCAGGTGAAACATCTCTTAAAATTGTGTAGGGAACAAAAGTATTATCTTCATTTGTTAAAGAAATATCACCCAAGTTCACAGCCTTTGATAATGTATCAAAAAGCATTTTCTTCCCTAATTTTGAAACAGGAATTTCAACTAAAGTGCCGTTTGAAGAGGTATATTCCAATGTGAGTGTAGCTGACGCAATTTTTCTCAGCTTTTTTGTAATAGGATTGTATCTGTAAGGATATATTTCAACTGTTGCAATATTTACGGTTCTTTGTTTGCCAATAAAAAGCTCTCCTTTATAATCCGAAGGATAAAAACTGTCTGATGAATATATTTCTATGTTTTTACCATCAATTATTATTGCCCCTACCGGATAGCTCTCTCCATTCATCGGATCTGGTATTATTGGTTCTACATTCCATTCACCTGAAAGTTCAGTTTCGTTTAAATCAGAAAAAGATGCTTTAACCGTAGATATGTCAATTCCATCAGGCAAAACAAAAGTGGCCAGATAAGGTCTTGGAATAGCAGGGTTCCCCGGCAGTTCTCTCATTAAAAATGCATCAAATTCAGCAAAACCACCTTCTCTAGAAACAGACACTTCTTTCAGTGGCAGACTTACATCAAAACTACCTGCATAAAGTAAATCAAACAAAAAAAGAATAAAAGAAACAATACATAACCTTTTCATTTCTCATCTCATAAAAATGGATAATATCTATATGCCGAATCCAATAAACGCAAAAATCAATATTTTCCCTGAAAAGTATTTATATTTAGCTGAAACACAGATGAAATTTATCAAAGTTATTGAGGGCTGTCAAGTATATATTTTATACCGAATTGTACTATTGTTTCATATATTATTTATCAATCAACAAGAAAACAAGGTGCTGAATTTCCTTTTATATTCAAGCTGTAGCAGCATTTAAACATTTTATCCCTTGACATGACAACGGAAAGCAGCATGGTTAAAGCAATTTGATAAAGGATGTATCACTTTGGGTAGTTAGTTTACGGCATTCCGGATTGTAAAAAAAGGGAGCCGTTTCCGACTCCCTGAAAAATCAGCAATTACATCTCTTTTACTTAATGAGATGTGCTTTTGAGAAATAATGTGTATGAAGAAGATGATGTGCCTTGTGGCTGTTCGGTTTCTCAAGGAAATCCTTGTAAATCTGTGCAACAGCCGGGCTTTCATGTGACTTTCTGAGTTCTCTGCTTTCATCTTCTCTATAAATTGATGCAGCTCTTTTTGCTTTAATCGCCCATGATGTCGGTTTTGCCTGACCGCCGCCGCCGATGCAGCCGCCGGGACAGCACATAACTTCAACAAAATGATAGCTCTTTTCGCCAGCTTTGATCGCATCAAGAAGCTTTCTTGCATTTCCGGTCGAGTTGACAACTGCAACTTTAACTGTCACGCCTTTAAGCCACTCGAAACCGGGGGCTGTCTTTTCGATCGTGATGTCTGCTTCTTTAATTCCGACAAGTCCGCGGACCGGAGTGAAATTAAGAAGAGCTGGAAGTGCATCGCCGGTGATGATCTCATAAACTGTACGGAGAGCCGCTTCCATAACGCCGCCTGTATTTGCAAAAATATCAGCCGCACCCGTTGAAATACCCATAGGATCATCAGGTTTGATTTCCGGTAATGTAGCAAAATCAATATTTGCAGTCTTGATCATTTTTGCAAATTCTCTTGTTGTGAGAACTATATCGACATCTTTGTGTCCGCTTGCATTCATTTCAGGTCTGTCACACTCAAATTTCTTTGCTGTGCAGGGCATTATTGAAACAACACGGATTTTTGAAGGATCGATACCTGCTTTTTCAGCATAGTAGGTCTTTGCAAGAGGTCCGAACATCTGCTGAGGAGATTTGCAGGTCGAAAGATTCGGAAGGAATTCAGGATAATATGTTTCAATGAAGTTGATCCAGCCCGGTGAACATGATGTGAACATCGGGAAGGCAACATCGGTTGCGCCATCTTTGATAGCTCTTGTAACTCTGCCGAGAAATTCCGTTCCTTCTTCAAGGATCGTGAGATCAGCTGTGAAATTTGTATCCATAGCTTTATCAAAACCGAGCTTTTTGATTGCTGCAAACATTTTCGGTGCGCTGAGATAACCTTTTTCAAGACCGCACGCTTCACCGATACCTGCACGAATTGCAGGAGCAGTCTGAACAACAGTATGGACTTCAGGATCGTCAATAAAAGCCCATGCCTTTTCTGTGTCATCTCTTTCAGTAAGAGCACCGACCGGACAAACATTTATGCACTGACCGCAGGAAATACAGGCAGTTTCTGCAAGCGGTTTTTCCATTGTGGTCATAGCCATCTTTTCGTATCCGCGACCAGCCCATTCAAGAGCATTGACAGTCTGGATCTCGTTACACATTCTGATACATCTTCCGCAGTTTACACATTTGGAAGGATCTCTCTGAACGATGTTTGAATGATCCATAGGATGTTCGAAATCAGGCTGGATCTCAAAACGGATCTCTTTCAGATTCATTTTATCTGTAAGCTTCTGAAGCTCGCAGTTCATATTGCTGTCGCATCTTAGACAGTCTGTGTTGTGACGGCTTGCAATAAGCTCAACTATCATCTTGCGGGCTTTTCTAAGCTCGGCAGTGTTTGTCTTCACTTTTATTCCGTCCCATACTTTAAATGCGCATGAAGGCTGGAAAGTCGGCATTCCTTCGATCTCGACGATACAGACTCTGCAGTTTCCTGAATTTCTCAAATCGGGATGATAGCACAGAGTAGGAATATCCACTCCTGCCAGCTGTGCTGCCTGAAGCACTGTGAAATCAGCGGGAACATTTACGAGTATCCCGTCGATAGTTACTTTTACTTTATCTGACATTTTTTACTCCATTACTTGTTCAGTTAGCTAAAATTTCACTTTTGTAATGTTCAATTGCATCAAGAACAGGATTGATACAAGCCTGTCCAAGACCGCAAATAGGACTCTTCTTCATAACAAGACACAAATCTTTGAGAAGCTCAAGATCGCTTACTGTGCCTTCGCCGTAAGCAAATTTTTCAAGAATTTCTCTTACTCTGTGTGTTCCTTCTCTGCATGGAGTACATTTGCCGCAGCTTTCATGTTCAAAGAATTCTGCAACAGTCAGAATATGGTCAACAACATTCCTTGAATCGTTGCATACAAAAATCGATCCTGTGCCGTAACTTACTTTGAATTCGCAGCATCTTTCATATGTCCAGACTTTGCCGAGCATATCAGGAGTGAAAATATTTCCCGAACTTCCGCCGATCTGTGCGAATTTGATCTCGCCGTCTTTAACACCTTTTCCGAATTTTTCAATTACTTCGGTAAAAGAAATGTTAAGCGGAGTTTCAACAATGCCTGGCTCATTGATATCGCCTGAAAGCATGAAAAGCTTTGTTCCTGGACTGCATGATGCGCCTATGTTTCTGAACCATTCAGCACCTTTTTCAAGAATGTGAGGAATATTCACAAGTGTTTCAACATTATTAACTATCGTGGGCTTCTGGAAAAGTCCTTCTACCGGAGGATATGGAGGTTTAAGTCTCGGTTCTCCTCTTTTTCCTTCGATTGAGTCAATAAGAGCTGTTTCTTCACCGCAGACATAAGCACCGCCGCCTTCAGCAACACTGAGATCAAATGAGAAATCTGATCCGAGGATCTTATTTCCGAGATATCCTTTTTCTACAGCCTGTGCAATTGCAGTTCTGAGTGTCTTTATTGATTCTCTGTATTCGCCGCGGACATAGATAAAACCTTTTGAAGCGCCGATTGCATAAGCAGCAATAATCATACCTTCGATAAGTTGCTGAGGATCGCCTTCCATAAGAATTCTGTCTTTTATTGTGCCGGGTTCGCCTTCATCAGCATTACAGATCAAATACTTCTGATCAGCTTTTGCGTTATAAGTGAACAACCATTTTCTGCCGGTCGGGAAATTAGCACCGCCTCTGCCGCGAAGACCTGAGTCACTGACTGTGTCAATGATCTCTTTTCTGTCCATTTTAAGCGCTTTTGCAAGAGATTTGTATCCGCCCTTTGCAACATATTCTCCGATCTTCAACGGATCAATAATACCGATATTCTTGAGAAGAACATTTTCGGTTGAAAGTATCTTTGTATTATATTTCATTGTTTCCCCCTATCTGTACTTTTTCAGGATTGAGTTCAGTGACTCGGGAGTCACATTGCCGTAGACCTCATCATCGATCATGATAGCGGGAGCTGCAGTACAGGTTCCGATGCATGCTGTTTCTTCAAGTGTGAATTTTCCGTCTTCAGTTGTGTCGCCGATTTCAACATCAAGCTCTTTCATAAGAAGTTCAGCAACGACAAGAGAACCCTTAACAGCGCAGGGACCGTCTTTGCAGAATCTTATAATGTGCTTTCCTCTGGGTTCAGTGGAAAACATAGTGTAAAAGGAAACGAAACCGTAAACTTTGTTCAACGGCATCTTGGCAAGTTTCGAAACTTCTTTCAAAGCTTCTTCAGGAAGCCAGTTTCCACAGGCTTTCTGCACTTCATGCATAAGGGGCATGAAGTTCCCCTTTTCAGGAGAATAATCCGCAAAAATCTCACGGATTTTTTCAAGGTTAACGCTCATTTACTCCTCCAAATTGTTACTGGTAGTATCAAATCATCCTTGTAATGAAATGGTGAACTAACGCTCAAAGAGTTTATAGTAAAAAAAAATGAATGTTTCAATTATTTTCAGGCTTTTTTTTAATGTATTAGTCCTTGTTTGGCAAGTATTTGTTTTTATTACTTCTTTAAAGCTATTTCGGACAACACTGTCGCATTACTTTTCATCCATGAAAGGATACTCGAATTTTTTAGGTGAAACAAAAGATTCTTTTATGGCTCTCGGGCTTGTCCATCTGAGAAGATTCATGTGACTTCCGGCTTTGTCATTTGTTCCGCTACCCCTTGCCCCTCCAAAAGGCTGCTGCCCGACAACTGCACCTGTCGGTTTGTCGTTGATATAAAAATTTCCGGCACAGTGTCTAAGCATCTGTTCAGCTTTAGCAATAATTTTTCTATCGGTTGCAAAAAAAGCACCCGTCAAAGCATACGGTGAAGTGTTGTCACAGATATCAAGTGTTTCTTCAAATTTGCCGTCGTCATAAACAAAAACTGTCATGACAGGTGCGAATATTTCTTCTTCCATTGTCAGGAAATGAGGGTTTGTTGTTTCAATTACTGTCGGACGGATAAAATATCCTTTTGAATTGTCACCGGTTCCCCCTGCAATAATCCTTGCTTCGCTACTTTCTTTGGCTTTTGCAATGTAAGCCATTGTAGTATCAAAACTCTTCTGATCGATCACAGCACCCATAAAATTAGTGAAATCGCACACATCGCCCATTTTTATGCTCTCAGTCATATCGCTCATTACGGCACTTAGTTCTTTCCACATTGATCTTGGAACATACATTCTTGAAGCTGCCGAACATTTCTGCCCTTGATATTCAAAAGCTCCTCTGACTGCGGCAACAGCAACTTCATCGACATTGGCGCTGCTGTGGACAAAAATAAAATCTTTCCCGCCTGTTTCGCCCACTATTTTAGGATATGAACGGTATTTTCTTACATTTCCTGCTATTCTCTGCCACATCGAACCGAAAACTCCTGTTGAACCGGTAAAGTGGATTCCGCCTAAATACTCTGAATCTATTGCCGGATTTCCGATATTTCCGCCGCTTCCGGGAAGAAAATTGATAACACCATCAGGAAGTCCGGCTTCTTTAAGTATCTGCATTATATAATAATTTGATAAAAGCGATGTGGATGCAGGCTTCCACAAAACAGTATTACCCATAATCGCCGGAGAAAGCGGCAGGTTTCCCGCAATTGCAGTAAAATTGAAAGGAGTTACCGCAAAAACGAAACCTTCAAGCGCTCTGTATTCTAATCTGTTCCACACACCTTTTGAATTGTGGATCTGCTGTGTCCTGTATATTTCCTGAAGATAATGGGCATTGAAACGGTAGAAATCGATAAGCTCGCATGCCGAGTCTATTTCCGCCTGATGACAAGTCTTACTCTGACCGAGCATTGTTGCGGCATTCATAGTATAACGGTAACGGGTGGAAAGAAGTTCTCCGGCTTTCAGAAATATCGAAGCTCTCTGATACCAGTCCATCTCCTCCCACTCTTTTTTTGCTTTCATCGCTGATTCTATTGCCTTGTTGACTTCCTTTTCTCCGCCGAGATGACATACTCCGAGAACTTGTTTGTAATCATGCGGACTGACGACTTCAACTGTTTTTCCAGTTCTTATTTCTTTACCGCCGATAATCATCGGAATTTCAACATGCTGATTTTTCTGGTTATTCAGCTCTTTTTTCAGCAAATCCCTTTCCGGAGTTCCCGGAGCATAGGAAAATACAGGTTCATTTTCAGGACGGGTAAGTGTAAAAATAGCATTTGATGACATTTTTTTCTCCCTTATTTTTTAAGTGTCAGATCAAAATTAATTCCCTGTGCAAGAGGCAGGTCTTTTCCCCAGTTAATAGTATTGGTCTGTCTTCTCATGTACTGTTTCCAGGAATCAGAGCCTGATTCTCTACCCCAGCCTGTTTCCTTCTCACCGCCGAAAGCTCCGCCTATCTCAGCACCGCTTGTTCCGATGTTGACATTGGCTATTCCGCAGTCAGAACCAATGTGGGAAAGCCACATTTCGGAATATCTGAGATTGTTTGTGAAAAGTGCAGAGCTAAGCCCCTGAGGAACATCGTTGTTCTTGAACATTGCATCTTCGAAGTTTTCATATTCGATGATATAAAGAAGCGGTGCAAAGGTCTCATCTTTCACAATTTTCATCTCATTCTTTGCCTCGGCTATTGCCGGGGTAATATAGGAACCGCCTTCAAAACCGTCAATTTTAATAATTTCGCCGCCATAAAGAATTCTGCCGCCTTCAGCTTTGAGTGCTTCAATCGAAGCAAGCATGTCTTTAATAGCCGATCCGTCAACAACAGGACCCATATTGACACTTTCATCAAGCGGATTTCCGATCTTTATCTGTCTGTAGGCATTTATAAGAGCCTTGACAAATTTGTCTTTAACTGACTTGTGAATGATTATACGCCTTGTTGAAGTGCATCTCTGCCCCGCAGTTCCGATAGAACCGAAAAGCACAGCACGGAGCGCCATATCGAGGTCAGCATCTTCAGCAATGATTATTGAGTTGTTTCCACCAAGTTCCAGAATGCTTTTTGCAAGCCTTTTTGCCAGAGATTGAGCAATACTGATACCCATTCTGGTGCTTCCTGTCATGCTGACAAGAGAAACTCTGTGATCATTCACAATTGCATCACCGACATCGCTTCCCTTGCCGATAACCATTGAAAAAACGCCGTCGAGATCATATTTGTCAACAATCGGAGCGATAATATTCTGCACAGCTACTGCCGTCAGCGGGGTTTTTGAACTTGGTTTCCAGATTACACTGTCACCGCAAACTGCAGCAAGAAGAGTGTTCCATGACCAGACAGCAACAGGAAAATTGAATGATGTGATAACTCCGATCACACCCAGCGGATGCCACTGTTCATACATTCTGTGCTCCGGCCTTTCGCTGTGCATTGTCATTCCGTAAAGCTGGCGGCTCAAACCGACTGCAAAATCAGCTACATCAATCATTTCCTGAACTTCGCCCATACCCTCCATTTTAATCTTACCCATTTCAAGCGTGACAAGTTCACCAAGAGGCTCCTTGTATTTCCTTAGCGCATCAGCAATTTCTCTGACAATCTGACCTCTTTTAGGGGCAGGCATCATTCTGAATTTCAAAAATGCCTCATGAGCTTTTTTTACAACAATCTCATACTCCGCTTTTGTAGCCTGAATTACAGTTGCGATCGGTTTCCCGTCAATTGGCGAATAGCTGACAAGTTCAGTTCCTGTAGTCCTGATGACACCTTTTGTCGTGCCTGTAGTGGCACCGTAATTTTTTTCTTTGATACCGAGTTTAGATAACAGTTCACTTGTTTTGATCGGATACATGATTTCCTCCTTTGCAATAACGGCAGACCAGCTCTTTTCGGAACTGACCCGTTGGTCTTAGATCCATGGCATGAGCTTTAGGATAGAAGACTTCAGAGTTGTTAATTTATTTGAATTAGCCTATATACACTCGACTCTTAGCAAATCTTGGCTGGAAAGTAAATAAAAAAAAGATTCCAAAAGTTTGGAAAGGATTAGTTAGTTATTGTCCTGACCGGTTTCAAAAATTTCAAAAAGACCCATTTGTACTTTTTGTTCGCAAACAGCTTCTGCATTTAAATTCAAAGGTTGAGCGGAAATGATCTTTGTCATATTTGCTCTTCCTGTTTCTTTTTTTCTTCCTAATTTGATTGCACCTTTTTCGATCAATATCCTGTTTCCAACTGCCGAGTCAGGCATTCCTTCATAAAACGGTGCATAAAGAGGCTTTTTCATTTCAAGAGTTTTCTTTCCAGCATCCATACTTCCCCCGTTTGCAGAGGATTCGATCAATATCATCGCATTGCTGAGGGCAACAATCGTACTATTTCTCTGCATTGCATTTGAAACACTCCAGATTGAGTCAGGCATAAATTCAGAAATTACCAAAATTCTATTCCAGTCCCAGAACGCCTCTATTTCTTTTTTTATAGCAAAATGATTAATCCCTTCGGCTATTATAACAATGGTATCACCTTTGTTTTCAAGTGCCGTTCTGTGAGTCATTAAATCAACACCTGCCGCATATCCGGAAACAAGAACGAATCCTTTCAGGGCAAGCTGTTCCGCACAATCTTTTGTGACTGATATTCCTTTTGGACTTGCTTTTCGTGATCCGCAAAAACCGACAGAATTCTTTCCAAGAAGCTCAATATTTCCAATGTACGAAAGTATCAACGGGGCATGTTCACCCAAGACTTTCAACGATTTCGGGTAATTTTCATCAAATATTGTAATAAATCCGCTGTTTTCATGTTTAATCTTACTCTCTTTCTTTTCCTTTCTAAACTCATTCAGCAGTTCAGGGAGAAGAGACTTTTCAATCGTTTCAGTTATTTTGTTTTTATCGGGTTTAACATAACTGCTTTTCAACGGGTCAAGGATCTTATGAGCTTTAACAATCCCTATTCCTTTGAGAGAAAGTAATTTGAAGATTATCTGAGCTGCTGTGTTATTCATTATTTTTCTCACATATTATCGGTATCATTCAACGATTTAACCATTGAAAGACCAAAAATATATTCTGCTCCGGCTTCTTGAAGTTTCATAGCCACATACTGCATAGTTATACCAGATTGATATAAATCATCAAGAAGTAAAACTTTCTTTCCAGTTAAATTGATATTTACAACAAATCCTGATTCTTCAAGTTTTTCCCACTTCTGATCTATTGAAACATCTTTAAGACCAGTCTTTTTGTCTGTCCATGAAACACTATCGGAAATATTTTTTATTCCAAGCTTTTGCTCAACAGACATAGCTATTTTTCTCAAAAAATCATGCTTCGATGGAACAGCACATATCAGAAAATAATTTCAGACCTGTGATTTTCTCAAAAAACGGCACGACCGTATTTGAAAAAGGAATTCTAAATCTTCCAATATATCCAGCACCTTCTTTCGATTTCAGAGCATCTTGATGAGTAGTTGCAAAATGAATCCTGTGTGCCACACTGTTATCTTTCTTAATGTTTTCAACTAATTCTCTGGTTATCTGCGGCTGAGAAAACATGCTCATCCTTCAAATTATTTATCCTATAACTTTCGTGATTATCCATATTTTTTAATCAGAATTCAATAAAAACAGAAAGGTATTAATTATCTCTGCAAAACAGGGCGTGATAAATCATGCCCCTACGAAAAATGGTTACACTTTTACGGAAATCCATTCAACTGGTTGATCTTTGTGGATATTGCCTGGTTCGATGACTCTGGCGAAAACGCCTTCTTTGGGCATGAGACATTCGCCGACCCTTTTTGATATTGAACATGCGTGGTTATGGCACTCTTTTCCAATCTGGGTGATCTCAATAATGACATTTCCGAGTTTAAGTCTGTCACCGATCTTTACTTTGGAAAAATCAAGCCCTGAAAGAATGATATTTTCAGCAAAAGCGCCAGGATCTATCAGGAATCCTGCCTTTGATTCAAATTTTCTGATGCTTTCAAATCCAAGCAGGCTTATCTGCCTGTGCCACTGTCCGGCATGTGCATCACCTTCTATTCCGGTCATTGTGACAACGGCACTTTCTACAGGAATTTTCTGAGTTCCCTTTTCTTTCGAAATGTTTATCCCTTCTATTTTTATCATGCGTTTTCCTTAGTCTTTTCAATAAGTTTTATCTTTTCAAACACCATTTCTTTGTCAACTGCCTTGCACATGTCATAAACTCCGAGCAGTGCTCCGCTCACAGCACTGAGGGCTTCCATCTCTATTCCGGTCTTTCCGATGCACTTCACAGTTGATACTGCTTTCACACCGGAATCGGTGAGAGTAAGATCGACAGCAATGCTTGTTATCATCAGCGGGTGGCATAGCGGAATTATGGACGAAGTCAGTTTAGCCGCCTGAATTCCTGCAATCTGGGCAACAGTCAGAACATCACCTTTTTTCATCCCGTTTTCCCGTATCAGTTCGACAGTTTCCTTTTTCAGTCTTATAAAACCTTCAGCAACTGCTGTTCTCAGCTGATCAGGCTTATTGCCTACATCGACCATTTTCGCTTTTCCTGAACTATCGACATGGGTAAGTTCTTTGTTCATAGCTACCCTCCGAGATTATAAAACTGATGACTTTTACTCATAATTCCCTTTTCCGGCTTTGAATTTATGGCACTTGTCAACGCTTTTTCAATGCCAAGTTCTCTCACGCTGTAACCAATATCGCTGAAAAGACAAGGTGTTACAATACCATTTGCTGAAATTCTGAGTCTGTTACATGAACCGCACTTTCCACCTTCGCCGCCGTCCACTTCCCAGAATTTTCCTTTTTTAAGATCCATTTTCCGGATATATCTTATCTGGAAACCGTTCTTCCGGGCAAATTCTGTAACACCTGCGGCATTCTGTTCATACGGTGATGAATCAATTACAGTGTTAAGCTTTATATTGTCAAAACCTGCCGTTACCGCCCGTTCGATCCCTCTGAAAACTCTGTTTATATCGCCACCACGGGTAATTTTTGCAAATTCATCACTATCAACTGTGTCGAGACTGATATTAAGCCTGTGCAGACCAGCTTTTCTAAGTTCAACTGCAAAATCTTCAAGCAGAATTCCATTTGTCGTAAGTCCGAAATCTGTAATTCCTTCAATCATGGAAATCTGTTTTACCAGTGAAATTATGCCTTTACGGACTAGCGGCTCTCCGCCAGTTATCCTGACTTTGTCTATTCCGAGTTCAACTGCTTTTTTAACAACTTCTATTATTTCATCAAAAGAAAGGATATCTTCGTGTTTCATCAGTTTTATGCCTTCTTCAGGCATACAATAGGTGCATCTGAGATTGCAGCGGTCAGTGACTGAAACTCTTAAGTAGTTGATATTCCTTCTAAATGTATCTAACACTTACTTTTTCACCTTCTCTTAATGAAAGAACGGTCCGCTCTATTCTGAATATTGCATCAGCCACTGAAAGTATATGAAAATGCCCAGATCCGTGATATTTGAGAGGTTCGATTTTCCCGTCCGGCAGTATCTTTGCCGGAACCCATTCTTCTCTTTCACCTTTTTTTCTTTGGAAATCACTTGCGAGATAACCGTAAATATCATTTGAAAACGATTCAATTCCAAGCATTTTTTCAATGCAGGGTCTTACCATTATTTCAAATATTACGAAAACTGAAAGAGGATTGCCAGGGAGTCCTAACAAAACATCTTTTTCTCCGTTACTGCCCGTTTTTATTGCAAAAGTTACTGGTTTACCGGGCTTTACAGCAACAGAATCGAATAATACTTCATAACCGAGTTCACGGATCGCTTTTCCGGCAAGATCATAGTCACCCATGCTCACTCCGCCGGTAATAAGAACCATATCGCATTTCCGGCTTGTGATCTCAATTGCTTCTTTTATTGAATCCATGTCATCTTTTACAATTCCTGCATAAAAAGGAAAACCGCCCGCTCTTTCGATCTGAGCAACCAGCTCCCAGCCATTGGCATTCCGTATGCTGTTTTGAGCCGTATCTTCCCACGGTTCCACTATTTCATCACCCGTTGCGATTATGCCGATCACAGGTTTTCTTTTCACTTTGAATTCGTATCTACCTAAAGATGCAAGTGTCGCAATATGCTTCGGACTGATAACAATTCCTGATGAAAGCGCCATGTCACCTTTTTTCATATCTTCGCCGCGAAACGAGTAATTCCTTGATTTTATTTCTTTTTCAGGAATGTTAAACGAAACAGAACCATTGGATTCATTAGAATACTCAACCATTATGATCTGCTCAGCACCTTCAGGCACAGCAGCTCCGGTCATTATTTTTATGCAAGTCCCCGGCTCAATTCTATTTGTCGTTACTGCTCCGGCCGCAAGAAACTCTATCACTTTTAAAGATCTGCCTATGTCTTCGGCTCTGATAGCAAATCCGTCAACAGCAGACCTGTTAAAAGGGGGAATATCTCTGTCCGCATGGATATTTTCCGCAAGAATTCTGCCGCATGATCTGTCAAGAGTGATAATTTCAGTTCCTTCAAACGGAGGAATATTTAAAGAAACTTTTTCAAAAGCTTCTCTGAAAGATATCACCGGTCTGCCAGTTTCCATTTCCTATCCTCCCATTTAAGTAGATCACATACATCGGGTTTGTAAATAAGCTTTCCGTCAGCAACCTGCGAAACAGTAATCATATCTGCAAATTTTTCAACTGCCGCAGCAGTATCTTTTGTTGAAACCCTGATATCTCTGGCAACCATGACAAAAACAGCCGGTTTCATATACTTTCTTGCCATATTGGATTCGCAAAGTACCGGATATCCGGCAGGTATCATGGAGAGAACTTCTTCTATCGCCTTCTGAGCACTGAATTCGGCACATCTCACCCAGAAAACTTTGACTGCACCTGCAAGTTTAAGTCTTCCTGTATCTTTATCAGGTCTTATCTCAGAATCTTCGGTAATGGAATATTTCTCTATTTCCTCATCACTTCTCAAGATCGTGATCTTCACGGCATAAATACCGTTATCAGCAAACTTTCTGACAATTTTTTCAGACAGCGTGGTTTTTCCGGAATGTTTTTCAAACGCTCCGATAAGAAGTACACAAGGTGAATCAATCATCATTTTCTATCAAGAAGTTTAAATATTTTCTCAGCGCACACCAGCGAATTGAACAGGTCGCCCGACGCTTCGGCAACTTTTTTGAAAGGTTTATAGCTTGTCTTCATCATATAAAGGAAAAGCACTGCATTTCCGGCATTGAAATTCTGCTTCACTATCATGTATGAAAAAAAGATGGCTGCGATTGCAACTCCTAAAATCCCCATAAATTCATTTGTGGGTTTAAGTATGTTCTTATTTATTATCAGCTTTACATTATGCAGATAATTGCTGTCGACCAGAGCATTGAAACTTCCGATCTCCTGTGATTCCAGTTTACAGGCTTTTATCTGCGCCAGATTCTTAACTCTTTCTTCAAGGAATGCAGTATATTCGGCAGTGCTGTCTGTCACCATTTTTGAACTTCGTTTGATCATTCGCGAGAACTTTTTAATGAGAAAAAATGTGAGCGGAAAGAAAATCGCAGTAAAAACAGCTATTTTCCAGTTGATTATAAACATCAGCGGAATAAAGATCAGCATATAAACGAAGCTTCTGACGAGCTCGACCAGTATATTCATCAGGTTTGAAAGAACCATTGCATCATAAGTGACTCTCGATATCAGATCTCCCGGTTTTTCGTTTTCCAGTTCACTTGCAGGAAGCAATATAAGCTTTGAAAATATCTCTTTTTTGATCTTTTTCATTATTCTCTGGTTTGCAGTGCCGAGAAATACATCCCTGAAATAATCACTCAAAACCTGAATAAGATAAACTGCGGCAAAAAGGCCTGCCATTATTATCATCCCTTTTAAAACCTCGTTCTCGCCCTGCAACACAGTGTTCAGAAGCACAATCTTTTTTTTTATGAAAAGACCCGGGATCTTAAGTTTTAGAGGAATTTCGATCAGATCTTTATTGCCGGTTGTCAGAAATTCTCCGATGTTTTTGATCGAATCAGTCAGAAGTTTGAGCACAGCACCCGTAAAAACTTCGCTTAACCCGATTACCGCAGTCAGCAGAAGACCCGAAAAAATCAGCAATTTTTCAGAAAGAATATAGGTGGTTAAACGCCAGAGAGTTTTCATTTTACAGTTCCTTTTTTCCTGATTGCCGTGCCCCACTGTCCGGGATTTTCAAGTAAAACCGGAAGAACCGCCTTTTTCATGAATAGAAGCGGTCTGAGCCATCCGTAATGAATAACTGTGTCTTCATTTTTTGGACTTGATCCCGATCTTTCCATTGAAATAAGTTCAATTCCTATCGACCGGAGGAATCCCGCAGTTGTCGTTTCAGGAATATCTCTGAGCTTATTTCCATTATGTATCCATTCGTTGAACCGGCCGTGCATCCCGTTATGTGTCAGCCCGACTCCCGCCGCAGCGCCGATTATTCCGTCATTTGTTCCGCCGTGACCCGAAAGATGGGCGCCAGTTGCGGCAGTGTAAGCATCAGCCTGAGTAACTTTATCAACAAGGCATCTTTTTCCAAATGGAATAAGGCTTTCCAGTGCCAGATCAATTTCTGAGCAGACACAAAGCCCGGGATCGCTACCTTCGACAAAATGGTCGGCGATATGATCTGTAGCAGACTTGATGATAGCCGGGATGACACTTTCATCATCAGCTTCAACAACACAGACAAGCGAACTGTTATGAGAAGTATAAGGAATATCGTCCCTTACAAGAAGCTGTTGCCTAACAATGCTCACAAGCCTGACACCTTCCGGCAGTTTATCTTCATACCACCGCGCAAGTTTTCCTGTACCCCGACCGCAGTCAATTGTATCGGTATCATCAAAAGCGACATATATTTTCATTTATTACCTCATAAATAAGCAAAGCTGAAAAACCTGAAAATCGTAATTTATTTAAGTGAAATTGCAAGGAATATGTGATTGCAAGTTTATGCAGA
>DAOQAY010000047.1:0-16416 GCA_035354435.1 bacterium
GGAGAGAATTGTCCGGCTTGAGTTTGAACTGTTTGAAGAAGTCAGAAAAAATGTCCGAGCTGATGAGCCGGTTTTTCAAGTAGACGCTTCTGGTTTTACTGGTTATTTTTCAGAAAGAATAATTATAAATGGGGATGGATTGGTGAATTCACATACTTATACTGAAAGGATTCTTTCAAATGAATTAAGTGGATATTTGGAAGAGAATGATATTTGTTATATTATTGATAATTATAAAATTTCTGATAGACCCATTGTTGATATTGGGGGTCTTAAAGTGAAAAGAAATGAGTTGCTTTTAATATATGGTAATCGACAGGATTGTTCGTATTCAATGACATGCTTTTCTTTGTATAAGTTAAGTCGTGAGAATTGTAAAAGATAAATTTAATAAAAATTTTGGGAGAATCTAAATGAAAATCCTTGTCACTGGCGGTGCGGGTTATATCGGGAGTCATGTCGTCAAGCTGCTTGGGGAAAATACTAAGCATGAGATTGTGATTGCGGACAATCTTTCGACGGGGAGTGCTGATGCAGTGCTTTACGGGCGGTTGGTTGAGATAGATCTGTCAGATTTCAAAGCTGTTGAAGATTTTTTTAAAAATGAGAGATTTGATGCGGTAATTCATTTTGCGGCAAAGATTGTTGTGCCGGAATCTGTAGAAAATCCGGTGCTTTATTATATGAACAATACTGTGAACACGATTCATCTTGTTTCAATGTGTGTGAAATACGGGGTGGGGAAATTCATTTTTTCTTCGACTGCGGCGGTTTATGGCGAACCGGAAGTGGGCGTTGTAACTGAGAATTCGCCTACAGTTCCCATAAATCCTTATGGTATGAGCAAGCTGATGAGTGAAACTGTTATCAGGGATACGGCAAATGCCTATAAAGGTTTCAGATTTGTGATTTTGAGATATTTCAATGTTGCGGGGGCTGATCCTGACGGCAGAATAGGGCAGTGCTTTCCAAATGCGACACATTTGATAAAAGTTGCATGTCAGACGGCGCTTAACGCCAGAGATTCTATGTCAATATTCGGTTCTGATTTCAATACTCCGGATGGAACAGGTGTGAGAGATTATATTCATGTTACAGATCTTGCTTCTGCTCACATCGAAGCGCTTAACTATCTGGAAAAAGGCGGCAATTCTGACATTTTCAACTGTGGATACGGTCACGGTTCGTCAGTTCTCGAGGTAATTAAATCTGTGAAAAAAGTGAGCGGTCGTGATTTTAAAGTAGTATCGTCGGAACGAAGAAAAGGTGATCCGGCGCTGCTTATTGCTGACAATACAAAAATACTCAAAACTCTGAAGTGGATTCCTAAATATCAGGATATAGATTTTATCTGCAAAACGGCTTATGAGTGGGAAAAAAGACTACTCGTCAAATGAGATGACATTATTGAACCGACCAAACCAGTAAGCGATATAAAAATCAAGTCCGCTGCTTCTTTCGCCGCCACCACCACCAATATTTCCGTTCAGGATATTGTCTTTCCAGAAATAGTTGGTTCCCGATTTTTCAAACACCGGATAAGCCCTGATACTCTGTTTGCGGTTGCTGGTTGTCCAGTCGTTTTTCCAGAAAAGTTCAGGAAGAGGTGATACACAGTAATCAGGGTTTATTTCCCAATTGACAAAGAATTTCGCCCTTTCGAGAGGGATTTCACGCATTCTCCACAAGGCATCTTCAACTGAATCAGTGTCAAACAAACTTCCGGAAGTCCCTGTCATTAGCTGGAAAAGTCCGGTTCTGTTATATTTAAGCATGTCTCCGGCTTTTGTCATAACACTTTTCATGAAATCTTCGTTATCGGTATTTCCAAGAAGTCTGTAGGTGATCAGATCGTTATAAATTCCCCAGACTGTCAAATGATTTCCTGACCAGTCGCTGACCCCGTACTGATTTGTAAGGAGCAGATCTGAGTCATAATATTCCTTGATGACTGAGAACATGCCGTTACCTTCTGCGAGGTATTTCAATCTGTCGTCAAGGTATCCTGTTCCAAGCGGTGTCATAAGAACGGCAAGAATCAGATCGGAAGATGCCTGATTTGTTCTGGAATCTTTAAAAACAGGGTGATTTTCACGCATCCTTTTGAGGGCTTCAGCCATTGCAATTATTGTGGTCTTGTGTTCAGGCTTGTCTTTAAGTACCTGATATGCCCATAAAAAGGCGATTTTAGGGCCTTTTGACATGTCGTTGTTGCCGTTTTCCTTATATTCAATCTGATTGTAAGGAATTCCGTTGCAGGTTTTTGTTCCAGTTCCGGCGTGGAATTCGGGATCTCCGTCATCAATTCTGACACGCAAAGTTCTTGCAAAGTCAGCCGCCGGGTCTGGTGTGATATCAAGGCAAGTGATTATTCCGTTAAGTGATTTCAGCATCTTATCTAAAGTGGCGGAATCGTTTGTTATCATATATTTCATTGAAAGTGCTGCAACATAGACTCCGGTCCAAAGCAGAGAATCTCCATCCTGCTCATATACTTCGCCTTTTTTATGTGAGATCATACCGAGTTCATTGATCATTATGTCAGCAATATCGGTATCAAAAAAAAGTTCTTTATCAGACATCTTACTGCTGTATGCGTTATTTCTCATCCATGCCTCGGCAAGCGAAATAGTGTCGGGGATTTTCTGGATGACACGGATAACATCCTTATTCTGCTGATAAAAATCGTAGTCAGTCTTGTCTACTACCATGAGATGTACAAACTTTTTGAACTCTTCCTTGTCGCTGTATTTTGCTACATCAGGAAGCTCAAGGAACGAAGCAAATGTCTGTTCTAAAGTTGCTTTTGTAGTTTCACTTGGCTCAGGACCGTTAGGAATTTCAGTCCTCTCATTTTTCCATATCGGTGTTCCGTCGGTGTAATCAATCCAAGTCCAGACATCATTAAATTCGTAGTCACCGTCTTTATTGGATCCTTCCATTTTTCCTGAATATTTGTTGCAACCGTTAAAAGAAAGTTTTCCGGTGAACTCTATTGGTGCGGTATCAATTCCATCACGGGTTAAATCACCGGCTTTCTCAATAAATCCAATAGGTTTAAGTGAAAATGACACATCAAGGTCACTATTGCCGCTCCAAGATCCTTCAAAGACAAGTGCCGCAGTCTTTTCTTCAAATTTCAGGTTACTGTATGTAATTAACCGGATAAATTTTCCGGCAGAGATCTGGACCGTACCTGTATAATTCCCGAAACTATCTGATCCTGTAACGGCATAGATTCCTTCACCTTTTTCGCAAATGAAAACCGCATTGTCTTCGTCTGTGTCCGCATCGGCATCAATTTCCATGTCTGCTTCTGTTTCAAGATCAGCTTCGTTATCTGTTTCAATAATATCATTGTCAAGGTCATCAGCTTCCGCCTGTTCAACAACATCAATATCAATGCTTTCATCAATTTGAACAGCATCATCAACAGTGCATGAAAAAAAGAACAGAAAAGGAATAACAGCTGAAATAACTTTGAATTTTGTCATACTGCCCCTAAAAATAAAATATACACGAAAGCATTTTACATAGATTTATAAAAAAACCAAAAACAATTAAGACTACGCACTCCGAAATATTTGCAAAAAAAGTTATAAATGTTAGAATTAAACAGGTATTTAAGATTTGAAGGTCTTTTTATGGAGAGTCTATCATGAAAAACTTAATAATTTTCAGTTTAACCTTTTTGATGTTTTTTATTGTTTCATGTAACACACTCTCAATTAATGGAGATGATGAGGATATCGCAGTTGCAGCTGATGAGTCTCAAATTTCCGATATTGATCAGAATCAGGTGGTTGATGAAGTTGCAGATGCTGATACAGCAGTTGAAGCTCAGGATGAAATCGTTGTTAATGATGAAATTATTGTTCAAGATGAAATCCAAGTTCAGGACGAGAATGAAGTTGAAGATGATGCTGAAGATGAAGAGGATGAGGAAGGGGAAGACATGTTCAGTTTATTCTTGAAACTTCTTGCCGCACAGAAGTAAAAAAACCGATTCATTCTGAGTTTCTGATCACATTAAATATATTCTCTGCAATTACTCTATTTGCTGTGTGATTGACATGAACGCTATCAAAAAAATATTCATCACCCTCTGCGTGTCCGTCAAAAATTCCGGTTAGATCGAAGCTGTTTGTCGATTCCGCAAATTCAGCAGTTGCCTTTCGAAGGTACGGCTGTCCTTTTTTGAAAGATTCCTCGACCCCTCCCGGCATAATATATTTATTTTTTTTAATGGTTTTTTCGTATTTAGTGTATTTGTCATCAGAATAAAAATTTGGTTGAAGAAAATGAAAGAACCGTGCCCCCTTTTCTGTCGAATATTTATGTGCTTCGATGATGTTTCTGGTAAATTCCTGTTGTGCAAGTTCTGCCATCTGCTGAGTAAAAACTTCATCTCCCAGATGTTCCGGAAGGCCGTAATCAACAGGATTGAGAAACAGTCTTGCGAAACAGGATATCTCTGCCAGTTTGTTCATCATTTTCAGAAGCCATGAAAGAGTGTCCAGATTTCTTTGCGCAACTTTAACCATTGATGATTGAGGATTTGCATAAAAAATATTGAGAAAGATCTCATTAACGCCGTCATAAAAAATCACAATATCGCCCGGTCTGAACTCGGTTACAGTTTTGAGCATTCTAAGTTGCTGGGTTGTTGTAAAAGAAGTTATCCCGAAATTCTGAACAATATATTTTTCGGGATGGAACTTATTAAAAAGGAGCTGAAGCTGACTTGCTACAGTATATTCATCAGGAACCTCTGAATTATAAACTGTGGAACCTCCAAAAAGAAAAACAGTGTTTTCGTGTTTTTCCGGATTGAAAGCAGTAACTCTTCTGCCGTTTCTGATATGAAAAAATTTTCCGTTAAAATCATGCGGGGTAATATCTCCTGTTTTTGGAGAAATATCCCAGCCACCGGGTTGTAAAAATGATTCTTTGACAAAATCTTCTGAAAAATATTTAGCGTTATGATATGGTTCCGGCTGTTTCATTCTGAATTCAAAAGCAGTTGTGGGAATTGAGATATATTTAACATAAAGCCATGAAAAAAGTTCGAGAATTGAACATATGATAATCACTGTCAGAATTGGAACGGCAAACATAAATACAGCTTCCCTGTAACTCTTTTTTTGCATTTTTCCCCTGTATTTACAAACACATTCTGTTAATGGTTAAACGAAGAAAGAAACAAGAAAGTTGTTTTAAATTTTTCAATATCCCGGGCCTATAACCCGGGCTTAGCAATCACCGTCCTTCAGACGGATAATGTAAGTGCGGGCTGAAAGTCCGCGATAACTCAGCCCGTGCCCAGCGGGCCGGGATCGTATTTTAATTTTGGACTATTTTTTCATCCAGCGGTTTCTATCCCATTGGATTGAATTCGTTTCGGTAACTTGCAGTCCGGATTTTTTGATGAAATATTTGTGGATTTCTCTATTCGGTGAAAGTTCGGGGTGAAAACTTGTTGCGAGTACTGATGAGTTTTCTGCGGCGACAATTACTCCTTTTGTTTCAAGAAGAATGTTTGTCGTTCCCCAAACTTTTTTAATTCCCGGAGCTCTGATGAAAACCAATTTTATGGAATTGTCTGATATTATTGGAATGGCTTTATATTCAGTAAAACTGGACAGTTGAGAGCCAAAAATATTTCTTTCTATCTCAATGTCGATTATTGCCAGACACGGCTCTTCGCCCACAATTTTTGATGCACAAAGTATTGCTCCGGCACAAGTTCCCCAGACTTTCATTCCATTTTTCACTTTATTCTGGATTTCTTTATCAAGTCCTGTCAAAGCAAGCAGTTTCCTGAGCGTACTGCTTTCTCCGCCTGGAAGGATAAGCCCCGCAACATTTTCAAGGTGCTCCGGCTTTTTTACAAATACCGGCTCCTGACCGCAATCTCTTATGTGGGCGGCATGTTCGGCAACTCCGCCCTGAAGGTCCAATATGCCGATCTTACTCATTAAATTCCTCTTTTTGCGTACTTATCTTCTTCTTTAATGCTTCCGCAGTTTATTCCGACCATCGGTTCGCCAAGGTTTTTGGATACTTCGGCTATAATTTTCGGATCGTTGAAATTAGCTGTCGCCATAACTATAGCTTTTGCTCTTATTGCAGGATTTCCTGATTTGAAAATGCCTGAACCGACAAAAACACCGTCACAGCCAAGCTGCATCATAAGTGCCGCATCGGCAGGAGTTGCAATTCCGCCAGCCGCAAAGTTTACAACTGGAAGTCTTTTGAGTTCTCTTATTTTGAAAGCAAGTTCATAGGATATTCCATGGTTTTTGCAGAATGTTCCGACTTCTTCATCATTGAGGGAACAGAGCTCCGCGATCTCTTTATTCATTGTTCTCATGTGTCTTACTGCTTCAACGACATCACCGGTTCCTGCTTCGCCTTTCGTTCTTATCATTGCGGCACCTTCAGATATTCTTCTGCATGCTTCACCGAGATTTCTCGCTCCGCAGACAAAAGGAATTTTGAAATTGTGTTTATTGATGTGATTATCCTCGTCAGCCATTGTAAGAACTTCACTTTCGTCAATATAATCGATCTCAAGTGCTTCAAGGATCTGTGCTTCAACAAAGTGTCCTATCCTTGCTTTTGCCATGACTGGAATTGTGACAGCTTTCTGAATTTCCTGAATAAGTGCCGGATCGCTCATTCTTGCGACACCACCGTCCTTCCTGATATCTGCAGGGACTCTTTCAAGTGCCATAACTGCAACTGCTCCTGCTTCTTGTGCAATTTTTGCCTGCTCAGCATTGACAACATCCATAATTACGCCGCCTTTAAGCATCTGGGCAAGATTTGCATTGATCTCATACCTGTCGTTCATTTTTTTCTCCCGAAAAGTTGTAATAAAAATAAAAAAGTGTTATATGACAATTGTTAATGACCTTAAAATTAAGGCTATTGTAGTATGACAAAAGATGATAGTCAACTCATTTTGGAGAAAAAATGTAAATGACTGAAATGACAAAAAAAGCGCTTTATGTAGAAGTAGCTGATGATCTAAAAAAAAGAATAATTGATGGCGAATTTTCAGGCAGGGACAAACTTCCGGCAATTAGAGCACTGGCAATGCAATATTCTACTACAACCGTAACCGTTTCAAATGCACTCAAAATAATAGAAGATACCGGATTTATTGAAAGAAAGGAAGGAAGCGGAATTTATATTAAAGAAAGGAAAAGCGACCTTTTTTTCCCAGTTGAGGAGTTGAAAAAGATTTTTGTATCGGTTCTTGAAAATGAAGGTGCAAAAGCGTTTGAGTATGGTGACAGTTCAGGATATTCGGGACTTAAAGAAGTAATAAGAGAAAGAATGCTTTGTAAATTGAAAAATATGGAACGCCGTGAAATATTGATAACAAGCGGTTCTCAGCAGGCGTTGAATCTTATTTTTTCATCAATGCTTAAAGTAGGGGACTGGGTTCTTGTCGAGGAGCCTACATATCCAGCGGTTTTAAGAATTTTAAAAGAAAAAGGAGTACGCATTGAAACCGTAAAAATGGGTGAGAAAGGTCCTGATATTAAAGAATTGAAAAGGATATTCGAATCCAGACCTCTTAAAATGGCATATCTGATGCCAAGATATCATAATCCGACAGGATATTGTTATGATCCGGAAGTCAGAAAAGCGGTCGCAGTTATGGCTTCAAAGGCAGGGGTTTATATTGTTGAGGATAACTCGTATGGTGAACTTGATTTTGGAATACAGAAGGAATCTCCGCTTGCCATTGATCCCGGTTTTCACATTTATCTAAGCAGTTTTTCAAAGACTTTTTTCAGTGGAGCAAGAATTGGAACATGTATCTGCAGTAAAGAGATATATCAGAATCTTAACGAGGCAAAAATCGATTCCGATCTTGCAAGTCCGCTGTTTTTTCAAATTGTTCTTGCAAAATATATCAAAAGCGGGCGTTATGATCTGCGCCTTCAGGAAATAAACCGGCTTTCAAAAGATAAATTTGATGAGATCAGACAGATTATGAAAGTCCGTTCTTGAAATTTCTTGCTACATCTGCAACTGTAAAACCTTCGAGTTCTTTCATCACGGTGTCTTTAACGATATCAGAAAGTCTGCGGAACGGGCAGGATTTATTGTCGCAGCGGGGACGGTCAAAAAGACACTCACTTACCGGCAGTTTGCCTTCAAGAAGCAGAAGCAGATCAAGCAATTTAATTTTTGCAGGATCTTTTTTAAGACTGTATCCTCCTTTCGCACCTCTTAAAGAATCCAGAAGACCTTCTTTTACTATCGGCTGAAGAACTTTTGCAAGATAGCTTTCTGAAACGGCAAGCTCTTTGGCAATAAGCTTTACAGAAACGGTATCCATTTCATCATGAGCCGCAATGAAAGCAAGAGAATGTATTACAACATTGGTCTTTTCAGTAATATTCAGTATCTTCTGCATTGATGCTTCTCCTTAAAACAATCTATCTTCCTGCCATCATAGCTTCAACATCGCTATTAGCGTCAGTTATACCTTTAATGTCAAATTTTTCAACAAGAACTTTTGCAACTCCGGCTGAAAGAAATCCCGGAAGTGTCGGTCCAAGCCGTATTCCCTTTACTCCAAGATAGAGCAGAGCAAGGAGAACAAGAACCGCTTTCTGCTCATACCATGCAATGTCAAATGAAAGGGGAAGTTTGTTGATGTCGTCAAGCTCAAATGCTTCTGCAAGTTTTATCGCAATTACTGCAAGAGAATACGAATCGTTGCACTGTCCTGCATCAAGAACTCTCGGAATTCCGCCGATGTCACCAAGAGGAAGTTTGTTATATCTGTATTTTGCGCATCCTGCTGTAAGAATGACTGTGTCTTTCGGCAGTTTTTCAGCAACTTCGGTGTAGTAACTTCTGGTCTTATGTCTTCCGTCGCAGCCGGCCATGACAATAAATCTCTTTATTGCACCGCTTTTAACGGCATCGATCACTTTGTCGGCAAGTGCGAGAGTCTGTTTGTGCCCGAATCCGCCAACGATCTTACCTTTTTCAAGTTCAACGGGTGGCTGACATTTTTTTGCCATTTCAATTATTTCTGAAAAATCTTTGTGTCCACCCTCGGGTCTGTCCCCAATATATTTAAGTCCTTCAAAACCCACTGCACCGGTAGTGAAGATTCTTTCCTTATAATCAAGTTCCGGCGGAACAAGACAGTTAGTCGTGAAAAGAACAGGACCGTTGAATTTTTTGATCTCTTCTTTCTGAAGCCACCATGCGTTGCCGTAATTTCCAACGAGGTTGTCATATTTCTTAAACGCCGGTCTGTAATGTGCAGGAAGCATTTCGCTGTGGGTGTAAACATCAACGCCAGTCCCTTTTGTCTGCTCAAGAAGCTCCTCGAGATCAACAAAATCGTGCCCTGAAATGAGGATACCGGGATTGTTCCTGACTCCGAGATTTACTTCAGTTATTTCCTGCTCACCGTAATGAGCATTCGCCTCGTCAAGATATTTCATAACTGTGACGCCCCATTCACCCGTTTTCATGGTAAGAGCGACAAGTTCATCGGCAGTTATTTCGTTTCTTGCGATCTGGTCAAGAGCATACATCAGATATTCAAAAATCTCTTTACCCTGTTTTTTGATCTGATAACCGTGCTCAAGATAAGCTGAAATTCCCTTCAGACCATAAAGAACAAGCGATTTAAGTGAACGGATATCCTCATTTTCAATTTCAAGCCATCCGCCTGTTCCTGCCGCCGCTTTTTCAAGAATTTCGGCATCACTTCCGGGTACCCATTCAGCACACTCAGGGTTTGATGAAATTGTTTCTTTGCTGCTGACAAAAGTTCTGACATGCTCTCTAAGAATTACCGCTTCACCGATCAGCTTGATAAAATCGTTCCTGTCAAAATCGGCATTTGTGATGGTCATAAACAGTCCCTTGTCAACAAAAAATGCAGTTTTTTCATCATACCATCCGTGCTTTTTAGCCTTTACGGCCCAGTAAGAAATTCCTTTCAGAGTCCAGATAAAAAGGTCCTGAAGATTTGCCGTTTCAGCAGTTTTTCCGCATACTCCCTGTTTCATGTTGCATCCTTTGTTTCCCGCCGTTTCCTGACACTGATGACAGAACATTTTGAATTCGTTCATGACTACCTCCAAAAAAAATAATAAACAATTGCGACTCCATTATCCGAATATGAAAAAGCTTTGTCAAGTATATTTTAAACATTTTTTTCTTAAATTTCTAAGTCTTTAAAATCACGACCTGTTGAAAGAATAAATTCGATATAAAAAGAGCAGAGTTCCGCCTGTTTTATGTTCAGATCGTTTTCTGCTTTTACTAAATAAGTCTGTGCCTGAAGAAGTTCAGTTGTTGTCGAGTTGCCTGCTTTAAAAAGCTCTTCTTCAATCTTGAGATTTTCTTTTGCATATTTGACCTGAATTTCTCCGGTTTTTATTTCTGCAAGTGCCTTTTTAAGCGAATTTTGAAGCTGTCTGATCTCAACGGTTTTCCCTGATTTAAGAAGTGCCAGATTTAACTGTGTTTTGGATGTCTGTGTTTGGGCCGCTTTTATTTTGTAAAATCCGGTTCCCCATTCCCACATATTCCATGAAAAAAGTATTCCGGCATAGAATTGATTCTGCGGCTGCATATCTCCGAGTCCTTCCTGAAAATCGTAATTTAAGACAAGATTGAGTTCAGGAAGAAATGATGAGACCGCCGCATGTCTGTTAGACTTTAAGGCATTAATTCTTTCTTCCGCACTTTTTATTTCAGGAATGTTTTTAAGAAAAGTGACGGTGTTTTCTGCGTTATCTTCTTCAATTATTTTTTGTGTAAAAGTTTTAAAATACTCTTCATTCCATACAGGTTCAAGAGGGGAGTCAAGATCTCTGTTCATGATCATGTTTAAAATAAGTTTTGAATTCATAATTGCAATTGAGGCGGAGATTTTTCCTTTTTCAAAATCTGATTGCTGCAGTTTCAGTTTAAGTAGTGCGTTTGGCTCAACCCGCCCTTCATCAACGAGTGCCTCAACCACAGGATATGTTTTTTCTATCTGGTCAATTGCCGCATCAAGACTTTTTTCGTTTTCAATTGCTGAAAGCATTCCGAAATAAACTTTTGCAATATCCTTCTGAAGCTCTCTTTTTATTTTTAATGTGTCGTATTCCGCCGCTTTTTTCATTTTTAATGAAGCATTATGCAGATTATATATCCCGTAAAGAGACAGAACCGGCTGAACAATTGTTGCAGATATTTTATAAGACTGCCTGTCATGAACTGTAATGCCTGAGCTGTCACTTTCATTCACTGCATCCTGAATTCTCTGTCTGCTGTCAGGTGAAAGAGTAGGGACAATTTCCTGAATTACAGCATTAAGAACAGGTAGATCCATTCTTGTTTTGTTCTCTTCATCCCAGAGCAAAGCGCTTGCAGACACTTTTAATACAGGAAGATATTTTCCCCGCACACTTTTTGAAATATAAGATTGATATTTTTCTTCTGATTTCCCTGCCTGCAATTGAAGATTCTGTTCTAAAGCTGTATTAATCACTTCACCGATGGTCATTGATTCCGCAAAAGCAGTAAAACAATATAGTACAGGAATAATTAATAAAATTGACAACTTAATTAGTTTCTTCATTTTTCTGCTCCCAATTTTGATAATTTTTCACTCAGAGAATCAAAAACATCATAAAAGACCGGAACGACTATCATGGTAAGAAATGTTGCAGCAGTCATTCCACCGATAATTGCCGTTGCAAGCGGTGAAAATCTTTCGGATCCGAGTGCAAGTTCCAAAGAAAGCGGTATCATTCCGACAACAGTTGAAAACGATGTCATCATAATAGGTCTGAATCTCAAAGTGACAGAGTTGATCAAAGCTTTCTTTCTTTCAACGCCTCTGGCTCTTTCCTGGTTTATGAACTCCATAAGAATAATGGCGTTGTTCACGACAATTCCGACAAGTAATATCAGTCCTACCATAACCGGCATTGAAATATATTTTCCTGCAATGAAAAGTGCTGCAAAAACACCGATCAGGCTTAAGGGGATGCTTATCATAATGGTGACAGGCTGAATAAAAGATCTAAACTGTGCAACAAGAAGAAGATAAACTGCGATAATGGCGATAAGAAACGCTCCGATAAGTTCTTTTTTAGATTCTCCGAGATCACTTTTTTCTCCGGTAAGAGTAATTCCGTATCCCTGCGGAAGCAATAGGTCAGATAAGGATTTTTCAACATCACTTATTACAAAACTCAATGCTCTCCCTTCAGAAAATGCCGAAACTTCAAGTGTTGAAATAAGGTTTTCTCTTGTAAAAACTCCCTGTCCTTTCCTTTCTTCGATGTTTGCAACAGCTCTCAACGGTATAATGTAAAGGGACTCAGGGGCAAAAAGCGGAAACCCTAGGATATCGTCAGGTTCTGAAGTGTCCGTCCTGCTGTATCTTATAAGAACAGGATCAGAATTTCCGGAATATCCGAAAAATTCACCTGCTAAAATACCGTTTGACCCCATATTCATGTTCTGTGCAACAGTTGCCGGAGAAATTCCAAGTTCTGCCGCTTTCTGATCGTCAACTTTGACTGCAACGCTTTTATGATCAAAATCCCAGCTTCTCACCGGCTCGATCACATTGGGCACCTGAGAAAGTTTCTTAACAACTTCGTTCCCGATACGGTCAAGAACAACCGGCTCGTTTCCTGTTATTACGACCACGATGGGAGCTGATGTCGTCGCTTTTGCTGTGTTTCCGATCTCTCTGACTGTTGATGCGGCAATGCCCGGAATTTTTCTTAATTTATTTCTGACAACTGATTGTATTTCCCATATGCTCCGGTCTCTTTCATTTCTGGGACTTAAGGTTACGGTTATACTCCCCTGTGTCGGACCCTGAACTCCGAATGAAGACATTGATTTCATTCCCTGCTCAAACCCGGCCTGTGACTGAATTTTCTCAACTTCCGGCATTTCCGTTAGAAAAGACTCTATCTGTTCTATTGCTTTAGCGGTTTCTTCAAGAGATGACCCTGAAGGCGTCTGAAGCGAAACAAAAAAACTTCCGCCATCCATTTTCGGCAGAGTTTCCATTCCCAGACTCTGCAATCCGATTATGGAAACAATAAAAAGAATTAAAACGGCAAGAAGTGTTACTGCCCGGTGATTTAAAGCTTTTTCAAGCGCTTTTGTGTAGAAGTTCCTCAGCATATCCATTAAAAACTGGAAAGGTTTTGCCACTTTTTCACCGATCGTATCAATTCGGCTCTTTCCCGCGGTATAGAGCGTTAATACCGGCACCAGCACGAATGCAACTGCAATTGAGGATGAAAACGCAAATATGAGAGTCAGGGCGAGAGGTCCGAAAGTTTTGCTCGTAAAACCCTCAAGAAAAAGAAGGGGAATGAGAACTGAAAGAGTTGTCACGACACCTGCTAAAACAGCTAGCCCAACTTCTGAAGTTCCGTTAATTGCCGCCTTTTCCGGGGATTCACCTTCTTCTATCATTCTTCTTGTAATGTTTTCAAGAATTACAATTGATGAATCGACCACCATTCCGACTGCGAGAATAATGGCGGAAAGTGTCACCATATTGAACTCAACATTAAAAAGCTTCATGAAAACAAAAGTAAGCCCGAATGAAAGAGGCATAGAAACAATTGTAACGAGTGAACTTCTTATTCTGCCAAGGAAAAGAAAAATAATGATCGAAGCAAACAACAGAGCCTGCCATACATTCGAAAGCAGATTGCTGACCGATATTTCTGTAAATGTGGCACTTTCCTCTCCGGTAATGAAACTGTATGAACTGAATTGAGCGTCAAGCTCTTTTGCTTTTTCGAGAGCTTTTTTCACAACTTCAACGGTATTTGCATCATAAGTCTTAAATATCTGGATAGCGATCGCATTTTTTCCGTCAATTGAAAAACGGGCATCATCGTCAAGTGATCCCTTTTTTATAGTAGAAATTTCACCAAGCAGAATCCTGTTACCGTTTAGAAGAGATATCGGAATATTTCTGATGTCTTCTACATTTTCCGCCCTGCTTTCAAGACGGAACATTGTCTGAGTGGTTTCTGTTCTGATCTGTCCGGCGGGCATTGAATAGTTGAATTCTCTGACTGCATTGACAACTTTTTGAAACGGAATTCTGTATGCCTCGACATCTCTTCTGTTAAGTTCGATAATTAAAGCAGGTTTGTTCCCGCCAAAAACATCAACAGCTGCAACCCCTTGAACTCTTTGAAGAGTTGGGGCAAAAACATCTTCTGAAATCTTTCGTGCTTTTGTAAGGTCGTCAGCAATTATTCCGATGGTAACGACAGGTTTGTCAGAGGTTGAGAACTTTAAAACCTGAGGGTCGGTAATGCCGGCAGGAAGAGTGTTTTTTATTCTTGAAATTGAATTCTGAATATCAACTGCTGCCAGATCGACATCCCTTTCATAATCGAACTCAACCGAAATGATGGAAAGATTGTCCTGAGAAGTCGCTTTTGTTTTGATAACACCGTCAAGTGATGCAAACTCCTCTTCAAGTTTCTGGCTCAGTGTTTCATTTACATCTTTTGCTCCGGCTCCGGGGTATGCGGTTATGACATTGATAAGGGGCGGTGCTGTGTCAGGGAAAAGCTGCATCGGAATTGAAAAGTAGGATTGAACTCCGAAAATGATTGCTGCTATGACAAGCGCCCATACCACATATTTATTTTTTATGAGGCTTTCTGTAAATCTCATAGTTTTTCCCCTTTTAGAAATACAGGGTAAACTGTCATGCCACTGTTTAATGCTTCAAGATTTCCTGCAACAACCTTACTGTTTTCAGGGATGTCGCCATCAATTGTCACCCATCCTTTTTCAGAAATCCCCAAGACGACTTTTCTTTTTTCGATCTTTTCGTCTTTAAAAAGGAAAATGTATTCGCTTTCCCCATCTTTCAGAACTGAGTTCAGAGGTACAGAGAAGGAATTTTTCTTTTCTGAAACAATAAAACCGACATTTATTGAATGTCCATGAGAAAGGTTTTGCAAAAGGTCTTTTTTTAACGGGATATGAGCCTCAAACATTCTGCCGGGACCTTCTGAGATCGGCGAAACAAAAGATACAACAGATTCAATGCTTTTGTTTTCGTGGTCTTCTAAGATCACTTTCAATCCCTCTTTTATTCCTTTTGAGATATCTTTTTCATGAACAAAAACTTTAATGATGTAGGTGTCATCACCAAAAAGGAGAATCGGAAACCCGGGCATGATGTTTTCTCCCGGATTGGTAAACCACTTTAAAACAGTGCCGCTAAAAGGTGCACTCTCAACTGTTTTTGAGCTCATTATTTTAAGTTCGTCAAGTGATGAAGTTGCTGAATTAATTCCAAGTTTGCTGTTTTCACAGTTTTTTTTGCTGGTTTCGGATTTTATCGAAGGAATTGCATTTTTCGCAAGAAGTTTTTCATCGACTGCCGCCTGATCACAGATGAAATCTGATTCTTTTTGTGCTTTTGCAATTTCCTCGTTCATTTTTGATATTCTTGCTCCTGTTTCAGGGGCGCTTATTTTTGAAAGAACGGCACCTTTTTTCACACTCATTCCTTCTTTAAAAGGAAGTGCCAAGATATTTCCGTTTATCCTTGCAAGAATCCGGATTTCGTTTTCAGAGTGAACAGAGCCGATATACCTGATTTTTTCAGATGCATCACCTTTGCGGACATCAATTATTTTAACAGCCACAGGGTTTTCTCTTACAATTTCAGTTTTTTTTTCGTTGCAGGATGAAAAAGAAAGGGTAGATAAAAGGAAAAGAGAAATTAATATCGGTATTGTTTTGATTTTCCCGTTTTTCATAGCTGTCTCCTTATCAATTTTTCCCAGGTTTCCCACATTCCGGCAGATATTTTCTTCAACTCTCTTTCTTTCATCAATGATGTGTAAAGATGACTGTTATAAATGCTCAAAATCGATCCGAGAATAAGAACCGTGAGGTTATCAGGATCAAGGCCGTCTTTTAAAAGACCGGCGTTAAATGCATCATTTAGCGTTGAATGAACAAACTTCAGTGATTTTTCCCGCATTTCTTTTATTATTGAAACACCTTCACTGCCTGCAATTTTTGAAAACTGGTCTGAAAACAAAACATTCATTGCGTTTTGGTTTTTTAAAAGAACTGAAATCCTTTTTTTAAAGAACTGTCCAAGGCGGTCAATGGGATCTCCGCTAAAATTTGCCGATCCTTCAAAAAACTTCTTTTCAATTGACTTGATGATATATAGAACTATGTCGTTTTTAGTTTTAAAATGACGAAAAATTGCTCCTTCTGAGATTTCAGCCCGTTTTGCAATTTCAGCCGTAGTAAATTTTTCGATCCCTTCTTGAACAATTATACCAAGTGTGATTTCGGCGATCTGATCTTTTCTTTCACCAGCCGGTTTTCTTTGTCTCATAA
>DAOQAY010000047.1:16516-18478 GCA_035354435.1 bacterium
GCTTTCGTTGTACCAGCAATGAAGAATATCTTTAGGGCTTTCAACGAGAGTTCCTTCTTCAACTGATTCTTTTTCATCACCGATCTCAATGATGCCTGAACCTTTAATAACATAAAATGCGACATCAACAGGCGTGATATGCCTTTTTAAAGATTGTCCCGGTTTTAATGTTATGATTGTCACCATAGCGTCGGGAGTGTTGTAAAGATTGCGTGCATCAACATTGTGAGCAGTTTCCATAACCGGAACCTCAGAAAGTTTTCTTTTGATGATCATGATATTCTCCTTATTATAATTTCTCGCCCGATATTGATATGACTTGAACTGAAAAGGGGACGATTTCATCAGCTTTTTTCATTGCCTGTTTTACAATTTCAACCATTCCGCCACAGCATGGAACTTCCATTCGGACAATTGTGATGCTTTTTGGCTTTGCAACTTGAATAATGCTTGCGATCTTTTCGACATAAGCTCCTGCATCATCAAGTTTGGGGCATCCTATTGCCACAGCTTTTCCCTTGATGAACTCTTCGTGGGTATTTGCATAGGCGAAAGCAACGCAGTCTGCGATTATCATAAGGTCTGCATTTTTAAGGAACGGAGCATTGGGTGAAAGAAGGTGTATCTGAACAGGCCAGTGCCCGAGCTGACTTTGAATCGGACCGGTTTCTTTTTTTTGCGTTTCAACTTTCAATGCTGGTTTTTCAACAGGTTTCAGAGTCATTGATCTGCTTCCGGGACAGCCTCCGCCGTGATGACCGTGTCCGCAAGCTTCTTCTTTTTTCGGTTCTTCAAGTGGATTTTTGATTCCCTTTTCCTTCAAATATTCAATTGCTTCATTTAAAAATTCAGTCGCACCGTGATTTTTCAAATGTTCAAGATGAACTCTGATTGTGTTTGTTCCGGCTGGAACGATATTATCTTCCATAACCTTTTTTTCGTTGTAAGCATCGGCTTCTCTTTCTTCAACTTCGATAGCGCCGACAGGACAGCTCCCGAGACATGCTCCAAGCCCGTCACAGAAAAGGTCGCTGATAAGTCTCGCTTTGCCGTCAACTATCTGCAAAGCACCTTCGGCACAATCTGGAACACACGCTCCGCAGCCGGTACATTTTTCTTCATCGATCTTTATTATCTTTCTTTTCATGACATCCTCCAAATTTTCAAAAGTTCAAATTCAACAATTGCGACTCCATTATCCGAATTAAAAAACTGAATGTCAATAAAAAAATGAAAAAAAATACTCTTGACTCGAAAAAAAGTGTGCATATAAAAAAAACCGTTGAGCAAAAAGCTCTTTAACAGTTTGTATTTATTAGGTATTAATGACAAATCGTTTTGGAGGTGTATTATGAAAATCGTTCGTTACAGTGATCCTAAAAATTTAGTTCCTGGAACATTTAACAACTTTATGGATGACCTTTTCAGCGAATTTTTAAGTAACACTTTTGAAAAAGTGCCCTATGCCGGAATTTATCCTAAGGTTGACATTGAGGAGAATGAAAATTCATATCTTATCAAAGCAGAGCTTCCGGGTATAAAAAAGGAAGATGTTTCGATAGATATTGACAACCGGGTTCTTACAATAAGTGGTGAAAAGAAGGAAGTCGTTGAAGAAAAAGGCAAAAATGTCTTCAGAAAGGAATCCTACAGCGGTTCTTTTTCAAGATCGTTTACTTTGCCGGAGCATGTTTCTCCAGATGATGCAGATGCAAAGTATGAAAACGGAATTCTGACACTGGTACTTCCGAAGAACAATGATAAAATAAGAAAGAAAATTGATATCAAGTAAAGTTCCGGTAATTATTTCCCGGCTTCCCAGAATCCGTTGTTGAGATGTGCCCCGTCGCAGAAGGGATGGTTTTTAGATCCGCCGCACCGGCAGAGGCAGTAATGTTCCTTCGATTCGGGGCATGAATTCTCATCATCTTTGAATTCAATCTTTCCTTCGATCATGAGAGG
>DAOQAY010000048.1:0-18397 GCA_035354435.1 bacterium
GTGTTCGGCGGACTTGGACTGTTCCTTATGGGAATGAAGTTCATGAGCGACGGTATCCAGAAAGCGGCTGGTGACGGACTCAGAAAAACGCTCGGCTTGCTTACAATTAACCGGTATGTTGCTATTTTTGTCGGTTTTTTTATAACAGCGATAATTCAATCAAGTTCTGCAACAACAGTCATGGTTGTCGGATTTGTAAATGCCGGAATGATGACACTTGTTCAGGCAATCGGCATTATTCTCGGAGCCAACATAGGAACCACGGCGACAGGCTGGCTGGTTGTTCTTCCAATTGTAAAATACGGTCTGCCTATAATTGGTGCTGGCGTGGTTTTGAGGTTTATATCAAAAAAGATGACCATAAAATATATTGGGGAAATACTGTTCGGACTTGGCATTCTTTTTCTCGGAATGACAACGATGACTCAGGGATTCGCACCATTACGCAATCATCCCGGATTTATAAGTTTTTTTACTCTGGTAAGCGGATCTGATTATCTTCATATTCTGCTTGGTGTGGCCGTCGGAACTCTTACAACTTTTGTAGTTCAATCCAGCTCTGCCACGATTGGTATTGCAATAGCTCTTGCATCGCAGGGACTGCTTAATTTTGAAGGAGCGGCATCGCTGGTTCTTGGTGATAACATCGGAACAACAATTACAGCGCTGCTTGCTTCGATCGGTGCCAATTATCATGCAAAAAGAGCTGCGATTGCCCATACATGTTTCAATGTTTTCGGAGTTATTGTAATATTGATTTTCTTTTATCCGTTTATACGCTTTGTTGATTCATTTGTCCCCGGATTGCCGGACATGGTGGATTCAACGGGAGCAAAGCCTAACATTGGTCCTCACATTGCAATGTTTCACTCAATGTTCAACATCACCAATGTGATAGTCTTTTCGTTTTTAATCGGATTTCTGGCAAAAGTTGTAACTTATATAATTCCGGAACCGAAAGTAAAAGAGAAAAAGGGAGCTTTCAGATTTTCTCATATACATTACGGACTGATCGACACTCCTTCTATTGGTATTGCTGAATCGGAAAAAGAGCTGGTCTCAATGGCAAATCAGGTCAAAAAGAATGGTGTAAGGGTTCAGAAGCTTCTTTCCGGTGAAGAAAAAGGCGAAGAAATATACAAAAAGATCGAAAACAACGAAAATCTGATCGACGAATATAGGAAAATGATTACATCTTTTCTTCTTTCCCTTTCTCAGAAAAGTTTGTCGGAAAAAGATTCCCATGTTGTTGGAAATTACATTACTGCCGCCGCCAATCTGGAAAAATTCGGAGATTATCTTGTAAATATTACAATCCAGTATAGAAATTTCATTAACAACGGACTTGTTCTTTCATCTCAGGGAAAAGCTGAAATTACAAGACTGACAGCAAGAATAATGGATTATTACGAAAGAGCGGTTAAAGCTCTTGAAGGAGACCTTGTGAACATAGATGATTTTCTCAAAAAAGCTGAAGCTGAGAAAAAAGATATCAAAAAAGAGATCAGAGAAATCAAATTCGCTCATTTTAACAGATTAAAAGAGGGAACCTGCAAAGAAGATGCATCTCTCGCCTTTGTTGAAATGCTTACCAACCTTGACGGAATGACTTCTCAGGTTCACAATATTGCAGAAATAAGCAGCGGACAGAAATTCTGGAACTAAACAGACCTCGACAGTTCTTTATATTTTTCAATCTTTATCTGCATAAGTTTTTCAGAACTTTTTTTACCGAGATCCCGCCATTGTTCAGGCAGTTTCATTTCAAGTGCCGGAGTTATTTTCTCAATAAACCGGGCTATATTTTCAGGATATGTGCCTGAATCGGCATAAAGTATCTGCAAAAAACCGGCGATTCCGCCCGAAGGGAAGCCGTTAATATCTTTCAGCATGTTCAAAACTTTTGCAGGTCTCATCTCCATTATTTTCGGCAGCATCATGTGATATTTTGCAGACATAAGAGCCGCTTTCTTAAATTGATTCGGAATCTTAATCTTTTTACAAAATTCTTTTACAGCCCTCTCCCCTGCTTTGTCGTGACCGTAATGATGCGGATAAATTTCTTTTTCCGTCAAACCTTTTCCGAGATCGTGGCAAAGCACTGCAAAATTCAATACCGGATCTGCTGTTTGGGAATGATCCGACAATCTGTCAAGAGCTTTCATTGTGTGATCAAACGCATCTTTATCATCAGGGTGATATTTCTCCGGACCGGCAGGAACACCTGAAAGTTTAGCGATTTCAGGAAAATGGATATCAAGAAGATCGCAATAGTTTAAAACATTAAAAAACCTTGAGGCTTTTTTTGAAGAAAGCGCTTTCAAACATTCCATCCACACCCTTTCTTCAGACAGAAAATTCAGCTCACTCTTTAAACTTCTCATCAATTCAAGCGTTTTGGGATCTATCTTGAAATCATGGAATCTGGCTGCAAATCTGGCGACACGATAAACCCTGAGAGGATCTTCCGTAAAAGCATTCGAAACATGAACTATTCTTTTATCGTTGAGATCTTTTATCCCGTTGTAAGGGTCTGTTATCTCTCCTGTTTCAACATTTATAGCAATAGCGTTTATTGTGATATCCCGTCTTAAAAGATCTTCTTCAATTGTGATCTCAGGATTTGATTCCACTTCAAAACCGGTGTATCCTGAAGAAATTTTCCGTTCTTTCCTTGCAAAAGCATATTCTTTTCCGTCAACAGAAAACACCGGAAAACTCTTTCCGATCCGTTTTGCATTAGGAAATTTAAGGATAAACTCTTCAATAGTGGCGTTTACGACAACAAAATCGCTGTCTGACGGATTAATTCCAAGCAGTTCATCCCTGACAGACCCCCCTACCTGAAAAATGAGCATTTATCTTATTTCCGTATCGTTTCTCAGCTGAAAGTTTTCGTTTTCCTGATTTAAAAATTCCCTTTCAGCAAAATTGACCGTTCTTACCATCATATTCAATGTGCCGGCAAGACTCTCCATCCATCTGGCGAAACCTGAAGAATCGTCATCCCTTCCAAGTATCATTTCCCATATCTTGTCTGATTCCGGATACTTAACAACTTTAAGTTCTTTACCCATGCCTATTTTTGAATTCATATAATCGAGAGTTTCCATAAATCCGCCAACTTCATCTACCAGGCCCCTTTCCTTTGCCTGAGCACCGGTCCAGACTCTTCCCTTTGCATTTTTCTCAAGTGCATCATATTCCATTTTTCTTCCATCTGCCGCTCTTTGAACAAAAGTCTTATAAATGCTGTCCAGCGAATTTTCCACATATACTTTCTGATCTTCTTCGAGTCTGGTCAGAGATGAAAAAATGTCTGTGTTCTTTCCAGTTGAAACCGTATCAAATGTTATTCCCAGTTTTTTAAAGAACTCTCTGGTATACATTTTACCAAGAACAACACCGATGGATCCAGTAATTGTGCTATGGTCAGCAAAGATCTTCTGTGCCGGCATTGAAACATAATATCCACCCGAAGCGGCAACAGTACCCATTGAAATTACTAACGGTTTTTTATTTTCATCAGACATTTTCTTTATCTGGTTCCAGATCGTTTCAGAAGCTACAACAGATCCTCCGGGTGAATTAACCCTTATGATAATTCCCTTTATATCTTCATCCTTTTCGGCTTTTTTCAACATCGAAAGAACCGTTTCCGATCCGCTTGACTGTGGATATCCGGAAGGTCCGAAATCACTATTCCCGCGATGAATTGATCCCGGAAGTTCGATAAGCGCTATTTTACCTTCTTTTTCTATGCCGAAATCCATCGGCTGAAGATTTTTATAACTGCCTGCCGATATTACTTTTTCAAAATTTGTCGTTTTTTTCAATTCCGCAAATGCGTCATCCTTGAAAATGACTCCGTCGATCAATTTTTTTTCTATAGCCTTGTCAGATGGAAGAGCAAAAGAATCTGCAATCTCTTTTACTGAATCAACTGAGATCTGCCTTGACAGAGCAACTTCTTCAACGATCTTTTGAAAAATTGAATTTATAAGGGCTTCTGAAGATTCCTTGTGCTCTGGTGTATATTTATCTTCAGAGAACATATTCCAGTAGGTTTTATATTCCTTTCTTTTTGAGCCGATCGGTTCAATATTCAGCTTTTCGAGAGTACCTTTAAAAAAGATCGATTCAGAACTTAAACCGTTAAACCCCACCATGCCGGAAGGCTGCGTAAATATCTTATCAAACGCTGTTGCCAGATAATAATTTTTTGTTCCGTTTGTTATTTCTCCGAAACTGTCACCCCAGCAGTATGCCGGTTTTCCGGATTTCCTGAATTTAATTATTTCATTCCTAAGTTCCTCAATTTGCGCATAACTGAGATCAACTTGAGACAAGTCTGCAAAAATACCCAGTATTTTCTGATCAGTAGCTGCATTTTTTATTAATAGGAGTGCATCAATGAGAGAAACTTTTTTGCTTAAGAAACTGTCAAAAAAGTAAAACCCGCCATCAGCATTGACATCTCCTGTGACCATTGACATGTTCAAATTTAAAACTGATTTTTCTTCAACCTCGTCTTTCATTTCCGAAAGCGATTTAATTATCAGAACCGCACAAACAATAATAATAGTCGTTAAAATTCCGATAGTTACAAAAAATCTAACAAAAAGTTTTTTAATAAATTCCATCTAATTATCTCCTCTAACTATATTTTGAAACAATATCTCCTTAAAATCACAGGTTGTTTCTGTGGCGCTTGTCATTATAACCTGATTTTTCATTTCAACTATTTTTTTAAAAAGTATTTTCTTTCGTCCCTTATCAAGAAACACAAAAAGATCATCAATAAAGAAAACAGGAAAAAGTTCCTTTTTTGAATAAAGGCTTAATTCCGCCATTTTCAATATCAGTGAAATAAGATACGACTCACCCATCGAAGCCCCGGTTCTTGATTCACCAAGTTCAGTTTTAACAACTATTGTATCCAGATGCGGTCCGTATAAAGCATATCCTTTCTCTATTTCTTTTCCGATTTTCAATTTGAGTTTCTCTTCTACCTCGTCATCAACCGGGCTTGAAATCACAAGCTCAAGTTCCGGAAATATGTCGCTGTTGTATATTTTAAACTCATTATTTATTCTTTCACAAGCACTTTTTCTGCTTTCTCTTATTTTTTTAATTAATGAAACTGCCGCCTTATTCAAATAGGATACCGTTCTGCTGTCACCTTTTTTAAGCATAATGTTCTTCTGTTTGATATATCGGTTATATTCAACAAAATCATCAAAATAGCTGTTATTTTCCATAAAACAGATCTTATCAATAAAATCTCTCCTTTTTTTTGGACCGCCTTGTATTATTTCCATATCTTCCGGTGTGTGAACAACTGGAAAAACAATATTCATCAGATCTTTTCGAGAAGCATTATTTCCGTCAATCAGTATTTTTCTCTGACCGGATTCATCAAAACCTATAGAAAGTTCTCTTTTATAACCCGAAAAATCAACTGCATCAGACTTTACAAAAAAGAATTTTTTATCTTTATTTATCAGTTCCTTTATATTTGATGTCCTGAATGATTTTCCTGTAAAAGAAAAATATGCCGCTTCAATGATAGATGTTTTTCCAGATCCGTTTATTCCGTTAAGAACAGTTTTATTCTCAAAAAAAAAATCTCTGTTATTAAGATTTCTGAAGTTTTTAATTAAAATGTGTGACAGTTTCATCAAATATGACTACATCCTTAAAGGCATTACCATATGTACATAGTAAAAATTATCAGTCTCTTCCTTGATTGTAAGCGGTTTAAGACCTTCTTCAACAATAATAGACACCTGCTGTTTGTCCAGAACAGAAAGAACATCTAGCAGATATCTTGCATTTATACCGACACTTTTATCAATATCGAATGGTTTTTCAACAAGTATTTCATCATTTGAATTTCCACCAAAATTGGAATTTGCAGTCATACTCAGAACAGATCCTTTAAAATCAAATTTTGTCGCCCATATTTTTTCTTCTGAATTCAATGCTATAACTCTCTTAACACCGTCAACAAGTTCTTTCCTGTTTATCATTGATGTGTCCTTTGAATCTATTGAAGCATATCCACCTATAACTGTTCTGTAATTTGGAAATTCATTTTTAAGAAGTCTTGATATAAAGACCACATTATTTCCTGTAATGAACATTTTATCATCATCAATATTAACTTCGGCTTTTTCAGTTTCTGCGAATATTTTTGAAAGTTCTGCAAAATTTCTACCTGATATGACAATACCTTTTTCTATTCCTTCAATATCAAGATCAAAATTTTTAAGAGTTAAAACAGAAATTCTATGTATATCAGTTGTAACCATCTCGACAACATTTTTATCACCATCTTTGACTTTTATTATAAGAACACCTGAATATGCCTTATTTACATTATGTTCGGTCATTGAAAATTGAAGCTTTTTAAAAGAATTTATCAATCTTCCTATTTCCATCTGAAAAGAAGGTTTTTTTGTTACAGGTATTGACGGAAAATCGTTTGCATCTGCACAAGGAACGGTATATTTTGATTTTTCTGCAGTAATATCAAGTATATTTGAAGAAGTATCATATTTAAAAAATATATTTTCACCTCTTGCTACTTTACAAATATCATGAATATATTTTGCCGGTACTGCAATTTTACCTTCATCAACCGGATCTGACAGAATTATTTTTGATAAAACTGTTGTCTCGAGATTTGTTGCATTAAGAGTACATTCATTTCCTTTAAACTTAAAAAGAACATGACCCAGAATAGGCATGGCATGTTTTTTTTCAATTGATGAACTGCAATGATCGAGAGCTTTTAATAACTCTTCTCTTTTGAATGTTAATTTAATCATAAGAATACTCCATAGATAAGAATATATAATAATAAGCTTGAAAAAATGTTTACAACTAAAAAACAACTAGTAAAAACAACGACAAAGCCTTCTATATTTTGTGAATAATAATGTTGATATACTGTAGAGAGATCAATTAACATTTTTCTAACACCATAAATTTTAACATTTGTTATATATTTTTTTTAGATTCATCTATTTCTCTTTCTAACTTATCGACAATCTTCTTAATATTCATATCTTCACTCATAAGCTGCTCTATTTTTGATATTGAAGATATTACAGTTGCGTGATTTCTTCCTCCAAAAATATTTCCTATTTCCTTTAAGGTTATAGTAGAATATTTTTTTATAAGATACATTGATATCTGTCTACTTAAAGATATCTGTTTACTTCTTTTGTTTGAAAGAATATCTGAGTATTTAACATGCAGATTTGTTGATGTGAGTTTTATTATTTCATCAACACCGACAGATCCTTTCTTTTTGATTGTGTCTTTAAGTATGTCTTCAGCAAAAGATTTAAAAATTTTATCTATACCCATCAATTCTGAAGATATTTGCAGAGTTTTTAAAGCTCCTTCTATTTCACGAACATTATTCTTTAAATTTGCTGCAACAAACCTTGCTGTTTCATCATCAATATTTATCTTATATAACTCAGATTTTTTCATAACAATAGCAAGTCTTGTTTCAAATTCCGGTGGTTTTATATCAAGAGAAACACCCATTATAAATCTGCTTCTTAAACGATCATCAATATCTTTTATTTCAGAAATATATCTATCTGAAGTAAGAACTATCTGTTTGCCGGCCTCATAAAAAGTATTAAAAATGTAGAAAAACTCTTCTTGAGTGCTGTTCTTTTTTGATAAAAATTGAATATCATCAACAAGAAGGACATCATTTGTTAATATGTTAGATCTAAATTTATTCATTGTACCAGAAGACAAAGCCGCAACATAATCAACAAGAAGCTGGTTAGCCGTTGTATAATAAACAGACTGGTTTTTGTGTGTCAGAACATAATTCCCTATCGCCTGAATAATATGCGTTTTTCCAAGACCTGAGTCGCCATAAACAAAGAACGGATTATAATTTATACCAGGGTTTTTAGCTATTCCCATTGCTGCGGCGAAAACAGTCTGATTTGAAGGTCCGGACACAAAATTGTCAAAGGTAAACTCCTTCATCATGGAAATTTCCTTTTTTGCAGCACGGTCGGATTCTCTTGAACTGTTTGAAAAAGGCAGTGTGGGTTGAATTTCTTCTTCTACATCGTTTTGTCTGATGATAAAAGTGACAATAGTCGTATCGTCAAAAAGATGAGATGCTATTTTTTTGATCTGGTTTAACCATCCGTTTTTATCAAGAACATGTAATATCTGTTCACTGGGAGCTCCAACTACGATTTCTTCTCTGCTCTCTTTAACAACAAAAAGCGGTCTTATAAAAGCATTTATTATGCCATCGCTATTTGATTTCTTCAACTCTTCAACGATTTTTTTCCACATTTAAACAACCTTTCTTTTCAAGAGAAGCAAACAATGTTATCCCCTTTAATATTTACTGTTTCATTAACATACTTTTCTAGAAAAAATTCAACATTTTTCTTACTAATTTTGATAATACATTATTTTTTTGCCGATTTGAGAGTATTCTCCAGTTTCATCCTTCATTGTAATTAATTCAGGAAAAGATGAAGACTCAGAAGATTTATAAACCAGATGCGCAGTAAAAGAAGATGGTGCAACAGAGCTGTTCTCCCTGAAAAAACAGATGTTCTTCAGTATCAGATTACAGTTCTTGGCACAACTTAGAGCATGCTGTATTCTTGAAATAGGATAAACAAAAATAAAGTGACCGTTCTTTTTTAAAATTTTTGTAGAAGAAACAAAAAAATCATTCAAATTTCCCAAAAATTCATGTCTACAAAGAGCTTTAGTGCTGTTTTCGTTGGTTTTCCCTGTTGTAATTCCAAAAAATGGAGGATTCGAGAATATTAAGTCAAACTGTTTTTTTGTATTATCAGCAAATATCCTGAAGTCTTCATGAATAGGAAGTAAGTCATTAGAAAGAGTATTGTTTGTTATGTTCTCTGAAAGTAAAGAAAACATTTCTTTCTGCACTTCGACACATGTAATTTGAGACTTGAAGCCTCTTTTTTTTAGAACAATTGAAATCACGCCGGTTCCTGCTCCGATTTCAAGAGAGGTTCTGATTTCATTTTCAATTAGTGTGTTATAAATAAACCATGATAATATCATGGAGTCAGAATTGAACCGATATCCTTTTTTAGGCTGAATAACAACCGTATCTTTGCTGAAAATAACATCACCGGAAGTTTCAGAAAAGGCGAAGCTGTTTTTAAAGGATTTTCCTGATGATGTCATCTTTTTTTATCGCCCCTTCCCGGAGTATTTCAAAATTGTGTTGATCGACTTTAACGATAGTTGATGGAATGTTAAACGACTTCATTTTTTGTTCAGAAGAAATTGAATCGTCGCAGATAAGTACGCCGTCAATACTATCATTAAAATAAGTAAAAATATCCATATAGTTGATTGCTGGCTTCATTCCGGCGGGATTGGCGCTAGTGCTTATTATCGGGTGTCCGACAAGATCAATAAATGTGTTTACAAAAAGAAAAGGTGAACAACGGATTCCCACAAATCCTGTTCCGCCTGTTACAAAATCGGGAAGATCGGTTTTACATTCATGAACAATTGTTAAAGGTCCTGGCCAGAAAAATTTTGCAAGTCTTTGCGCAACAGGAAGAAAAGAATCAACTAACTCATAAAGCATTTCCGGTTTATTGTTTGAAATAAGAACCGACAAAGGTTTGTTTTCTGGTGAACCTTTTATTTCTTTTATTCTCATAACAGGATCTCTTTCAAAAATAATCGAACCTAATCCATAAACTGTTTCTGTAGGATACGCAACAACAGATCCGTTCCGGATTTTCCACGCAGCTTCTTCTATTGATAAAATTTCCATATTTTAGAGCTCCTTAACTAAAGATTGAAGCTTGAGATCTTTTGAATTAACTTCTTCAATCATTTCTTTTTTAAATTTAACTAGTCTGTTTTTTAAATCGTTGTCTGAAAGGGAAAGAATCTGTAATGCAAAAAGAGCAGCGTTTTTTGCTCCGTCTATTGCCATGCTTGCAACAGGAATGCCTGAGGGCATCTGAACTGTAGAAAATAAAGCATCTGCGCCCCCCAGCGATGTTGCGTTGATGGGTACTGCTATAACAGGAAGAATTGTGTGTGAAGCTACAACTCCAGCAAGATGCGCGGCGGCACCAGCCCCCACAATAAAACAGCTTCCTTTAAAATTTTTTACGAGATTCAATGTTTTTTCCGGAGTTCTATGAGCAGAACTGACAGAAACCTCAAAATCAACATTAAACTCTTTTAATTGAATTGCGGCTTTTTTCATTATCTGCCAATCTGAATCGCTTCCCATAAGAATCATAACTTGTGACATCAATTTACCCACTATTTGTTTTTTACCTTATCCTTGAATAATGAAGATGTTTTGTTGTATTCATCAGTCAATTTATCAATATTTTCAGATGATTTGTCAATGCAGCCTCTTACTTTATTAAGGTTGTCATAGCTTTGAAGTGATGTGTAATCCTTAACATTTTTAGAACATTGCACTAGAGAATCAATGCCTTCAAGAAGATGTTTAGAAAGATTGTCCGGGGTTCCATTATTGTTTGTAATTATATTTTTGCAGTTTAAAATTGTAGAATCGACATTGCTTAAAAGAGAGAAAATATATTCTTTATCTACTGCTTTTGCTATCGCAAGGCTGGTTGATAATGAAATCAATCTGTAGGCTAAAGAGATTTGACCAATTGCAACACCCTGGTATTTTAAAGTCAAATACTCTTTGTCGTAATCATTTGCGTTAATAGAAAAAAAAAGAAAAATTGTAATAATGACTAAAAATAACTTTTTCATATTTCCTCCTAAAAGTACTGTTTGAATATAACGAAATAACAAAAAAAGTCAAAATTGATAAAACGAAATCACTCTGGTAAAGTCCTTAATATGGTACTCTTTGGAATAAGAAAGGTTTGGTGATTTGTAAGGTTCTTGATTAGAAGAATAATAAACAATTAACCAGCCGCCTTTGTTTATAATATTTTTACAGTGACTAAATATTTCGTCATTGATTTTAACAGCCCTTGAAAGAATCGCATCATATTTTTCTGAGTGCGAAAAGAATGAATTTTGAACAGGAAAAGCATTAGAAATATTAAGCGTGGCGGTTACATAATGAAGAAAAGATATTTTTTTATGATTTTTATCAAGAAGGTTGAATTTAATTAAGGGGAAAAGTATAGAAAGAGGTATTCCCGGGAACCCCGCTCCTGTGCCTAAATCAAGAACTTTGCTAAAAGAAGAGAAAATCTTTTTTTCAGAAACAGGCAAAAGAGAATCAAGAAAATGATAATCAAGCGCCTGTTCAAGTTCAGTGATTGTTGTAAGATTATGGGTTTTGTTCCAACGCAATATTTCCTGCCAGTATTTTAAGAGTTTTTCTGATTCGCTTAAGCCAAAAGAAATGCTGTTCTTTAAAAGATAATTATTTAAACTGTTATAAAAAGTTTCACGTGAAACAGCTGAATTTGCCATGTTAATCATTTTTCCCTTTGTTTAAATGCATTATAAGAACCGAAACTGCCGCTGGCGTCATTCCGGGAATAGACAAAGCCTCTGAAACAGATGAAGGCCTTTTTTTTATTAATTTTTGTTTAATCTCGTTAGAAAGACCAGAAAGAGATTCATATTGAAAATCAAACGGAACTGAAATATCTGATAGAGTTTTAATTTTGTTTATTTCTTCTAATTCTCTATCAATAAACCCAGAATACTTAATATTTATTTCAGCTCTGGACCATATTTCATCAGAAACAGAAGAAGTGAATCCACAAATTAAATAAAGGTCTTTTCTTCCAACACCAGGTCTTCTCAAAATAGTAGAAAGAGGGCATGGTTTGCTCACTGGTGATTGATTGATGGCAACAAGATTCGCATTAGTCAAAGTATCGGGATAAATAATATAGGTGTTTATTTTGTCAATAAGGTTATTTATAATATCAATTTTGTTTTTTTGTGAAAAACAGGTTGCTTTATCAATGAGGTTAAAAGAAAACGCCTTGTCCAAAAGTCTTTCAGGAACATTATTGTCTCTTACAGAAAGGCGAAATTCAGCCCTAGATGTAAACATACGATAAGGCTCATCAATTCCCTGTGATGTAATATCAGAAATGAGAACACCAATATAAGATTCAGTACGGTTAAGAATAAAAAGGTTTTCTTTATTCAAGGATTTAATCGCCGCATTAATTCCTGCGACAAGACCTTGAGCCGCTGCTTCTTCATAACCGCTTGTTCCATTAATTTGCCCAGCAAGAAACAGTCCTGGCAAAAAATGACTTTCAAGAGTTAATGAAAGATCTTTCGGATCGAAAGCATCATATTCAATTGCATATGCAGTCCGTGTAGTAACAGCATTTTCAAAACCGGTAATCGAATGAAGTATTTTCATTTGAACATCATATGGTAAAGATGTTGAAATGCCATTAGGATAATACTCAATTTTCGACCAACCTTCAGGCTCAACAAAAATCTGATGGCTTTCTCTTTCAGGAAATTTTACAAATTTATCTTCAATAGAGGGACAGTACCGAGGTCCAGTTCCTTCTATCGATTTATGATAGCCATATAAAGGAGATAAAGTAAGATTGTCCATTACGGCTTCTTTTGTTTTTTCAGTCGTCCTTGTTAAAAAACAAGGAATTTGATTAATCAGTCGATCTTTTGTGCGAATGGAAAAAGGTGTGTAATCGTTTTCACCAAATTGGATTTCCATTTTGGAAAAGTCAATTGAACTACCTAAAATGCGGACAGGCGTTCCTGTTTTTAAACGAATCTTCTGATGCCCTGCATTTGCTAGCGATTCGCTTAAACCAATAGAAGAGGGTTCGCCAAGTCGTCCGCTTGAAAAAGATCTTTGACCGATATGAACCATGCCGTTTAGAAATGTTCCTGAGGTTATAACAACAGCTTTTGCAGTAAATACTGTTCCGCTTTTTGTAGTTAATTCAAAAAAACCTGAAATCTTTTTTAAAGAGATTACTTCGTCCTGAGTAATTGAAAGAAGAGGAATTTTGTGTAAAAAAGATTGAGTATAGTTTTTATATAAAAGTTTGTCACATTGGGCTCTAAGAGCTTGAACTGCAGGTCCCTTTCTTCTATTTAAAACGCGATATTGAATTGATGAGAAATCTGCAGCCATTCCCATTATACCACCAAGAAGATCAATTTCTCGAACGAGTTGACCCTTGGCCTGTCCTCCAATAGAAGGATTGCAGGACATTTCGCCAATCTTATCAATAGACATTGTTATAAGCAGAGTTTTTGCGCCTGTGTTTGTTGCGCCTACAGCAGCTTCAATTCCTGCGTGCCCTCCCCCTATTATTATAACATCAAAAAAAACCAAAATCTCCTCCTGAAAACCAGCGTTCAAATTTTAATTGAGCGCACGAAAATCGAGCACTCCTAAGGGTTGACCCCTGTATATCATAAATTTAATTTAAAGCAAAATCTGTTCGTTTAAAAAGAAAGTTGAAAAATGGCAAAAAACTGAGTTATTTACCTAAACAGAACGAATTAAAGATTTTATCATAAACATCAAAAGTGGATATTTCTCCCGATATGTTCCTGACATTATAAAAAATATCTTTAATGCAGAAATGAATAAGTTCAATTTGTTCGCTTTCAAGATTAATGGTTAAATTCTCTAGTGAAGAGATAATTTTTAAAGCAGTTTGAATTTGCCATTCATTAAAGAAAAACAGTTCACCCGAATCAGGTTTTACAGATTCAAGATAAGAATCAATGAAGTTAAGAATCTGATTAATACCGTCCTGAGTTAAACAGCTTGCTTTAACAGAATCCTTGAAATAATTTTTCGAAGAAATGTCTGTTTTGTTTTCAATTATAAGTCGTGGCATTTTAGATGTTTTTTCTATCAGGTATTTATCGTTGATATCCAAAGGATGCGAAGAGTCTATAACTAACAGAATCAGATTTGAATTTTCAATTAATTGTTTTGATTTAATGATGCCCTGTTTTTCTATTTCATAATCGGAGTCGTGAATTCCGGCGGAGTCAATAATTGTTACTGGAAACCCTTTTATATAGAGGGTTTCGCATAAATAATCACGGGTGGTGCCCGGAATGTCAGAAGTAATGGCTCGTTGTTTGTTTAATAAAAGATTAAAAAGTGACGATTTTCCCACATTCGGTTTTCCTACAACAAGAATAGAAAAATCAGTCAGTTTTTGAAAAGATTGCGTGTTGCTGATAATTTTAGTAAGACACATGTTCAATTCGACAATAGAAGAGTTTATTTTTTCATATGGAAGAGCATAAGAAACCTGATCAGGAAAATCAATTAAAGCCGTTGCTGCTGTTAAATAAAATTCCCAATCCTTGATAAACTTTCTAAGAAGTGCAATGGAATCGTTTTCAAAAGATTCTTTTCTTGCAAGTTCAACAGCAAATGGATTGTTAGATGTTATAAGTGTATTAAGAGAAAAAGCTTCAGAAAGACTAATTTTGGAGTTTAAAAGAGCTCTGAAAGTAAATTCCCCTTTTAAAGCTGGTATTGCGCCAAGTTTAAAAATGTGAACCAAAACATCAGATGCGTTCAAAGAAGAGCCATGTACATGAAACTCAACCACATCCTCTCCTGTATAACTATTGGGAGCTTTAAAAGACAAAACAATGCATCTATCAATAACAGTTACATTTTTAGAATGAAGTTTTGCAAGAACGGCCTTCATGTGTGAAAAGCTTTTTCGACCAGTAAGTTCGCAGGCAATTTTAAAGGAAAGACAACCGCTTATACGAATAATTCCGATAGTGCTTCCAGGAGATGTTGCAAGTGCTGCAATCGTGTTTTTTAAACGGGCATGATACATATATATTATTTAGAACAAACTGAGTATTTAAGAATTTCTGCCGGGACTTCAGGGTTGTTTTCATCAAGTCCAGGAACTTCTGTCGGGTAATAAAAATCAATATTGTTTGAAACCACCTCAATGCTACCCCCATCAAAAAGGTCAGCATTTTCAGGAAAAATATTAGTAATATAGACTGATCCAGAATATCCGATGCCCATTATACATTCTGCACCATTTTGTTTTTCTATCAGTCTAAATCGTACAAGTTTCAAATAATTATCGACAAGATCAAAAATTGTTACAGCATTTATTTTATATTCTGCTCCGTTTGAAATGGCTCCTGGAGAAAATTCGAGTTCCATTCTTGGATATCCTATACTTCCGCCAACAACAGGATTTTGTTTTATATATAATTGTCTTTTTATTCCCCCGAGAGATCCTTGATAGCTGGTAGTTTCTGTATATGAAACATTCTGTCCGGGCAAAGGTATTAATGTTTTGGTGTCGCCATATATTCCATTAAAAGCGGCATAAGGCAAAGCTCCTTTTTGAAAATATAAAGGATCTGAAATTTTTGCACTATCAAGAATAAAATTAGTTTCAAACCGTAAATTTATAGCCCCCCAAAAGCCCTTTGATCGTTCACATTTTCCAAGATCATAGTATAAACAATCTGTTGAGCAATAGGCAATTCCAACAATATTAGGATTCAAGTCAGAGCAGGAAATTGGAGCGATGGTATCGCATCTTTCATTGTAATCAACAATTTCATCGCCGCATCCGTGAAAAATTTCTTCGTCGGAATCTGAAATTTCACTGTTGTCATCATCAGATATCTGTTCATCGTTTATGACGGATTCATCATTTGTTAACAAATTATCGTTGTTGGTGTTACTTTCATCACCTGTAACAACATTTGAATAATCATAGTCAATATCAGGTCCGGAAATATTTTCTCCTGTATCACTTGAAGAGCACGAAGAAATCAGAACATAAGAAAACAACAAAACCAAAAACAAAATTTTTTTCATATTTAACTCCCTCTCAACGACCAGTAATTCCTTACTGACCCTTTAGTGTCACATTGTACCAGTTAATATTTAAGAATTCAATAATAAGTGTTTTTTTAGAACTATTTGCTGGAAAAATACCGTTCAACAAGTTTTTCAGACAGTCCAATGTATTTTTCAGGTGTAAGGGATTTCATTTTAATTTTGACATCTTCCGGAACTTTTTCAAGACCGTCTATAAGGTTGTTAAGGTCTTTCTGAGATATTTTATGTCCTCTGGTCAGCAATTTCAATTTTTCATAAGGATTTTCTTCACCATACATTCTCATAGCCGTTTGAACAGGTTCGGCAAGTAGTTCCAGATTGTCGGAGAGGTCACCACTTATTTTACTTATGTTAATTTCAATTTTGGACAACCCTTTTATAGAACTTTTTAAACCAATAACAATATAACCAAAAACGATGCCTGAATTTCTTAAAACAGTGGAGTCGGTAAGATCTCTTTGAAATCTGGAATTTAAAAGTTTTACAGACATGTGTTCCATAATTGAAATTGCAATACCAATATTTCCTTCACTATTTTCAAAATCTATCGGATTTACTTTGTGCGGCATAGTCGATGATCCGACTTCTCCTTCTTTGGTTTTCTGTTTAAAATAGTTGAAAGATATATATCCCCAGAAATCTCTATCAATATCAATTACTGTTGATGAAATTCGGATCAGCGAATGCAGAACTTCAGAAATATAGTGATAATTATTAATCTGTGTTGTCCAGATAAGAGGCTTCATTTCAAGTTTTTCTGTAATAAATTTTTCGCTGGCATCAATCCAGTTTATCTCGGGTTTTACAAAAAAATGAGCATTGAAATTACCGGAAGCACCGTTAATTTTACATTCCATGTGAATTTTTTCCAACAACTTTTTTTCTCTAAGGATTCTGAATGCAAAATTTATAAATTCTTTTCCTACGGTTGTTGGGGTGGCAGGCTGTCCGTGAGTTCGAGACATCATGGGAGTACCTTTATATTTCTCTCCGAAAGATTCAAGTACTTCAAGAAGTTCAGAGATGTATTTCAGAATGATTTCTATTCCGCTTTTAAACATCAAGGCATAAGAAATGTTGTTTATGTCTTCAGATGTACAGCAGAAATGAACCCACTCTTTGATTTTATCGAGTTTTCTATTCTGAAGCTCATTTTTGACATAATATTCAACTGCTTTGACATCATGATTTGTTGTTTTTTCGATATTTTTTACCAAGACAGCGCTTTCTTTATTGAATCCCTCTGAAATTGAGAGTACAGATGCTGTTTCGTCTTTGGAAAGAGGGCAGAATTGTAAATCGTTTAAAATAAACAGCAGCCATTTGATTTCAACATCAACACGATGTTTAATTAAACCGTATTCAGAAAAAATATCATTTAGTTCCAGAACTTGTTTTTTATATCTTCCATCAATAACCGAGATATTGTTCAATCCGTTCATTTTTACCTCTTTTACAACAAAAATGAAAACAAAACTACAGGGAGCATACATATTTTTACGGTAAAAATCTATAAACTGAATTAAAAAATTGAAATATCTTGTTTGTGAAAGTATCATTTTCAGCATTTTTAAAGTGGAAATTAACAATCGGAGAATGTTCGGTGGTTCAGATAAACAAAATCCTGAAAGAAGTAAATTTTAAAATAGTTTACTATGGTCCTGGACTATCTGGAAAAACAACCAACATAGAATACATTTATAAAAAGGTTGATCCTTCGACCAGAGGCAAGCTTGTTTCAATAAAAACCGATACTGAACGAACACTTTTTTTTGATTTTCTTCCAATCAGCCTTGGTAAAATAAAAGGAATGAAATTGAGGGTCCACATATATTCTGTTGCCGGGCAGGTTTTTTATGATGCCTCAAGGCAATTGATATTGAAAGGCTGTGACGGAATAGTATTTGTTGTTGATTCCCAGAAAGAAAGGCTTGATGCAAATATTGAAAGTTTCGAAAATCTCAAGAAAAACATGTTTATTAATTCGCTGGTCCTTGATAAAATTCCGATGGTAATCCAGTATAATAAAACTGATCTTTCTAATTCTATGAATGTTGACGAAATGAGTAGAATTTTTAATCCCGAAGGCAGATATGGAGAGTTTTTGGCAAGTGCCTACAATGGAAAACAGGTTTTTGAAACATTCAAATCAATTGTGAAACTAATTGCAAGAGAGATTCAGATTTAATTATTTTCAGGGAAAATTTCGTCTTTGTTGTCAAGATTCAGCCCCAGAGCCTCGATAATCTTTCTTTTTGTGGAAAGTCTGCAGTCAAAGCCTTTTTCTATCCTATCAAGAGTAACAAGTGAAATTTCAGCATCTCTGGCAAGTTCAGTCTTACTTATTAAGTGCTGTTCTCTATAATCTTTAAGTTTGTTCTGCTTTGTTTTTTCGATCACATCAACTCCTCATTAAAAAAACATGTTGAATTCTAATTGGTAGAAAATCTTTGTCAAGGCTTTTGTAAGTGAAGTTCCCCCAAAAAATCTGAGATAGCAACAGAGAGTCTTTTAAAAACAGCA
>DAOQAY010000049.1:0-17898 GCA_035354435.1 bacterium
TTTACAGACCGCAATACCGTCTTCATATATCTCAGGATTGATCTTGCTGCATTCAGCCTGAGTTGAATCGCAGAGTTCACCTTCATCCACCACAGCGTCACCGCAAAAAGGAATTACTGCAACGATATCTGAATCATCTATTTTATCAGCTTTCTTATTATCACAGGAGATAACTATCATGCAGAAAATTGCTGCAAAAATGTAAATTGCGGAATTATTGATCCTCATGGTCACTTCAATTCAAACCAGTAACTGAATGTTTCGGGAATATTGTTAATCAGTACATTTGTTATAGTGACATTATACTTGACACCCGTTTCCACTGATTGAGCATACCATCTTAAATTATTCGGAACACCATACCCTTCGCTATCAGATTTTTTACCTGAAACCTTAATTAACTTATTGTCAGGATCTTTGATAGCTATTGCAGCAGTAAGGAAATCTACCTGATCGTTATTCCATTTATTCATTTTGTCCTTAATCACTGTAAACGACATCATCACATTTTCATTATAAAACTCTGCCGGATAATATTTGTATGGATAAGCCACAAATTCTATTCCACTACCTGAAATGTCCTGCTCATCAGTATTTATAACTTTAATTGCAGCTCCTGTGATCTTTTTACTGAAATCATCTGCCCTTCCGAATGAGATATGGGCAAGCCACGGGTCAATCAGCCATCTTCTATGACCAAGTGACTCGACATCTTCATCTGTCATAAATGCATCAACCACTGTTTTGCTTTTAAAAAGCAGCGGATCTATGCCCCACTGAATAAATATGTTGCTTTTATTACATCCAGTATAGGCATCTTCAGAATAACACTTCCAGTCACTGCCGGGAGTATGACTAAGCTCTTCATTTGCCGCTATTATAAGAGCACACTCGGCGGCATAAACATCATCTTCATCTTTATAGACAACCGGCGGAAGATCATGCAGAGAACGGATATAATTAACCCTTTTAAGAACAATATCCTTTTCATTGCCTGAAACAGTTCCTGCTGCACACTTGGCAACATCAGGTTCGCTTGAATAAATAGAATTATTTTCTTCATCGTTAATATCATCATTATCATCATTATTTATATCCTGATCGTCTTCCATATAATCAATATCATTATTGGTCTCACTGCCGCCACCTCCCGGTCTGTGATCGCTATCCGGTCTTACCTGATACTCATAATCATCATCTCCGGTATCTGAAATTGAATCATTGACAGCATTCTCATCTCCGGAATAGATATTGTCGTTTCTCTGATTACATGCGAAAAAAAACAAAACCATGAAAACCGGAAGAAAAGCACTCTTCCATTTTTGAAACAACATCTCCTCACCTCACATAAGTTCTCTGGGATTATACTTATTTCAAAGCAAAAAAAAAGGCGGACATTGAAGCCCGCCCACTGAAATATAATGCGCTTTAACTATTCGCCCAGCTTAAGATCCTCTATCAGTGCAAGAACTTTAAGATAATACGGACTGTAAGGATCAAGTTCCTTTCTCAATTTTATAAGTATCTTTTTAGCTGTTTCAGGATCTTCAGAAACAGCCTGATAAGCTCTTTCATAGAGCGATCCAGCAGCCTTGTCTATCAGTTTCAGAGCTTCTATACCGGCAGGGTTTTCACTGTCTGAATAGATAGCATCAAAAATATCTTTCCTGGCACCGGCAATATCATCCCCATTAAGCTTGTCCTTTGCACTTGCAATATAAGCTTCAACTTTGATGGAATTTATCATTTTTGTATAAGCACTAAACTCAAAATTCCTGTCTCTTTCAACTTTGAAAGCTTCGCCCGCAGATGTCTTACCTGAAGCTTTCTGGATCAGAGCATCGACCTTGGATTTATACTGACCGTCAATATTCTTTTTTAATGCCTCATATTTTGCTTTTGCTGCAACTTCCCTCTTTTCAGCATTCTTTAAATTTGCCTCATAAGTTGAAAGTCTCTTTTTAGCTTCAGTTCCCCATCCTGACTGCATTGTATCTGTCTGCTTTTCAGCAGCTTCAACATTAGCCCTGAGAGTTGTCTCCTCCTTTCCTCTCTGACCGACTAAAACTTTCATACTGTTTTCAAGCTGTCCAACTTTGGCAAGAATACCTTTTTTTGCCTGATCAGCCTTCTGTTCATATTTCTGGAAAAGACTCTGCCTTTCCTTTTCCTGCTGAAGCTCAAGAGCTTCTTTTTTCTTTTCGTTGCTTATTTCAAGATCACCGATCTTCTTTTCGCTGGCAACTCTGAATTTATCAAGCTTGTCTGTCAAAGCGTTCCTTGTCTTTTCAGCATTTGCAGAATTTGCAGTGATCTGTTTTTCCAAAGAAGAAAGCTGTTTTTTCTTTGCATCAAGATTTTTATCAAAAGCCGCTTTTCTTGCTTTAGCCTGCGCATCACGGTCCGCATCCCTTGCTGCTGATCTCTTTTCAATTGCCTTCATTCCGGCATCTCTCGCAGCATTGGCATCAGCAATCTTCTTCTGAAGAGCTTTTTCGAATCCGGCTTTTCCTTTCTCAAGAGCCTTCAACTCTTTTTCAACAGCTGATTTTTCCCCGCCCTTCTTCGATTTGAAATCTGCGATCTCCTTTTTAACAGATGCCTCAAATTTTTTAAACTCACTGTCCAACGCATCACCGGCTTTTTTATTACTATCGACTATAGGCCCGGTTTCCTTTGAAATGAACTTATCGTGACCGTCTTCAAATTTTCCCAGCTCATCAGTTGCCGCTTTAAGATTCTTTCTTGCATTTATCCATTCAGCATTCTTCTCAAAGTTTTCAACTTTGTCCTCTATCTTTATGATCGAAGACTCAAGCACCTCGATCTTCTTTGCAAGTTCAGCCTGACCCTTTTCATAGTCCTTTTCTGCTTTTGCTTCTGCAGCAGACCTGTCGGTATCGAATTTCTTTTCAAGTTCTTCTCTCTTCTTATCATTGGCTTCCTGCATTTTCTGAATGCGCTGATCCTGCTTATCAACATATTCGCTTATTTCACGGTCAAAAGCATCAACTTTCTGGGCAAGGTCCTGCATTTTTTTGTCATAGACTTCTGTTTCTTTATTAAGAGCGTCTATTTCTTCAGTACTTTTCTTTTCAAGAGCATCGCGGTCTTTTCTGTCTGTCGCTTCAAAAGCGGCAAGTGATTTTTCAAACAACTGACTTTCTTTCTGTTCATTATTGTCAAAATCAGAGCTCAGCTTTTCTATTTCTTTTGATAGAACCTGTATCTGCCTGTCAAGATCAGCATTTGCCTTTTCTATTGATTTAAGCTGGGTTTCAATCTCTTTTTCAGTATTTGCCGTTTCTTCTTTAAGCTTTTTCTGAGCCATAAGAAGTTCTTTTTTCAAATCAAGAGTCATTTTCTTATATTTCTTATCCATTTCCTTCTGATCAGCCTCGATCTCTGCTTTGTAAACTTCTTCCGGGGCTCTACTGTCATCAAGTTTTTTATTTAAAGAACCGATCTCTCTTTCAATATCACCCATCTTATCACGGTATTTTGAGTCAAGATTTTCAAGATCAGATTTCATCTTTTCAATTTTCTTAAGATGATCAGCTTCAGCCTGCTTTTCCTGCTCTCTCTGATTCTTTTCCGATTTTTCGAAATCTCTTGTTATTTTATCGCGTTCCTTCAATTGATCTCTCATGGAATCATCAAGCTTATTAAGCTCAGTCTGTTTCCATTCAGCAACTGTACGGATATCTTTTTTTATTTCCTTGAAAATGTTCTTAACTTTTGTGTAATCAGCTTCAGTCGGATCATTATAACGGTTTTTCTTCGATGTTTCTTTTATAAACTGAAGCTCTTTATAACCTTTTTCTCTGAGCTGAAGGTCTTTATCTTCAAGTCTTTTGACTACTTTAACAGCCTCGGACGGATTGCCGTCTTTTAAAAGCTGTTTCGCTTTTTCAACAGAAGATGCCATGTCATCAACAAGTCCGGCCAAGATCTCATCTCCGCCTTCCGTAAAAAGAGTAATCGCTGTCTGTGCATCTCCGGATTTATATGCTTTAAAACCGCTACGGAGTCTGTTCTTTTTCTCTCTATCTGAAAGACCTGTTTCAATAGCTTTTTTAGGAGTTTCTTTGGAATTATTACCAACAGTGTCACCATCTTCATCATCGGCATCGTCACCCATTGAGCCGGCCGAAGAAAGATTTGTAGAAACATCTATCAACGCAGCGGCAATATCAGCTGCGAAATCTTCTGCATCAGTGTCTGCTTCGCCTTTAACAACAGGCTTTGCCACTTTTGCTCCTGATTTTGTAGAAAAAATATAAAGAGAAACAGACGGAGCGCCACTTACCATTTTAACTACCGGAAAAAGGATATAATCAACATTTTTTACAGCACGGGATTTTTCTCCTGCACATTTCCATTTTGTTGAACACGAATTAAACGCACTTTTATCATTAGTGGAAAGAACCTTATCACCATCAACGAGAATCACATCTTTCACTGTTTTGAAAATAAGTTTCATTTCCTTGCCGAGTTTTTTTGCAAATTCTGAAGAATCTTCTTTTCCCTTCGGATTTAAAACCGCCATTTTAGGTTCGGCATAAATCGAGGAAATCAACAAAAAGACCACTGTGAAAACCAACATTTTTTTGAACATCTTCTTACCCTTTTTCTATTAAAAGTAACTAATATAAACTAAAAAAGCTCAACCTGCTTTTTACGACCAACCTTCAATTCCGCCAAAGACTAATAAAAACTCCCATTTTTGTCAAAAAAAATTTAATGATTAACCATATTCCGACATATTAAGACCGCGATAAAGCAAATACACCTTTTTTCAGGATAATTTCAACGGTATCACCTGATAAAATATCACCCTTTAATATCCCTGAAGCAAGAAGTGTTTCCACATTTCTCTCAAGATATCTTCTGACAGGCCTTGCACCATATGTCTGGTTAAAAGATTCAGATACAACTTTTTGAAGAGCTTCTTTACTGAATTTGATCGATATATCTTTGCTTGAAAGCACTTTATTTATGTTAGATATAAGCAATTCTGCTATCTTCTTAACATGATCGATAGAAAGTGCGTTAAAAACAATGATATCGTCTATTCTGTTTATAAATTCCGGTTTAAATCGTGTTTTTATCAGTTCCACAGCAAGATTTGAAGTCATTATCACAATTGTATTTTTAAAAGAAACCGTCCTGCCCTGATTATCTGTCAATCTTCCATCCTCAAGTATCTGAAGAAGAATATTGAAAACATCGTCATGTGCTTTTTCTATTTCATCAAGAAGAATAATACAGTAAGGCTTTCTCCTTACCGCTTCGGTCAATTGTCCGCCTTCGTCATACCCGACATATCCGGGAGGAGCGCCTATCAGTCTTGAAACTGAGTGTTTTTCCATGTATTCGCTCATATCGATCCTGACCATATTGTCAGTGGAATCGAACAGTTGCAATGCAAGCATCTTGGCGAGTTCTGTTTTTCCGACACCGGTAGGACCGATAAATATAAATGAACCGATAGGTCTGTTAGGATTGGTCAATCCGGCTCTTGACCTCAAGATTGCCATCGAAACACTTTCGATCGCTTTGTCCTGTCCGACAATGCTTTCTCTTAATTTTTCAGGAAGTGAAAGAATTCTGTCTTTTTCACTTTGAGTCATATTTGCCACAGGAATTCCAGTCCATTTGCTTACAATTTCGGCAATATGCTTTTCATTCAATACCTCAGTGACCATTATATTCCTGCTTGAGTTTTTTTCCTGAATTTCTTTCATTTTCTTTTGTAATTCAGCCAGTTTGCCATATTTCAATTCACTTAACTTTGTCAAATTATATTCTCTTTCCGCTTTTTCAATTTCCAGCTTAGTGTCTTCAATATCTTTTCTCAGTTTCTTAACAGCTTCAACAGATGCTTTTTCAGATTCCCAGATAGAATGCTGTTTTTCATACAATCCATCGACTTCTTTGAGTTTCTTCTCAAGATTTTTTATCTGTTCAGATGTTGAACCCGAATCTTCCCTTTTACATCCTTCAATTTCTACCTGAAGCTGCATTTTCTTTCTTTTCAAATCGTCAAGTTCAGACGGCATACTGTCCATTTCTGTTCGAAGCATTGAGCAGGCCTCATCAATAAGATCAATTGACTTGTCAGGCTGGAATCTGTCTGAAATATATCGGGATGATAATTTCACTGCGGCAACCATAGCCCCTTCTGAAATAGTAATACCATGATGAATCTCGAACCTCTCACGCAATCCTCTTAAAATTGAAATTGTTTCTTCCTCATCCGGCGGTTGAACTATTAAAGGCTGAAACCTTCTTTCAAGAGCAGCATCTTTTTCAATATATTTTCTATATTCATCAAGTGTCGTTGCACCTATGCAATGCAATTCTCCTCGTGCAAGCATCGGCTTAAGCATATTTGCAGCATCCATGCTTCCGTCAGCTCTACCGGCTCCGACAATAGTATGAAGTTCATCGATGAAAAGAATTACTCTTCCTTCTGCTTTTTTTACTGCATTGAGAACATCCTTCAATCTTTCTTCAAATTCTCCACGGTATTTGGCACCAGATATCAGAGAACCTATATCGAGCTCAATGATCTCTTTATTCTTTAAACTCTGCGGCACATCACCACGGACAATCCTTCTTGCAAGTCCTTCTACAATCGCTGTTTTACCTACTCCTGGAGAACCTATTATTACAGGATTGTTCTTTGTTCTTCTCGAAAGTATTCTTATTATCCTTCTGATTTCTCCGTCCCTTCCGATTACTGGGTCCAGTTTTCCTGATTTTGCCAGATCAATGAGATTTCTTCCGAATTTCTTCAACACATCGACTTCGTTTTCGCCAGCATTTACTTTAACATTTTCCATAAAAAACCTCCTGAAAACAACCGGATATCTTTATAAGGTGATTTAATTGAATTTCAAGATGTAACAGAAATCAGAAAAAATTACATTACAGCTGAAAAACCTGCATTAAGTGAAAACGATTTGCCGGCATTAACGGGAATTGCGGCTTCAATTTCAAAACCGAAATACCCGCTGACAACTTTAAAACCTATGAAAATCCTGTCAATATTTATGAATTCCTGAGAAAAATAAAATGGCTCACCTTTAGGATTAAAAACATATCCGTCAGTTTGTTTGGAATAATCAAAATAACCGCCAAGTCGGTTTGAAGAAGCAAATGAAAAAAGATGACTGTAAGCCATGGAAGGTGTCAGCTTGACCTGATAACCTGCCACAAAAGTTTTAGATATTTTCAATCTGAGATCAATCATCTGCATGTTAAGATCCTTGGAACCGAAAAGTCTGTTGTACCCTGCTCCGATAGCGATATCGGGAGCATATTTTAATCCTTCATTGATTGCATATTCAAACCCGCCGCCGCCGCTTATCATTTCAGATAGAACGAAATACCTGAGATTTCCGAAAAGTTTTAATCCGAATCCGAAACCTTTTGAAACATGAAGGTCAAGACCGCTATAACAAGGTGGAATTCCTGAACTTACAGGCTCATCATATAATGCGTTTTTCCAGTAAGTTTCATCAAGACTTATTTTCGTAAATGAATATCCCAGACCTATCTCAAATCCGGCGGAACCCCTTGTTTCAGCTTCGCCGTAGAACATTGGAGCCATAGCAGCTGAGAATTCTTTGCTCATTTGAAGAAAATCTGCTTTAGGGTCGTCAGAATTACTTAAATTAAAAAGCATAAAATCCATTCTTTGAGCTGGAAATAATGGAAAACTCAAAACCAGAAACAAAAAAAGTACCGAAAATGCTCTACCGAGTTTCATATTGATACTCCCGAAAAATTCATTATCACCTGAAATTATCAAATCGCACCTGCAAAGTCAAGAATTTAACCTGTTATAAAACTTAATCAACTTGAAACAATTTCAGTATTAAACTATAATCTCTCTGTACTTTTTCAGGAGGTCTTTTATGAAAGCAGGCGTGATATGGAAACAGGGAATGGATTTTAACGGCTTTAACGACAAAAATGATGCAGAGAATTTTATCACAGTTCCAGGTCCCTCCCCGAAACACCTTTTTTTACAGTCAATTGCAGGGTGTACGGCAATGGATGTCATTTTTATCCTTGAAAAAATGAAAGTTGAAATGCCTTCAAAATTCACTGTTTCAGTCGATGCAGATGTTACAGAAACACACCCGAAAGTGTTCACAAATTTCCTGATGATTTATCATGTTGAAGGTAATATTGATCCGGAAAAAATTAAAAGAGCTGTGAAACTTTCTCAGGACACATATTGCGGAGTATCAACAATGGCAAGGAAAATCGCACCGTTTGATGTAAAGATCGAACTTAACGGCAGTGAAATATAAATTCTGATTACTTATTTTTATACGCTTTCAGAACATCAATAACATAATCAACATCAGCCGCAGTATGATCTGCATTTATCTGGAATCTGATCTCTTCAGATCCTTTCGGAACAACAGGATAATTGAGTCCTGTCGCAAGAATACCATGAGCTGTAAGCCATTTTACCAGATCTGATGTCTTCTGTGTATCTCTCACCATAAGCGGAGTAACAGGATGCGGTCCGGCAATAGTTTCAAAACCGTTATTCACAAGTCCTTTTTCAAATCTTTCAGTCATTTCTTTCAGGTGTTTCAAGATATTAATACCTTCAGAACTTTCAAGAATATCAAGCACTTTGAGAACAGCAACAGTTTCGCCTACTGTGATAGGATTGGAATAAATATACATGGGAGCGGTCTGTATCAAAAATTCAGTAACAGCTTTTGATGCAACAACATATCCGCCGTTCACACCGTATGCCTTACCAAGAGTTCCGATAAGAATATCAACTTTTGATCCTGTAATTTCTTCTGTTCCCCTTCCGGTAACACCGTATGCACCGACTCCGTGAGAATCATCGGCAATTGTTGTAACACCTTCCTCAAATTTGTCATCAAATTTTTTGCAGATTTTTACAAATTTATCAAAAGGACAGAAATCGCCTCTCATCGAGAAAACTCCGTCTGTAATTACAAGGCATCTGTTACCCTGTCCTATCGCTTCATTCATTTTTGCTTCGAGATCAGCCATATCATTATGTTTGTAAATCAGTTTTGCAGAGGGTCTGGCAAGTTTCATTGCATTGATAATACAATTGTGATTGAGTTCATCACTGACGATAACAGTCTCAGTTGTTGTCAAAGGAACTATCACTCCCATCGAAGTCACATAGGCACTTGAAAAGATCATCGCCGATTCTCTTCCATGAAACTTAGCCAGTCTCTGCTCAAGTTCAATGTGAGGTTTGTGTGTTCCCGAAATAAAACGGACGGCACCTGGACCCACACCATATTTTTTTGTTCCCTCTTCTTCAGCATGAATAACATCACTCCTCATTGATAAACCGAGATAAGAGTTTGAATTCATCTTGATAAACTCTTTTTCATATCCCTCAACAACATATCTTGGACCTTTATTGCCGGATGCAGGAACAATTTTTGTAATAACCATTTCAGCACCTTTTGCAGTCCCTTTTTCTTTGAGGGCATTTACATGTCCGATAAGCGAATGGTCAAGTTTTGTCATAATAAGGCTCCATAAAATGAAAAATTTAATGATCCGATATAAAACGGCGTTAATATACCGTCTAATTTTTTATTTGTGAAGAAATTTATTGGCCTTTAAGAATATTTCCGGCATCAAAGACAAGTTTCTCACAGACATATTTTATTTCTTCCCTGTCTTTGTCTGAAATATTAGTTATTGTTCCGTTATCAAGCCCCTCGCGAATTTTTTGGAATCCGCCTAAAGCCATCATGAATTCAAGTCTTCTGTAAACATCGACTGCTTCCAGATGTCTCATTTCGATCTTCGGAACCTTAAATGATTCACAAAGCTTTCCTACTGATTCGATCTGTTCGGCAAGAAGTTCTTTGGATTTCTCAGGATCAGTTTCGTCAACAGCTTTGCCTATTTTTTCAAAGTCAATGTCCTTTAATCTACTTTCAGGAGAATTTATACACCCGGAAATCAGAAAAACAGAAAATACATAAAAAATAAATGTTTTCAAATTGTTACCTATGCCTTCAAAAATAATTTAAAAATATTTTCCACCGTGTCCTCGGGAAGCGGTTCATTTTTTTTACGGGAATATTCAATGTGTGCTGCAATCTGATGTAAAAGAACATTTACAGACATTTCAGGACTGTAACGCAAACCTTTCATCTTGCTGAAAAGCGATTCCAGATTTTTCCTCAACGGGGTCATGTCTATCTGTCCAGCACCGCTTTCTTCTGATAAAAGACCTGTGCAGAAAGAAGACTTCTCAAAAAACTTGATCAGATTATAAGCAATTGTAACAGCTTTAAGGTCAGGCGGTATCGAAGCAGGAAGCTTGATATTCATTACAGAAGAAAGGTCTTCTTCAATTTTCTTAAATGCCTCCTTGTTAATCTCGTCTATCCCCTTAAAATAGTTGTAAAACACCGGCGCAACCACCCCCGTTGCCTTGGAAATGTCAGACAAGGATATTTCCCTGTTGCACTTACGGCAGATCAGCTTGATTGCATCACCGATAATCCGTTCTCTTACTGAATCGGTATACTGTGTCATGACCGCCTCCTCTAAGGTAAAGTTTATAAAAAGCACTCAGTGCAGCTTTAAAAAAATCTGCAAAAACAATTTTACTATAGTTGCGTAACTATCATATTTTAATGATATATTACACTTCCTAAAAGCTCAATTGCAATTTCTGTGCCAGAAAAAAGAATACTCATAAACATTAACTGGAAGTAGTACAGCAAAACAATTAATTCAGTCTATTTGAACAGGTTATTTAAGCTTTTCTTTAAGAACTTTAATCATGTCTTCCGTCATATTGACAAGGTTGTAATCAGGTTTCCAGCCCCACTCTTCTCTTGCAGCTGAATCATCCATGCTGTCAGGCCAACTATCGGCAATACCCTGACGGACAGGATCGACCTTATAATCCATTTTAAATGAAGGAATATGTTTTTTTATCTCGGCTGCAAGCATTTCAGGGTCGAAACTCATTGCAGCGACATTAAAACAGTTACGGTGTTTCAATTTTGAAGGATCGGCTTCCATTATATCCACCGCGGCTTTAAGGCAGTCAGGCATATACATCATATCCATAAATGTTCCCTGCTTGATATAACAGGTATATTTTGCATGCTTTATTGCCTCATAATAAATATCGACAGCATAATCAGTAGTTCCGCCACCTGGAAGCGTCACATTTGAAATTATACCAGGAAATCTGACACCTCTTGTATCAACAGCATATTTTTTAAAATAGTAATCACAAAGAAGCTCCCCGGCAACTTTTGTCACACCGTACATTGAAGTCGGCCTCTGAATCGTATCCTGCGGCGTATTAACTTTGGGAGTTGACGGACCGAATGCACCGATAGAACTTGGTGTAAATAACGCCAGTTTCATCTCCCTTGAAATTTCGAGAAGATTGACAAGACCGCCGAGATTTATCTTCCATGAAAGCTGCGGTTTCTGTTCACCGACACTTGAAAGAAGTGCCACAAGATTGTAAATCGAATCAATTTTATGCTTTTTTATTATCTCAACAATCTTTTCTGAATCAAGAATATCTGCTTTTTCATACAACCCTTTGTTGAGAGTTTCGCCAAGCTCGGATCTTTCCTTAAGGTCAGCGGCGACAACATTGTCCTCTCCATAGATATTTCTTAATCCAGGAACAAGTTCACTTCCGATCTGTCCAGCAGCTCCAATAACAAGAATCTTCTTCATTTTTTTCTCCTTAAAACTGATCTTTCATTTTCCTGATTTATATAACAAAATCTTCTCAAGAACAAACTCAAGTTCCTGCACACTTGTATCGGCACGATAAATGAGATACCTGTAAACGATAAGGCTCGGAATTGCGACAATAAGCCCTGCCGCAGTGGTTATCAACGCTTCCCATATACCGCCGGCAAGAATCATGGGATTTCCTCCGGCCTCTGTAAAACGGGTAAATATCTTAATCATTCCAAGCACCGTGCCGAGAAGACCCAAGAGAGGACTTACGGTCGCCATAATTCCGGGAAGCGAAGTCCATCTGTAAATACGGGCACTTACCTTTTTTGCATACATTTCAGTGACCTTGGCAGGATCTTCGTTTGTCGTATCTGTCGCCACCATGTCCAGTATCTCTGAAAGACAGTCATCTCCCTTTTTTACTTCTTTTGCTATTTCATCCCATGAATTGTTCTGTGCCAGATGCAGTATCAGATCAGGATTGCCCACTATTTTGGAAGTTCTTAAAGCAAAAAGTCTCTCTAAAAGAATGGCCAGACTGATGATAGAACAGAGAAGGATCGGGTACATTGCTATACCGCCCTTTTCAAAAATCATAAAAATATCCATTTCTGCACCTCACATTTTTCTGGAAATATATAATAAAAAGAGACCTGGTTATCAAGTTAATTTTATTGTGATTTTAAAAGATCTTCTAATTGTTGACAATAAAGAATTCGACTCTTCTGTTTTTTTCCAGATCGATATCAGTGTCACCCTTCGCAACAGGTTCTGAAGCGCCGATAGCTTTTGTTATTATTCTTCCTGCCTCAACACCGTTCTTAATCAGTACCGCTTTGACAGCGTCAGCTCTCTTTTGGGAAAGTTTGGCATTTTCTGTTATATCGTTATGTCCTTCTATCCTGATTTTTAAAGTAAAATTTCTTGATAGTATCATGGCTACCTTTTCAATTTCTATTGCTTCCTGAATATAATCTGAGCCATGCTGAAACCTTATAACAGACTGTAACCTTTCACCGCTTTTCACGACTTGTTTCGGTTCAACTTTCGGCTCCGGTTTCGATTCAACTTTCGGCTCCGGTTTCGGTTCAACTTTCGGCTCCGGTTTCGGTTCAACTTTCGGCTCCGCTTTCGGTTCAACTTTCGGCTCCGGTTTCGGTTCAACTTTCGGCTCCGCTTTCTTTTCAACTTTCGGCTCCGGTTTCGGTTCAACAGTCTGTGCAGGAAGTTCAGCAATTTTTTTCTTCGAAACATTCATATTCCATGAAATTCCGAGAAAAACTCTGTATTTGGGAACGCCGACTGCACTCCCGAATCCACCGTAAGCTCCTGCAAAAACATCCAGATCAACTGGAGTTTTTATTTTCAAACCGCCGCCAAGTTCAATATTATCAACAGCTTTATTATCAAAAGGATCTGAAATTGATGTTGAAGCAATAAATTCTCCGACAATATCAAACAGATCCGGAATTGCATGAATATTCAGAGCAGCTTTAGCTCCGAACTCATCATCAAAAATGGAACCGGCATATACCTGTTTCTCCAGAATCTGATAAAAAAGATTAGCTGCAAAACCGACCCGCCTGGAGTCACTTCCCAACGCAATTGACGGTTTAAATACAAACTGTGAACTTCCAAGAGCTGAGTGGATCAGTTTTCCAGTCGGAGCAGATAATTCTGTGATGACAGAAAGTGCGAACAATCCATCTCTTACATTTACAAGCTGGAATCTTGGAACAAGTCTTATATCACCGATTCCTCCCGATGGAACCGAGTCGTTTTCATCCCAGCCTTCGCCATTCTGGAAAATGACAAGAGGAAAAACCAGTCCGATATCAAACCACTTGACAGGACTGTATGCAAATGAAAGGTCAGCAAGAAACTGATTTGAGATCACGCTTCTTATTACATTGCCGTCTTTATCAAATGTAGTAAGTGCCTCCGGTTGATATTTCATTATAAAATTAAAGTCTATCAGTCCGGCATCAAGACCAGATCCGCCGTAGACACTGAAATATCCGTCATAAAAAGGATTCGTTTTAAATCTGTCTGTGTCAATGCTGAAGCTGTCGGCAAAAACAAAAGAACCGAAACAAACTGTAAAAAGAATTGCTCGTATAACTGTTTTCATCTTTTTCATTTAAACCATCCTGCAGTTGAAAATTCAAACACCCCTAATGACAAATCAAACCGGGTTTTATTATACAGATTCTTCTCAAAAAAACAATTTTGAATCAAAACAATCTATTTTTTTGAGTTTAATCGACTGATGTTGTATATTTCAGGAGCAAGGCTCATTACAAAATATTAACAACTTTTCAGAAGATGGAGTACGGAATGGATTTTCAGAAGCATATCAATGAGTTAATTTCGACTCATTCGATTGTTCAGATGAACATGTCAAGGGAACTTCTTATTTACAATGCTGTTTCAAAGGGAAAAGCCCTTATTACAGAAAAGGGTGCGCTTGCAACATGGACACCTATTGAATCAACAGGAAGAAGCCCCAAGGATACACTTATCGTCAAGCATCCGGAAAGTGCTCATAAAATTGATTGGCATTCACCGAGCAACCGTCCGCTGGAGCCTCATGTTTTTGACATGATATTTGAAGATGCAATAAGGACTTTAAGAACAAAAAAGAGCTTCTATGTTAATGACAGAGTTCTTGGCGCAGATTCTTCTTATGCCCTGCCTGTCAGAGTCATTACTGACAAAGCGTTCACTTCAGTATTTGTTGACAATATGTTCCGACCCGTTCCGGAAGATATAGAAAAAAGTATATTTTTCAAACGCCCCTTTACCGTAATAGCTATTCCATACAACAAACTTGATCAGGTTAAATATACAGGAAAATTGAGAAAAATGCCTGACGGCAAAACATCAGACATGGTAATAGCTGTGGATTTTGACCGTTCAATCGGTATTGTTTTCGGCTCCGCATATCTCGGAAGTGTAAAAAAACTTATGTTTACAGTAATGAACTACTATCTTCCCGAACACGGAATTCTTCCTCTGCATTGCAGTGCAAACGAAGGACCTGACGGTAGAAGCGCATTAATGCTGGGACTCAGCGGAACTGGAAAGACTACTCTTTCCGCAGATCCCGAAAGAGCTCTTATCGGCGATGATGAACACGGCTGGAACGATGAAGGTGTTGCAAATTTTGAAAATGGAATATATGCAAAACTTATCAATCTAAAAAAAGAAAAAGAACCTGAGATATATAACGCAATTTTCCATGAGGCTGACTATCTTCAGCATGGTGCGCTCATTGAAAACTGCATGATGTATCCTGACGGAGTTATTGATCTTGACGATGAAAGACTTACACCCAATTCAAGAGCCAGCTTTCCTCTCAGCTTTCTTACAAATGTAAAACCAAGTGCGGTAAGCGGTCATCCGACCACAATAATCTTTCTTACTGCTGATGCTAACGGCGTTCTTCCTCCGGTGGCTAAACTCACCAGAGAACAGGCAATGCTTTGGTTCCTTATGGGATACACCAGCAAACTTGCAGGAACAGAAACCGGAGTTAAAGAACCGGCATCGACATTCTCAAGATTCTTCGGAGAACCTTTTATGCCGAGAAATCCCAATGATTACATAGAATTGCTTGGCAAAAAAATGGAAGAGCACGGAGTCAGTGTATATCTTGTAAATACAGGATGGAGCGGAGGTCCATACGGAACAGGTCACAGAATGGACATCAATATTACAAGAAAAATAATCTCTGCATGCTTGAACGGTTCGCTTGAAAAAGTTAAATATGTTCAGGACAATCAGTTCCATCTTGAAATTCCTGAAACCTGTCCAGGTGTGGATTCCAACATACTAAATCCTGTTAACACATGGGAAAACAAAGCATCTTTCAACTACCGCGCAGAAAAACTTGCTGAAGATTTTTCTACTCAGTTTGATGCCGCTTACGGACTAAGAAACATACCTGAAGCAGTAAGATCACAATGCCCTGGGAAATAGATCACCTATTCAATACCTAATATTTTATGAAGCTGAAGTTGAAATCGCAATCCATGATTCTTTAGAACAAATTTCTGTGCGATTCTAAACCAGCCATCGCCATTTTCAAAAACAGGACTCACAAATACTTCAATATTTTCTAAGAGTTTCAACTTATCAGTGACAAACATCAGATCTTTTTCATCACTTACGACAAATTTGAGCCACCCTTTGCCGTTTTTCAGATATTCAATGTTCCTGATATCAAAATCTGTATTTCCGGATGAAGGTGTTTTCCAGTCAATTGAGAAATGCACATCCTTAAATTCATTAGCTATTTCCGAAACATCAAAAGATCCGTTGGTTTCGATCGAAATTCTTTTGCTTTTTATCTGACCGAGTAGAATGACAAGATCTTTTTTCTGACAGAAAGGCTCGCCTCCGGTTATACAGATATCATTCAGCCTGCTTTCATTGATCTCTTCAGCCAGAAAACTGACCGGCATTTCCTGAAAAACGCCTCCGGATACCGCAATTTGTGCATCACAGTAACCACATTGCAAATTACAGCCATACAGCCTGACAAATTTTGTCGGAAACCCTTGAAAATATCCTTCGCCCTGCAAAGAATCAAAAATTGAATGTACTTTCATGACCGCCTCGAATTGTTTTTCACTTTCAGTACTTTACAAAAAAAGAGCTTTTTTTCACTATTTTTGCTTGACTTTCCATTTCTTTAAACTATAAACCTTTTGAACTTTTTTGTTTTTTGTTCAAATGTTTGATTGTTGGAGATTGAACACCATGCGCAAACTTTTTATTTCTTTTTTGTTCTTTATTCCTTTTCTTCTTTTATCAAATGAGCTTTCTCTTGATGAATGCATTGCTAATTCAGTTAATGAAAGTGAAAAGATAAAATCTGCCGAAGCAGGTGCTGAAGCTGCAAAGGCAGGGAAAAACGCTTTAATTTTTTCTTTTCTCCCGACAAGCACAATTGAAGCAAATTATCAATGGCTGAAATTTGATCCTAAACCGGAACCGACAACATTTGATCTGACTGCAAGGGGGAAGGGAGTTGTGGAATTCGGTGCGATCCCTGACAAAAGCAGAACTCTCGGAATGACGATCGTTCAGCCCATCACTCCGCTCTGGAGCGTTTTCAACGGATTTAAGTCAGCTGATCTGGGTCATGAGATTTCAAAACTTCAAAAAGACCTGTCTATTGAGCAGATAAAGCTTGAAGTAATGAATCTTTATTATAACTACGAGATGCTTTCAGAATCCATGAAAGTAATGAGCGAAACTAAAGAACAGCTGAAAAGATATTACAATCAGGCAAATAACTTTGTCAATGCCGGTCTCAGTGACAAAAGGGCTGTATTGAAAATCGATATTGAACTTGCACGGCTTGACCAGCAGATCCAGATAATTACAGGGAATATGAAACTGATAAAGAAAAATCTTTCTATTTTTATGAATGTACCGACAGATTCTTTTACTTTAAAAAATATTAAACTTTCTCGGGCACAACTTTCTGCAAACAACACAGAGCTTGAAGATCTTATGCTCAAAAACCGGATAGAACTGAAAATGCTTCAAAAGAGTTCAGCCATTGCAAAACATATGGAATGGATGGCTGTTCAGCCTTTTATCCCTACTTTCGCTATTGCCGGAGGGTTTAAAAAAACATGGGACGACTCTCAATTTCAGCCTGCAATGACAATGTTCATTGGCGGCAGTTTGAGCTGGAATATCGGATTTGACTGGGGCAAGTCAGGTTTTGAACTCCTGAAGGCAAAAAAAGAAAGGGTAAAGACTGACCTTGACAATTTAAATTCAAAAAAAATGCTCGGACTTCAACTTGTCCAGCTTGAAAATGATGTTGAAACAAAATACAAGGCAATTGAAATTTCAAAAAGAGAAATAGCTTCCGCTACTGAAAATCTGAGAATTGAAGAAGACAAATACCGTGAAAAACTTACAACGGAAACAGAACTTCTTGATGCATCCGTTTCTTTAAGAGCTGCTAAACTTAAGCTTCTTACTTCAACCTATGAACACGAAGTGGCTTTGAACAGACTTGCAATAACTGTCGGGGTTCCTTACGAAAACATTACTGAAACTGGAGGAAACTGATATGGCAAGAACTAGTGAAGAAAAAAAAGAAATGATCATCCA
>DAOQAY010000050.1:0-17736 GCA_035354435.1 bacterium
CGCACTCGAAGACGAAGTAGTCCTCATAGGCACACAGGGCGAACAGACGATCAGAGCTGAACACCTTGCTGCACTCGCCGGAACCATCAATTATGAAATAGTCTCAAGAATCCCGGATCACATCCCGAGAGTCGTGGTTTAACACCTAATCTGCTTTTTATCAAAACAAAATTATATTGTGTTGCGTCTGCCAATTAGAGATCTTTATGTCGTTTTTCGGGGAATAGGCAAAAAAAGCCAAAAACTGACCATTACCTTTTTAATCATATTTTGATCTTAGAAGAAATTTTTAAGTTGAGGATTACATCAAAATGAAATATTGCAATAACTGTGGTTGTGAAATTTCCAAGGACGAATCGCTTTGTTCAAAATGTTCACAGAACATTAAGTCAGACTCAATCATTCCACCCTCCATTCCGACATTAAGACAGCAGCAAATTAAAGGCTTCGGCTGGTTTTTATTGGCTGTTAAAAAATATGCCGTTTTTAGCGGAAGATCCAGGAGAAAAGAATACATGATTTACTCCCTGTTCACTTCACTTTTTATGCTAATTGCAATTATTCTGGATAATGTTCTCGGAATAAATTTTAATGAGTCATTTCGTGGACCTATCTACTACACATATATGTTGACATTTCTTATTCCAGGTGTTGCTGTGAATGTAAGAAGATTACATGATGTCGGAAGAAGTGAATGGTTTTGTTTAGTTCTCCTTATTCCTATAATTGGTGCTGTGCTTTTTTGTATAGTGGTGTTTACAGACAGTGAGCCTGGAAATAATAAATATGGACCAAATCCAAAAGAAATTTAATATGCATAGTTATCCAATTTATAAATCATTTCAAACTCTTTCGGCAACCTGTATCCAACTTCTCTTGAGTTGGAAAAATGATTATTTTATTAAAGACACAACAGATTGGAAACATTCTATCTTTTAAAAAAAAGCTGTCAGAAACACTCAAAGAAATCAAAAATAGAGTCGTGGTTTAATCCCTGATATTTCTCAGGAATTCGGCGGCTTCTTCAGGAAGTGTCGGGTTGACAAAAATACCGGCTTCGATCATTTCTGAAGGAATGTTGGACATTCTCGGAATTATTGAAATATGCCAGTGATATGCCTTGGTTTCGAGGGCTTCGTCTTCTTTACTGTTGACAGGCTGGAAATGGAAAACGGAATTATATGCAGGTGCATTCAACGCAACCCTTATTTTGTAGAACAATGTTTTTGCTATTTTTGCAAGTTCTTTGACCATTTCGTCGTTCGGGCCTTCAAAGATATTCCTGTGTTTTCTCGGTATTATCATTATTTCAAAAGGATATCTGCTTGCATAAGGGCAGAAGGCGATGAACATGTCGTTTTCAACGACCACCCTCTTTCTGTCAAACAGTTCCTGATCGATAATATCACACATGAGACATCTTTCCTTCATTCTGTAATAATCCTTGCAGTTCTCTATTTTCCTGTTAATCAGCGGCGGAATGAAAGGAAATGCCTTTATCTCTGAATAATTGTGATTGATAGTCCCTCCGGCATCAAGACCTCTATTTTTTGTGACAAGAATATATCTGAACCTTGAATCCTTCCTCAGATCGCCTATTCTGTCCATTATAATGCTGTACGCATCAGCAATCTCTTCTATCGAGAGTTTGTCAAAGTTTATATCGCTTCTCGGTGTTTCCACAACCACTTCATGCGCACCAAGTCTTGACATTGTGTCGTAAAGCCCCTCACCTCTGAAATTTTTCTCGGTTTCGATCTTCAATATCGGATTTTTTGCAGGAAAAACTCTCGATGACCAGCCTTTGTCAGCATATGCAGGATTTATTCTTCTTAAAATATCCTTTCCTGTCGCAAATTCCAGACCCGGAAGATAGGGGTTGATATCAAACTTGGATTCTTTTTCAGAACTCTGCTGTATTATCGTGTTGACCTTTTCAGGAGCAAATATAATCCAGCACTTATTTAGAGGATCTCTCCTAAGACTTCCTTCTATCATTTTTCACCTTTATACATCCCAAAGTGTAAATAAAGTCGATTCATCAGCAATTACAATGTCTATTGAACCGGCAGCCGGAACCCTTTCGAGCTCTATCCCTTCCGCAGAAACTATTTTAAAATAGATCTTAATCTTTTCACCGGGTTTTAAGCCGGTTTTCTTTGAATTAAGTTTAATCTCAAGCACATCCTCGAAAGCTGCTACACCGGCACCGATCACTTCAGCCACATAGCCTGCATCATTATTATAATGGACTGCAAAATCGACCGGATTTATCCTTATCATAGGAAGTGCGAAATCGATATCCCTGCTGTTCATGATAAAACCTTTCAGAGTATATCTCTTGTGTTCATAGAAACTCAGCGGATCAACAAGCTGTATCTTGAAATAAAGGTTATCCCTGTCAAAGCCGTAAAAGACCTTGTCAATAAGCTTTATCGAATTATACATCGCACCGCCGGTCTTTCTTGAATTCTCGAAAACTCCGGCTCCCGACCATTCATAATAACTGTCAACCCTGCCTGTAATAAACGGTTTTATCATATTTGTCGGGTTGATTATCGCATTCACACTTGATGAAGAGCTTATGGGAATATCAAGGAATGTGGGGTTCTCTTCACAAAGAAGATTGTACACTCTTCTGAGATGTCTTCTGAAAAGTCTGTCGAACAGCCAGTCGTTCTCAGTTGAGAATTGAGGACCGTACCACCAGAACCAGTCGCTTCCCTCAGCACGGTAGATACAGCGCATGATTTCTTCGTCTATTCTGGGAGTCACGATCTTGGTCTTTTTATATTTTGAATAAAAATCCCTTACTCTTTTCAAGTATTCCCATGCTGTATTATCCTCTTCGCTGCCTATCCAAATATCATAATTGCTGTTTATCCAGCTTCCGGAGAAGACTCTTGCTATAGGCTGCATAAGATTGGCATCTTCAGTTGCAACGATGTTACTGAAAGTTGTCGTTTTAACTTCAGTGCTTTTATTAAGTCTTGTAAAAAGCGCCTTCAGAAAAAATTCTCCGTTTCCTTCATACGATTCCCATGCATTTTCACCGTCGAGAATAATTGAAACTACAGGTTCAGGATGTCCGTGGGGAAGATTGAAATTAGTGCTTTTCACATAATTCATAAAAATGTCGACCGCTTTCTCAGGTTCCATCCTTGAAAATGAGAATCCGAGCAGATCAGACAGATATTTGTCCCTGAAAAATCCTGTCACGAACTTTTCATCACCGCCTTTAAGCCTGTATGGACGGTATAGAACTGAAGATTTGTCGTAAGTTCCAAGAGAATTGAGGAGCACACCTTCATCAGATGCTATCCATTTTACACCGGCTTCGATACAGGCAGGAATAATTTCAGGTGAAACAGAACCTTCCGCAGGCCACATTCCTGATATTTCACGACCCCACAGTTTTTCAGAATACAACTTGCCTTCCACAAGGTGCCATTTTGCATCTTCAGGATAGGAGAATCTTTCAGGCAGACGGGCTCCTGAACTTCTTGATGCAATATCGGTATCATAGACCAGCGGAAAGATCGGATGATAAAACGGGGTAAAGCTTATCTCTATAGCTCCCTCAGCGGCGAGGTCCCTGTAAAGAGGAATTATCTCAGAAATTATCTTTTTCTGAATAGAAAGCATGTCCTCTTTGTCTTTTTGCGAGAACCCTCTGTCCTTTTCATCAAGCTCGCGGAGTCTCGGATATTTTTCCCGCGCCATGAAACCGAACCATTTCAGGTTAAAAAGTATTTGAAGGTCGAATATCTCATCATTTGAAAAAAGCTTCGCCATTTCGCTCCAGTTCAGCTTTTTTTCGTATCTTATCCTTTTATTCAGTATCTCATGATATCTCGGAGATGTTTTTACAAGCCTCTCCCAGTTTATCATGAAAAAGTTCCTTATTACAAAAGCTTTGTCCTCTTCTTTCATATCAGCAGGATTTGCTATCGTATTATCAAGCCACGCATCTGTCGCGCCGTTCTGGACATAATCAGTTATCTGCTCCATCAGCGACGGAACAAGATTGATAACACCTTTCACCCCGTATTTTTTCATGGAATGAGGAACATCATAATACCCTTTCATTGCATGAAGTCTGACCCACGGCATCAGATAAAGATTTGTAGAGGCATCCTTATAGTAAGGCTGATGCATATGCCATAAGAAGACAACTTTTGTCATCAGAACTATCTATCCTCCTGAAAACTGTACCCTTTCGGAACAACCACAATACCGTCTTCAGTAACTGTAAAGCCTCTTTCTATATCCCGCTTAGTATCAAAACCGATCTTCGTATCGGGAGGAATGATGACATTCTTGTCGACAATTACATTTTTAAGTTCGCAGTATCTTCCGACATTGACATTGTTAAGAATTATGCAGTTTTTAATTGACGCATAGCTGTTGACCCTTACACCGGGAGAAAGAACGGAACGGTTTACACTTCCGCCGCTTATTATGCATCCTTCCGAAATTATTGAATCTGTTGCAACACCGAGTCTTTTGTTCTTGTCATCGGCAAATACAAATTTAGCAGGCGGCATATTCGTTTCCTGAAAACCGAATATAGGCCAGTTCCTGTTGTAAAGGTTTATCGCAGGTGAAACCGAAACAAGATCCATATGTGAATCGAAGTAAGCTTTTATAGTTCCGACATCTCTCCAGTATGGTTTTTCATAGTCGTCTTCAGTAGGCATATATATGCTGTTCCTGAGAAAATCATACACAAAAACCCTTTTATACGGATACAGTGCCGGAATTATGTTCTTTCCGAAGTCATGTTCGCTTGATTCATCTTTTGCGTCTTCATTGACAGCACTTACAAGAACATCTGTTGTGAAAAGATAATTGCCCATACTTACAAGAGCCAGATCCGGTCTGCCGGGAATACATTTCGGTTTTTTCGGCTTCTCCTCAAACCCGATCATTCTGTAATCCTTATCTATCTCAATTACACCGAAATCGCCCGCCTCTTCTATCGGAACAGGCAGGGCTGCTATGGTCATGTCGGCTTTCTTGATGTTGTGGTAATTGTACATCTGGGAGACATCCATTTTATAAATATGGTCTCCGCTGAAAACAAAAACATGTCTCGGGGTTTCATCCTTTATGAGATTGATGTTCTGATAAATTGCATCGGCACTTCCCAGATACCAGTTGTCGCCTGTCCTCATCTGTGCAGGAACGGAGTCCACATACTGATTGAATGTAGGTGAAAGGGTCCAGTTCCTTGAAATGTGCTGATTAAGCGAGTTGCTCATGAACTGTGTGAGGATCTTGATCTGCATGAAGCCTGAGTTTACAAAATTGCTAAGCACAAAATCGATTATTCTGTAGGTGCCGCCGAAAGGAACAGCAGGCTTCGCTCTGTCAAGTGTCAGCGGGGCAAGTCTTTTTCCCTGGCCGCCGGCGAGTATCATTACAAGGGCTTTTGACATGTTCTACTCCGGTTATCTGTTGAATTCTTTCAGTTTTTTCTCAAGCAGCGTTTTTATCTCTTCCATTCTGCTTTTTGATTCAGCTTCGACACGCATAACGATTACATTCTGGGTATTGCTGGGTCTCATAAGTCCCCAGCCATCATCAAAAGTAACTCTGACACCGTCGATATCATTGACATCAAACCCTTCTTTCTTGAAATATTTCACAACATTTTCAACTATACCGAATTTCTTTGTGTCATCGACTTCAACCCTGATCTCCGGAGTCGAGAATGTTTCAGGAATACCTTCAAGAAGCTTGTCAAAATCGACCTTGTCCATTTTTGAAACGATCTCAAGAAGTCTGAAAGTTGAATATATTGCGCAATCATAACCGAAAAAACGGTGTTTGAAGAATATGTGTCCGCTCATCTCACCGCCGAATTCAGCTCCGACTTCTTTCATCTTAGCTTTAATCAGCGAATGTCCGGCCTTCCACATTATCCCGTTGCCGCCTCTTTTCCTGATGTCATCATAAAGAGTTTTGCTGCATTTAACTTCGCCGACAATGGTTGCTCCGGGAACTTCTTTAAGAATGCTTCTGGCAAAAATAGTAAGAATTTTGTCTCCCCATATTATCTTCCCGTTCCTGTCAACCAGTCCTATCCTGTCAGCATCACCGTCATAACCGATTCCCATATCTGCACCGGTCTCTATTACAGTCTTTATCATCTGCTGAATGTACTTTTCAACGGTCGGGTCCGGGTGATGATTCGGAAATGTGCCGTCCGGGTTTTCAAAAAGGCTTATCACATTGACACCCATCCTTCTCAAAAGCGGAACTGCGACAAAACCGCCGACACCGTTACCAGAATCAATAACAATTTTAAGCTTTTCAGGGTTTGTCAGCTTAATGTGAGTGAGAATATAGTTGTTAAAATCGGGAATAATGTTGTATTCGCTGTTTTTCCCTTTTGTTGAAGTCGTAATAAAATCATCAGCTTCCATAATGTCGGCAATTTTCTGAATTCCGTCACCATAAACAGGCAGATCGATCAGATTGATCTTAAAACCGTTATATTCAGGCGGATTGTGGCTTCCCGTGATCATAACAGCACCCTGAACATCCAGATTGAACATTGAGAAATAAAGAAGTCCTGTCGGAATCATCCCGAGAAGAACTGTATCAATACCGCTGTCATTAAATCCGCGGATAAGGGCTTTGGCATAAGCAGGAGAGCTTTCTCTTGCGTCATAACCGATACTTACCTTTTTCAATGAAGGAAGCTCTTTTCTGTAATATGCGGCACATCCTTTTGCAAGGCTGTATGCGAAATCATCGGTCAGGTCCACACCGACATAACCTCTGACATCATACTGCCGGAAAATTGTTCTATTTATTTTCATATCAGGACCTCCAGCTATTTTTCACAGATATTTTCAAGTCCGTATTTTTTTACCATTTCGGTAAGATCTCCAAGCGGAGTTTCTGTCGGGTGGTAAAGAGGAATGTCAAAGCCCGAGTAAGTTATGTTCCCGCCACCACCGTCCTGCATAACATTGAAAGCATTTGTAACTTCCATCTTCTTTCCGAAAGCAATCGCCGCGATACAAAGAGAATTCACATCTATCTCTGCTGTTCCGTCACCCATCTGCTCTCCTATTGCAATAAGAATATCATCATCTCCGATTCCGCTGATATTGTAATAATCATTAACTCCGGCAGTTGTATTGGGAATGTTTTCAGAATTAAACATAAGAACAACCTGAGGTCCGTACATTTTAATGTTCTGAAATGTAAGTCTGTCATACGCAATTGATGCAAAAAGTGTAAAAAACTTCTCTGGAAGCGGATCAAAACCTTTATTGACTGCAAGACAAGCCTGTTTGCTGTCTTTTGTAATAACATCAAATCCTGAAGGAGCTGTCAAAATAACTTTTGTGTTATTTTTATAACTTCCTGAAATATTAAAAGTTGTATCTCCAATGTGATTCAATGCGAAAGTAGAATCAAAATCGCAACCGTCAGTTCCATCTGTTTTAGGAACACAAAGCTTTTTAGCATCTGTGACACCTTTGGCAGTATTGACACCCAGCTGTGATATCATTCCATATTGCGGAACTACATCAAGTGCCACACAGGCTGTTTTATCCCATTTGCAGTCAGTTCCGCAAACAGCGTCACCACTTTTGTATTCGAGCCAGCTGAGTTTATGACAATTTATCGAATCCTGAGTTTCTTCGCCTTCTTTATATTCACAGTCCTCGCCTTCTTCAAGTTCACCGTTTCCGCACTGAGGAAGGCATGTTGATGTGTCATAACCTGAACAGTCGGCAAGACATTCGGCAACACCTGAAATAAAACCTATCTCTTCGCAAAGAGTTCCTGTTCCGTCGCAGACTTCGCCAGTATCAACTGTTTCATTTCCGCAAAGTTTTATTTCGACACAGTTTGTTTCGTCATAACCTGAACAGTCTTCCTTGCAGGAAGCCTTTCCTGATTCCCATTTAGCCGGATCGACAGTAGCGCAATCAGCTTCGCCGCCATCACAGATCTCACCGGTTTCAACATTTGCATTTCCGCAAACCGGATTTACAGCATCATCAGTAACTTCATTGTCAGTCACTTCATCATCAGTTGTAACGGCATTATCTGCAACTGCCTCTTCGTCTGTTTTACTACTTCCGCTCGAACAACCCATAAAAAGCACTGCAATTACAGCAGCAAACATTAAACTTAATTTCATGATCCACCTCTTATTTTAAATGAGTAAAGAAATTTACGGAGATATTTTACACTATCTCAGATCAAAATGAAAATTTAATTATCCTTGAAATCATCGGCATCGATTATAGTCGGATCTTTGATCTTCGGCCTTTGAACATTCATGTTGGAGTGAATTGAAAATCCTGCTGAACCGGCTTTCACCCTTTTCTCAAAATATTTCCGGATACTTATAGCGATCAGCATCCTCGTCGGAGGAAATATCATCAGAAGTCCCATGCAGTCAGTTATAAAACCGGGGGTAAGAAGAAGCGCTCCGCCGACAAATATAAGCACACCGCTAATCATCTCATTTCCGGGAATCCGCCCTTCGACAGATGCTTTCTGGATATTCCTGATAACAGCAAGCCCTTCCATCTTTGCAAGATACGCCCCTGCAACTCCGGTGAAAAGAATCATCAGGATCGTCGGCATCACACCGATCATTCCGCCCACCTTTATAAGAAGCCATATCTCAGCGGCAGGAAGCGCAACAAAAAGCAACAGAAGTATAAAAAACATATCTCCCTCCAAACAAGTGCCGCTTATTCTTTAATCACCGAAACCGGTAAATCAACCTTTTTCATTGAGTTGAAATGATTTTTCTGATATTATGCAGTGCATCAGAATTCATTGTCAGGGCAGATTTGAATGAGTGTTCCGGCTAACCGCTCACCAGTTGCAATTTTTGCATACAACAGACCTGATCATTTACTAAAAACACTGGAATCTTTAAAAGGTAACAAAGGGTTTGAAAAGCATCCTGTTTTCATATTTTCAGATGGTCCGAAAGATAGCAGCAAAGACATTCAACTTGTCAATAATACTCGTGAAATTGCAAAAACATTCTCCATGTTTAAAAATGTTACCGTAATTCATAACGAATCAAATCATGGGCTTGCAAAAAACATCATTTCCGGTGTTTCGGAAGTGATGAAAAGTTACGGTCAGACGATAGTTGTCGAAGACGATCTGATACTTTCACCGCTGTTTCTTGATTTTATGGACAGAGCACTCGAATTCTACCGTCAGTCCGATGAAATATTTTCGATATCAGGCTATTCACTTCCTTTAAAAACGCTGAGAGATTACGAATATGACATATATCTGCTTCCCAGATGCAGTTCATGGGGATGGGCAAGCTGGAAGGATAGATGGGATAAAGTTGACTGGGAAGTGTCTGATTTCAAGGATTTCATAAATAACAAGTTCAGCATAGACGCATTTGATCAGGCCGGCAGCGACCTGACAGACATGCTGGAAAGACAGCAGAAAGGAGATATCGATTCATGGGCGATAAGGTGGAATTACGCCCATTTCAGAAATAACGGACTCAGTGTCGTGCCTGCAATATCACTTGTTGCAAATGGCGGCTGCGACAATTCCGGAAGTAATGTCAGATCGACAGACAGATACAAAACAACTCTCAATGACGGCATCAGGATACCGATATTTCCACCAATAATGTCAACAGATGACAGAATACTTGATGAATTAAGAGATTTTTTCAACAAAAGTATTAGAAGAAAGATCAAGAAGACTATCAGGAACATCTTTTAACTCCATGAAAATATTAATGATAAATAAAAGCGACCACGGCGGCGGCGCAGCAATAGCTTCAACCGGACTCGCTGATTCATTGAAAGAATATTGCGGCTGTGATGTAATGTTCGCATCGGCAAAAGCGATAAGACCGGACACCTTCGAACTCCGTGGAAAATGCGGTTGGATAATTGAAGAATCTATCGACAGAATTACAAGAAAAGCAGGTTTTGAGTACGGATTTCTCCCTTTTTCAAGGCGTGGAATACTCAAGGCGGTCAAAGAATTTAAGCCTGACATCATAAATATTCATAATATCCACTCAGGCTATTTTGAAACAGAACTGCTTGAAAAATTAGGTGATTTCGCTCCGGTTGTATGGTCCATTCACGATATGTGGGCGCTTACCGGACACTGCACAGTTACAAAAGGTTGTTCAAAGTGGATGACCGGGTGCGGCAAGTGTCCGAATCTTGATGTCTACCCTGCTCTCGGCATTGACGGAACCGCTGAATTGTTCAAAAGAAAAATGGACATGATCCAGAAAACGGACATTATCGCTTCGGCTCCTTCGAAATGGATATATGATTCCCTTGAAAAAAGTCCTATGTGGAAAAACAAACTAATAGAATCAATAAATTACGGTATTGATGAAAAACTTTTCAAACCGATGGAAAAGAATTTGTGCCGGCATAAATTCGGAATAGATCAGAAAGCATTTGTAATACTTCTGACAGCCGAAAAGCTTTCAGGAAAAACCAAAGGCGAAGATATCATTGAAAATATTCTCGAAAAAACCGCTGAAAAAATAAAAAATGAAGTTATTCTTCTGACAGGAGGAAAAAGCACTCTCCAATTTTCCAGCAGTAAATTCAGGCACATACATGCCGGCTATCTCAATCGGAATGATATGCCTTTTTTATATAATGCGGCTGATGTAAACGCTTCCCCTACCGCCGGAGAGGCTTTCGGGCTGACAATTGTTGAAGCCGGACTTTGCAATATACCATCTGTCGTTTTTGATGCCGGAGGAACCGTCACTGCAATGGGCGAAATACAGTCAGACAACCTTGTCCCGTCAGGCAGTATTGAGGAATTCTCCAATAAAATGATTTACTTATCCACACAACCTGCAAAAAATCTGAGAGATTTTTATATCGAAAATTTCAGTCTCAGAAAAAGTGCTGAGAATTTTCACGCTTTATTTAAAAGGATACTTAAAGAAAAATGAAAATATCTGTCATAATTCCATCATTCAACAGCGAAAAATATATTGCTGAAACGCTTAAAAGTGTTGCAGATCAGAACTGTAACGACATCGAAGTAATTCTCGCTGACGGCGGCTCAAAAGATAGAACTGTAGAAATAGCAGAAAGTTTTAAGATAGTTACAAAAATAATAAGTGAACCTGACAAAGGTCAGAGCGATGCACTTAATAAAGGATTCGCCCTTGCGACCGGAGATATTTTCTACTGGCTTAACAGCGATGATCTTCTTTGTGACGGTGCGTTAAATACCGTGCTTTATCTTTTTTCAAGACATCCGGAAAAAACTGTATGTTACGGCAACTGGAAGACTATTGACGGGTCGGGAAATACAATAATGGAACATTTTGCCTTGAAACCTGCAATACCCCGATTTCCCGCAGAAAATATAAAAGCCTACAACCAGTCGATATTCTGGAGAGCTTCAGTCCACAGAAAATTCCCCGGCTTTGATATAAACCTTTCAAGACTGATGGATAACGATTTTATTCTGTGGCTTCTTCTGAACGAAGATTTCAAAAACTGGATATATTGCGACAGTTTTCTTGGAAAATTCAGGATTCACGGAGATCAGAAAACCTCTGCAACAATGGATGATCGGCATTTTCTTGAAGAAAATATCCTTGAAAAAAAATATTCTTTTACCTCTTCCAGCTCTATCACCGGAAAAATATACCGGACCGGATACCGCTTCAGACAATTATTCAACTGCCTGAAAAAAGGCGGATTTGCCTACACAGTCAGATATTTTCTCAACGGTCTGAAAAAAAGAGGCGGTTTATTTTAAATGGTCGCAGCCTTAGTGGAAAAAGGCTACGGCTGTTCCGGCAAGAGAAAGGTTCCGGATCTGCCCTTAAAATGTGACAGCTTCGTTTGAAAACCTTTCTGCACTAATTCATGTCATGACAGTCAAGACAGATTTATTATTGGGAATTACAGAGTTTTGAAATCGGCTCTTTAAATAAAGGTGTTATAATAAAGTATTTCATAAACCCTCTTTATACGGTGGTTTTGTTTAATCGCATCTCTCAAACACCTGTTCTAAAAAGGACATAGTCAAATTAGACCTTTTTGTCTGATTCGGCTTTTTAATCACTAAACTGAGAGGTTGACTGGTAAACCTGTTTTGTTCTGGAAGACAACAGGTTAAAATTCTTGAAGGTGTAAAAACAAGTTTCTCTTGCTACTTCAAAAACTTACAGATGCTCCCTTGACAGATTTGCACCAAATGTTTAATGGCACCCGATAAACTATAAGAAATTTGTTTTCCCTGTTCTTTCAAGATATTCGCTGATCTTTCTTAATTCCTGATGATCGTTAAGAGAAGCGGAAAGTATGACATCATCTATTGCAATTATCAGTTCACAGTTGCGGTTGAACAGAAATACCGTCTTGCCGGTCTGATTTACCACAAGCGAGTTCACACAATCTACAAAGCAGGCTTTTCCCTTTGCGGCATTGCCAGACTCATCTTTTTCAAGAAGCTCATAATAAGCAAGCCAGTTACCCACATCGCTCCACCCGAAGTCACCCGGAACAGTAAAAACAGGTCTTTTGGTCTTTTCCATTATTGCATAGTCAAATGAAATTGAACGGACCGAATTGTAAAGGACCGGATCTATGGTTTTAAATGAATTTATCTTGACCACTGTTTCATAAATATCCAGGTTCATAGTCTTGAATTCATTTAGCATTGTGTCAAGAGAAAAGAGAAATATCCCTGCATTCCAAAGATAATTTCCGCTTTCCACGAACATTTTAGCTTTTTCCAGAACAGGTTTTTCTTCAAAGGACTTGACCGAAAACACCCCTTCTTTCACTGTTTTGTTCTTTTGAATATAACCGAAACCAATTTCAGGATATGCAGGTTCAATACCTATCGTCCCGACAGACTCTTTGTGTTCAGAAAGATATTTCAACCCTCTGGCTACAGTTTTTCTGAAACTCTCACTATCCTGAATAAAATGATCCGCAGGCAGCACAAGAACAGCGCAGTCTTCGCCCAACCTTGATTTTATGGAATGAAGCGCAAGCATTATGCAAGGCGCTGTGTTCCTTCCTGACGGCTCATAAATGACTTCCGCCTGAGAATAGGATCTGATGTCAGGATCTATCGCCTTTTTCTGTTTTATTGATGAAACCACGGTTATATCATCACAAAGAGGCAGAATCCGTTCAATTGTCTCTGCAAGAAGTGTTTTTTCAGAAAAAAGTGACAGAGACTGCTTTGCCTTTGATTCTCTTGAAAGCGGCCAGAACCTCTTTCCGCTTCCGCCAGCCATTATTATTGTAACGAGTTTCATCATTTCCTCCCGTAAGCATCTTCAAGTCTGATAATATCATCTTCACCAAGATAGTCGCCTATCTGCAATTCAATTATATAAAGACCGCCTTCACCGCCTTCCGCTCTATGTATCTCACCTCTGTTTATATTAAAAACCGCCCCCCTTTCAGCATTCATTCTCTTGTCTCCGACAGTAACCCAGCCGTTGCCCTGAGCTATGACCCAGATCTCACTTCTGAATTTATGAGTCTGAAGACTCAATTTTTCTTCATTGGAGACATATATCTGCTTAACTTTATAATTTCCCGACAGTATCAGTGACTTCCACCAGCCCCAGGGTCTTTTATCGAATTTGCGCCTGTTATTAAAAATATCACCATAAAGTTCACATACTGCTGTTGAAGTCAAAGAGGAAATGTCATATCTGGCATATCCCGGAGCATCAGTTTCAGGAATGAACGGACGGAATTTATCATCAATAGCATCGTGATCAAAAGAATAAATTACAAGCTGAGGGAACATGCTTCTGAAAATAAAAGGAAGTACCGAAAAAGTATGAATTATGTCAAAATTTCCGATCGGCTCAGGCATCTTTGCAATTATTCCTGACAGCTCTGAAACAGACATGCTGCCTGCGCTTGCGCCCGAAAGATCGAGGGAAAATGACAAAGTACCGTTTTTACAGTTTGAAATCTGGTCTGTCAGATCATGGATAAACAGAAATTCTTTGTTTTTGTTGTCACTGATCTCATCTGAACAAGGAGGGATAAATAAAATTTTCATTGCCGAACCTCACTGAGTCTGTTTTTTTACAGGAAGTGCAAACTTAACTCCGTCATAGACCGTACCTTCAAAAATATAATGATAAATGGCGAAGTTGTTCATCACCCTCTTAACATAGTTGCGTGTCTGAAATATCGGAATATCCTCAATAAATTCATCTATCTGAGCATCAGGATTGTTTTTGATCCATTTCTGTATCCTTCCCGGACCGGCATTGTACGAAGCTGAAGAAAGTGCAATCGATCCGTCAAAAAGTTTTAAAAGATCGGATAAAAACCGGATCCCGAACCGTGCATTTGTCAACGGTTTTTTCAGCACATCAGCCGTAATTTTGCCATACCCTTCCTTGTTGGCAAGAAGCTGTGCCGTCTCAGGCAGAAGCTGGAGTAGTCCGATAGCATAACTTGAAGAAACCGCACCGGTATTAAAAAGACTTTCCTGTCTGGCAATTGAAAACACGAACATCGGGTGAACTCCGTAGAAATCACAATGGGTCAGTATTTCCTCTTCAAAAGCGATATTATACTGAAGTTTGAAATACTCTTTTGTGTTACCTGAAAAATTGCTGATTGATTTGAGCAGTTCCGCAGCCATGGAATGCTCTCCTATCTTTTTTGCGGCGTAGCTCGCTGTCAATCTGTCTATCTCCCGACCCTTTTCTTCAATAATTCTGGAGGTCAGCCGGAGCACCTTTCCAGTCACTTTGTTTTCACCGTCAAAAAGTGCGGCGACAATCCACCCTGTTTCAGGGATCATCGGACCTTCATGGAACTCGGCCGTATTATTTTCGTTTTCAGACATCTCGTTATTACAGCATATACCGTTCTCTTTTATCCTCGAAGCCGCAAGCGATCCGTAAAATGAAGCAGGAAACCTGCCACTTATTTTACAGAAAAGATCAACAGCATTGTCATTATCGCCTTTTTTTTCAAGCACTCTGGCATACCAGTACAACGCACGGACATAATCATAGCTTGTCTCTGAAGTTTCACTGATTATCTCCGACAGATATTTTTTCGAATCATCAAGGTCGTTCTGTTTGTAATTTATCCAGAAAAGGAGAAATTTCGCAATCCCGACCTTGCCTGACTGTGAAAAATTGGAAATAAATGACAGAAAAAGCTTTTCGGATTCATCCCAGTCCTTGTTAAGCCTTGCCATATCAGCTGCCTGATAAAGAAAACCCGCTGCGCTGGTTTCATCAATGTTTATAAAATATTCAAAGCCTTCCAGATAAAGAAGTATCGATTTTTCGTTGTTCCCCAGCGCTCCTTCAGAATATCCGTATTCATGAAAATAATTATACAGATCACCGCTTTCGAGCTCCGGATTATCCTTATATTCCTCAAGTTTTCCGTAGATTGCCTCGGCTTTTGAATGCTCTCTTTTTTTCGTATAAGTCATTGCCCTGAAAAGATGTGCACGCCATTCATATCTGTCAGAATATTTCTTCTTCGGAAACCATTTTTCTATCATCTGAATAGTTTGACCGTATCTCACCTTGCGATAGTTATATTCAATTGTCCATATCTTAAACTCATTGCTCTGATCTCCACTGAATTTCTTTGAGTGTTTCTGAATCTCTGCAAAAATCCGGTCATAGAAATATCCGGTGAAATTCACTTTCAGCGTTCTGAGATATAGAAGTGCTTCAGACGGGTTATTTTTCAGAAGTTCACCTATATAAAGCAGCGTAAGTTCTTCACTTTTTCCTTGACGGTAATTTTCCATAAAAGCTTTTTTATCACCCGAAAAATAGAGTTTCTTCAGATATATGTCATAAAGTTTCAGTGAATATTCCTCGGGTAGAAGTCCAAGATATGATTTAAGCTTTTCAATGCTGATATCACGCCATTTTTCAGTGATATAAAGATAAAGCCCGACCGATCTGTGTTCAGGACCGGCGAGATCTATATACTGTTCCAGTTCTTCAGCATCGGCATTACGAGAGTTAAGCGTAGTCAGAAAAAGTATCTTGCAGGCAAGCGGATCGCCGTTTTCACAGAAGCTTTTCTGCTCCTCTTTTGTAAACTGCTGATAATAGTGAATTTTCTGATCGGTATGATCTTCTATATTACTCCCTTCAAAATTGAGTTCAAAAGATGAACCGTAAAAAAGCAGAAGTAATAAACCGGCGGCTGTCATTCGTCTTTAATTAAGCCGATTGATGAATTTGTCTGCCTGGCAAGTACTGTTGCAAGCTGCCACAACAGTTTCACCCCGAGAGCAGGATTATCAAGAGCAAGCTTAGAAAAAACCGATCTCTTAATAACAAGGAATGTTGACGGCTTATCAACAAAAAGGTTGAACTGCGGTTTCTCTTCTGTCAGAAAGGCGACTTCGCCGATATGATCACCCTCTCTGAAAGTTTTAATATGTTTTGATCCTTTCAGAGATGAAACTTTGCCTTCGAGAATGATAAAAAGCTCTTTATCATCAGCCTCCATCCTTGAAATGACATCAAAACGGTTATATGTTCTGATCTCAGTTCTTTCCATTACTGCAAGAAGTTCTTTGTAATCAAGTTTTTCAAACAGTTCTATTTTTCTTACTGCATCATATTTCCTGATAAGCTCCTTTGTACCGGTCACTTCCTCCTCATCCATACTGAAAGCACTTACAAGAACAGTTGTTATGTTGTCCTTTGCACCGTTTTTATAGACTATATCAAGCAGTCTGTCTGAAGCTTTGGAAAGAAATCCATCCTCATTTTCAACTTCATGCTCTCTTGAACAGAGCATTTCCAACACAGATTTCTGATCAGGACCGAGAGCGTTATACAATCCGTCTGAGCAAAGAAGGTACCTGTCGTTGGGCGCTATTGTGAAAGTCAGTTTTTCAGGTTCAACATACTCCTGAATTCCGACAGCTTTTGTAAGAATTCCGTTAAACCTTTCATCAAAACCCTCATCTGATTCGCCATACTGCTTTTTATAGTCATTTGCAACAGTGTGATCGGTGGAAAGCTGACTTACTTCAGGTCCGCGGATCATATAAAGTCTCGAATCGCCGGCATGAACCATAAAGCCAGTATTTTCAACTGCCAGAAGCACAGTAAGAGTGGTTCCCATCTTTCCGCTAAGCTTCATCTTTTCAGCTTCACGGTGAATCTTTGTATTGGCAGTCCGGAGAGCATCGGCAAGCATATTGAGAACCTGATTGCGATTCTCCTGAGTTTCGCTCATGGAAAAGGCATCTATCACCGCACGGTTCTCTTTCACATAAGCTTTGACAGAATTTACCGCCGTTTCAGATGCAACCTCACCATACTGCTCACCGCCCATACCGTCAGCGACAGCAAAAAGACCTGTGCCCGGCATGTCGATCAAAGCATCTTCATTGTTTTTTCGCTTCAAACCTGTATCAGTAAGACTGAACGAAAGAAATTTCATAAACCGCCCCAGTTTTAAAATTTACCGTAAATGTTAATTATTTAGGGATATAAAGTCAATTTTAGGATGAATATGTGTTCAAATAAAACAACCGCAACAGATTTTATACTTTTTCAGTAGATATACACCGGAACATCGCTATCCGGGATTGAATCATCGTCACTTGTTTCATCACCCGGTCTTTTCCCTGTCACGAGGTCTTTGGGATTTTCGGGTTGCGGTGTGTAATCATCAAACGGACACAGTTCAGGGTGATGGTCACAGTAACATTCCATGTCACGCA
>DAOQAY010000051.1:0-17505 GCA_035354435.1 bacterium
GGGTTGGAGGATGGATGGAGTGAAGAGAACAGCTCCATTTCAAGGCTTTCTGAAAAATATATTCAGCAGAGCGATTGTATCAGCCAGTCTCTAGTATGTGGAGATATCGACGGAGACGGTTATGATGATGTCATGGCGGGCGGTCAGAATGCAGGACCGAATCTCGATGGCGGCGGAAGTCCAGGAATGGTGGCTTTTTTCAGAGGATCTGCGGAAGGACTTGAAGAGAACGAATACTGGGTGCTCACTCCGCTTGTTGAGGCAAAAGCTCAATATTTCGGAAGCAGTATGATCCTTGAAGATATCAACGGCGATGATCAGAAAGACCTTATTGTTGCCGGGTGGGGATTAAAGGAAAGTGAAGAGGCTGACAATACTGGCGGTATTTATATTTATTACGGCGGCGCTGATTGGCAGAAAGGACCGTCAGAAACAGAATTCGGAACAAAAGACTCACAATTCGGTTCAGTAATAAAAATGGTTGAAGTCGGAGGGAAAAAAGGAATAGGTGTTCTTGCTCCGAATGAAAGCCTACATGGAAATATTTATTTTTTTGGAGCTTTTTCTTCACCATTAGAAGTTCAAAACGGAATACTGCCAAGTGATAGCGGGGCTTTTTCTGATTTTGAAACGGTAAACGGAGTTTCTAATTACGACACTCTTGTTGTTGCAGGCGGAAAATACTTTTTCGGCGGTGGAGGACTTCTTTGTGCCGGAATAGGGGAAGATTATGCTTTTGAATGGGAGATCTGTCCGTGGCAGCCTGATGGTATGAGTGGAGGATTCGGGTACAGTGTAAAGAATATAGGCGATATCAACGGAGATAACAGAGTCGAAATAGTTGTAGGAATGCCGGAATATATACAGACACTTGTGGAATAAACCGGGCTGGTATAATAATTTATCGGGGTGGCTGATACTGAATTATTGCTTTTAAGAAGTTTTTTGGGAGAAATAAGATGAAAAAAATGTTTTTAGCGCTTTCACTTCTGTTCGTACTCGGTTTTGTTTACGGTCAGGAAGAGCCTGTTAAAAGTGATGAACCGGCAAAGGAAGAGCCCGCAAAGGAAGAGCCTGCAAAAACGGATGAAGAAATAAAGGAAGATGCGGCGAAAGCACAGAAAGAGCTGTCAAAAGAAACCGGAGAGCCCGTTAAAGAAGAAGAGCCCGCTAAGGCTGAAGAGCCGAAACAAATATTCTTTGATGAAAAGAACAACAGTGTGCCTGAAAGAAATTATGATGCTGATTTTAAACCAGAGGCAAAAGAGATTATAAAAAAGTGGTTTTTTTTGCCGATAAATATGAGTCTCGGAACTTCAATTCAGGTCGGATTTACAATTGCACAGCTGACACATAAGAATTTTGAGATCAGGCTGGGAACTCTGATGCTCGGTCCCGGTTTCAGATTTGGTTCCGATGTGAAGAATGATGAGGAAAAAGGATTTGTTCCGGGTCTTGCGTTCCTCGGAGAGGTCAGTTTCGGCAAATTTTTCGGAAATCCGCTTAAGGACGACTGTTTCGGAATAGTTCTCGGTGTCGGTTCAAAAGTTATATTCAACATCAAGAAAAATGATAATGATTGGGATGAAGGAATGAGTTTTGATGATACACTTTATGCCGATTTCCTTCCGATCTATCTTACCTACCGCTGGCATAAGAACGACAAATTCTATGACATTTCACTGAGAATTCCGCTTGTATGGCAGAACGGTGTATACAAATTCACAGATGAAACAAGACTCTATAACGGTGTTCCCGATCTGACCCTTAATTTCTCATTTATTTTCTAGCACTGAAAAATATTCCTCAATGATTTCAGAGGGCGTTTTTTTTCGCCTTTACTATCGTTTTTTTATTTATAAAATGATTCAGGCAAAAAAAATTTCAGGAGGCTGTTATGCCGTTTGTACATTTGCATCTGCATACGATTTATTCCTTTCTGGACGGGCTTGTGAAGCCTGCCGGACTTATGGAGCAGTGCAAAAAAATGGGGATGAAAGCCGTTGCGATCACTGATCACGGCAACATGCACGGAGTAATTGATTTCTACACCACTGCTTTAGGGGGTTCCAAGACTCTGGCGGACGCTCCGGTTAAGCCTATTATCGGGATGGAGGCATATATTGCTTCAGGAGACAGAACCGAGCACACAAAACAGGATGCCTATCATCTTATTCTGCTTGCAAAGGACGCGATTGGGTATAAAAATCTCTGCTATATGGCATCAACGGCTTTTATTGACGGGTTTTATTACAAGCCGAGGATAGATCGTGCGCTTTTAAAAAATCATGCTGAAGGACTTATTGCGTTCAGTGCGTGTCTCGGTGGAGAAATACCGAAAGCTCTTTTGAGCGGAAGGTATGAAGATGCTAAAAAAATAGCACACGAATATCAGGAACTTTTCGGTAAAGATAATTTTTTCATTGAGTTGCAGGTCAACGGACTTCGCGAACAGGAAGAAGTCAACATACTGCTCATTAAACTTGCTCATGATATCGGAGCGGGGCTTGTTGCGACAAATGATGTTCATTATTTGAATTCCGATCACGCTGAAGCTCAGGACATTCTTTTCTGCATTAACGAAAAGAAGAAAGTTCATGATACCGACAGAATGCACCACGAGACAAATGCATTCTATCTGAAAAGTGAAGAGGAGATGAGGCGGCTTTTTTCGGTTTATGGTCGTGACGGCGAGGAAGCCGTTGAAAATACTTGGAAAATTGCCCAGCGCTGCGATGTTGAGCTGTCTCTTTACAAACCATATCTTCCCGATTTTGAAACTTTCGGAAAAACAAAATCTGAATATCTTAAAGAGATTTCCCTTGCCGGACTTGAAGAGAGATTTATTGAGCTTGGAACGCCGGAAGAGAAAAAAAAGGAATATTACGACAGGCTTGATTATGAGATAGCAATGATCTCAAAGACCGGTTTTGACGGATATTTCCTGATTGTTGCAGATTTTATCAACTGGGCGAAAAATAACGATATTCCTGTCGGTCCGGGAAGAGGCAGCGGTGCCGGATCGCTTGTTGCATATTCAACGAGAATTACCGACCTCGATCCGCTCAGGTTCGGACTTTTCTTTGAAAGATTTCTCAATCCCGAAAGAGTTTCAATGCCTGATTTTGATGTTGATTTCTGTCAGGAGAAACGCGACAGGGTAATCAATTATGTTTCGGAAAAATATGGGGAAAAGAATGTCGCACAGATCGCAACTTTCGGTCAGCTCAAGGCAAAATCGGCAATAAAAGATGTTGCAAGAGCTCTTGACATTCCGCTTGCTGTTGCAGACAAACTTGCCAAAATGGTTCCTGATTCATTTTCCGAGGTTTTTTCTCCGCAATTCAGTAAAAAGAACAAAGAGCTTACAAAAAAACTTGCCGCACAGTTCCAGATACCCGCTGATGTCGTCTCCAATCCGGACAGTCTGAAAAATTTTCTTGAAAAAGCCCGTTTGAAAGGTGACGATGCAGATCAGGTAAAGAGTCTGTTTTCTGAAATTGATGCATATGCAAATGAACGGGAGTTGATAAAAAACAATAAGGATTTCAGCAGGATAATAAAAATAGCAGTTCAGATCGAAGGACTGCTTCGTCAACCGGGCAAACATGCCTGCGGAGTTGTTATCGGACAGAAGCCGATATTTGAATATTCGCCTATTTTTGTTGATAAAGACAATTACAGGGTTACGCAGTATGACAAGAACATGGTCGAGCTTGTCGGGCTTGTGAAATTTGACTTTCTGGGTCTGAAAACGCTTACTATGATAAATAATGCAGTCAATCTTATCAGAAAAAAAGTTCCGGATTTCGATATCAGTAAAATTCCGATGGATGATTATGCAACATACCGGTTTCTCTGTGAAAAAAGTACAAAGGGCGTGTTTCAGATGGAAAGTGGCGGGTTTGAAAAAATGATACACCAGATGAAGCCTGACAGGATAGAAGATCTGATTGCTGCAGTGGCTTTGTACAGACCGGGACCGATGGACATTATTCCCAACTACATTAAAAGAAAGCACGGCAGAGAAGAAATTGAGTATGACCATCCATGGCTGGAAGAAATTCTTAAAGAGACCAACGGACTGATAGTTTATCAGGAACAGGTTATGCAAATCTCCCAGAAGATGGCGGGTTTTACACTTGGCAAAGCTGATATTCTCAGAAGAGCGATGGGAAAAAAGAAGGCCGAGGAAATGCAGAAGATGAAGTCGGAATTCATTTCGGGAGCTGCATCGCTTGGTGTTTCCCAGGAAGTTGCTGTCAAAGTTTTCGACCATATGGAAAAATTTGCAAGTTACGGTTTCAATAAATCCCATGCAGCCTGCTATGGTTATATTTCTTACCAGACAGCTTTTTTGAAAACACACTATCCTGTTGAATTTATTGCGGCTTTAATATCGTCTGAAGCCGGAAGTTCTGACAAGGTATTCAGCTATATCAGCGATGCAAGGCAACTTGGAATAAATGTTTATCCACCGGATGTCAATCGAAGTGAATTTTCATTTTCCATTGAGGAGAATTCGATTAGATATGGCATGAATGCAATAAAAAATGTCGGTGAAGGAGCTATCGAAGAGATAATTTCAGAAAGGAGCAGAAACGGAGATTTCAAGTCGCTTATTGATTTTGCAAGCAGAATAAATCAGTCCAAAGTTAATGCGAGAACGACAGAATTTCTAATAAAATCAGGTGCTTTTGATTTTACAAACATTAACCGCGGACTGCTTTTGTCGATGCTTCCGTATGCAATAAAGGAAGGGGAGAAAGCTGCTGCCGATAAAGAGTCAGGTCAGATAAGTCTTTTCGATGCATTCAATATGGCTTCGACTTCGAAGACTGAGGTCAGCAGTGATGAAAGTATTCTCGGAATGGTGGACAATCCTGTCAGGCTTGATATTTTTGATTCTCTTGCTTTTGAAAGGGATGTTCTTGGAATATATATTTCAAACCATCCTGCAAGATTTTTTGCCAAGGATTTTGAAAAACTGGGGATTTCAAACATAAAAGAACTTATTGAAGCCGTTGAAAGTGAAAGAAAATTCAGCAACAGAAATGCTTCTGTCTGGGTAGCCGGGATAATTACTACCGATATAAAACCGGCAAAAGGCCGTGAAGGTGATTATTATTTGAAAGGTGTAATTGAAAGTAATGATGCCGCAATTGAATTTTCAATAAATAAAATAGATAATCCTCTTGCAAATCCGCATGTTCTGAAACTTGATTCAAAAGTTCCGCTGATGTTTAAGGTAAAGGTAAGGGCGGTCAGGAACAGAGATGACAATACTCTTGAAAAGGTCATGCTCAACATTGAAAACATTGAAGAAGACATAAAAACGATCCCTGAATACATCCAGTTCAATAACAGCAATAATGCTTCACGGATAAAGTTAATGATAGAAATGGAAGAGCGCGACTTTATTAAAAGAAAAGACGAGATCTCAGAAAAGATAATAAATCCGGTCTGTTCCGGAATAGCCATGCCGGTAGAACTGAAAATAATGTTCAATGAAGGAAAATCATCTGCTGTTCTGGAAAGAACTGGAATTATTGATATTTCATCCCTTTCTGTATATAAAGAACTGTTTGGTAGTGATAAAATATTTCTTTCTCAATAATTTTAGAGAGGTTTAAAATGAGAAGTTTTTGTTTAGTTTCTTTTACAACTGCGGTTGCTTTCTTTTTTATGATCTCATGCGGTGATGATGATAAAAAAAGTCAGTCCTATCCTGATGAAGATACTGTTGAAACAGCTGATGAGGCTGCCGGCGATGAAGCTGTGACAGACCTTGATATTATTGAAGAGGACGGTGACATTGAAAATGCTGATGAAGCCACTGATGAAGATACTGTCGATCCATGTCTCGATATGGAATGCCCGGATCATTCGAAATGTGTTGCAGATGGTGAAGAGGCTGCATGTGTCTGTAATGAAGGCTATCATCCTACAAACAGTGAGTGCATTTCAGATACCGAAATAACAGAGACTGGAGATTTTATACTCACTTTCAAAGGTCCGATTAATGCAACAAGTGATCCAGCAACAATAGTTCCTGGAACAGGAGATGCTGAATTCACCTATTTCGGTGAAGAGTTCACATTTACAACCCTTCATGTGCAGGATGTTGTAGACTTTCCTTTTGCCGCAGTTGCTGATGGAGGAATGGTTACAACTACTTGGATCGATGCTGTTTCAATGACTCCGAAATTTTTTGCTGTCAATGTTCCCGACAATTTAGAAGCAGGCACGGATATAGATTTTGTTGAAAAGCAGATATATGCTCTTTACGGAGATCTCAGTTATGACGGTACTTCTGTCAGCATAAAGTGTATCAGATCAGTTTCAGGCGATGCGAAGCTTGACATAACAGAGCTTTCTTCTTCACAAATTGAAATATCCGCAGCAGGAAAACTCATTGATCCTGTCTATGCGGCAGAACTCGGATATAATCTTCCGGAAGTTTGCACAGATTAAATGGAGCCGAAATGTCTACTGATTATCAAATAGCTTCTGAAATTGTTGCTCAACCTATTGAAAAGATCGCTGAAAAGATGGGACTGCCGTTAAAACATGTAATGCCTTGGGGTAGAAATATTGCCAAGATAAGTCTTGATGCAAGAAACGGAAAAGAGCCGGAAGCAAAAACGGTTCTTGTGACGGCAATGACCCCGACTCCGGCAGGTGAAGGTAAGACAACAGTAAGCATCGGTCTGAGCGAAGCTTTGAACAGGATAGGAAGAAAAACCATTGTCACCCTGAGAGAACCGAGTCTCGGTCCTGTTTTCGGGGTTAAAGGAGGGGCTGCCGGCGGCGGATATTCTCAAGTTATTCCGATGGATTCCATCAATCTTCATTTTACCGGTGATATTCACGCTGTCACTTCTGCCCATAACCTTCTTGCCGCTCTTCTTGACAATTATTACAGCAGAGTTGAAAAAAGATGTCTGCTTCCGAAAGAGATAACATGGAACAGAGTTCTTGATATGAATGACAGATCCCTGAGAAATATAGTCATCGGACTCGGAAAAGACGCAGGTATGGTTCGCGAAAGCAAATTCGATATTACAGCTTCTTCAGAGATCATGGCGATCCTTGGTCTGAGCCGTGACATGACAGACCTTAAAGAAAGGCTGGGCAGGATCATTATTGCCGAAACACATGACGGCGTTCCGTTCAGAGCCAGAGATCTTAATGCCGAAGGTGCTCTCGCAATCCTTCTTAAAGATGCCATAATGCCGAATCTTGTCCAGACTCTTGAGGGAAATCCGGCACTTATTCACACTGGCCCTTTTGCCAATATTGCTCACGGAACAAATTCTATAGTTGCAACCGACATAGCAAAAAGGTATGCAGAAATGATCGTAATAGAAGCCGGGTTCGGAAGTGATCTCGGTGCCGAGAAATTCTTTGATCTTGTAAGTAGAACAGAAGGAATGACACCTCCCGATGTTGTTGTAATAGTTGCAACAGTAAGAGCTTTGAAGTATCACGGCGGAGCTAAACTTAAATCTCTGACAATACCGGATGTTTCCGCACTTGAAAAAGGGTTTGAAAACCTGAAAGGACATATAGAGAACATGATTTCTTTCAACCGTCCTGTGTTTGTTGCATTGAACAGATTTTCATCAGATACGGCTGAAGAGATCAATATTGTTAAAAAGCTTTGTGAAAATACCGGTGCTCGATGTTTTGATGCCGAAGTATGGGCAAAAGGTGGCGCCGGAGCGATCGAACTTGCTGAAGCGGTCTATGCTGCAAGTCAGGAAGATCACGGTGAAGTGAATTTCATTTATGATCTTAAAGATGATCCGATTGTGAAAATAAGGAAAATAGCTGAAAGAATTTACGGAGCCAAAGAAGTGCATATTCCCAGAGCAGTGGAAAGCAAAATAGATGTGAGAAGATCGTGGGGCATTTCGGAAGTTCCTGTCTGTATGGCTAAAACCCAGTATTCATTTTCCGACAATCCGGATATAAAGGGTAGACCAACTGGTTTTAAACTTGAGATAAAAGATATAAAATATTCGGCAGGAGCAGGGTTCATGGTTGTTTATACCGGTGATATAATGACAATGCCGGGTCTGCCTGCGAAACCGGCATCATCGATGATGGATATCGACCAAGATGGTATTATTACTGGGCTTTTTTAATTCCGGGGCTGATTGAATATTACTGAAAAAGAACTGATAACCCTTGCTTCGAAAGGGGATAAAAGAGCATTTTGCGATCTTATTTCTCTGCACAGGTCTAAACTTCGCTCATTTGCCGTCAGTATTTGCGGCGGAAATATTCATCTTGCAGACGATATTCTTCAGGAAGCGCTGATAAAAGCATATATTGCAATGAAAAACTATGAGATCAGGTCTTCGTTTACCACATGGCTTTGGCGAATAATAAAAAATGAATTCATAAATTATATCAGAGATCCTGAAACAAAAATAGAAATGATATCGGATTCTGAGGATGATACCGGTGTCACATTGAGGAGTGATGAATGCTCTGAATCTGAAATGATAAGAGAAGATGTGAAAAAAGAGGTGCATCAATTAATCAATGCCCTTCCTGTGAAATTAAAAATGGCGATAGTTCTTATCGATATTCAGGAAATGCCTTATGAAGAAGCTGCCCGTATACTCGAAATATCACTGACTGCAATGAAGTCGAGAGTTTTCAAGGGAAGAAAGAGAATGGCAGAAATAATGAATGAAAAAAAGGAGATGAAACAACTTTCTTCGGGCAATTTGCGTCAAAATGGCGTGAAGGGGGATCGTTAATGAACTGGAAGAAAGTTTTTAAATCGCTAAGCTTTGGAAAACTTGAGGATAATTCTGCGGAATTTAAAGAACTTAACGATCTTTTCAGAAAATACAGAAGTGAAAATATTGAAACTGACGGAGATGTTTTTGATGCTGTGCTTTTTGAAAAACTTCAGAAAATAAAAGCCGTAAAAGCTGTCAAAAGAGAGCAGAAAAGATTTGTTCCGGTTCTTGCATTTTCGATCGCCGCGGCTCTCCTGATAGTTTTTGCAGTTTCTTTTTATAAGATCGATAACAAAAAAGATGAAATGGAACTTGTTTCATCATCTGAAGTTGCAAAAGGCGAGCCCGTTAAAATTACTATAGAATTTGAAAGCAGCGAAAATATTGAGAATGTTGAAGTTCATTTCAGCCTTGATGAAGGCGTAAGATTTTATTCAGAAAACGAAAAGATCAGAGATCTCAACGAATACATCAGGACAGGATCTTTCAAAAAAGGTATCAACGAGATTCCGTTTGTAGTCAGCCTTGTGTCTGAAGGCGAATGGAGCATAAATACTGAAACAAAATTCGGCGGCTTTCAGCATAATCGCAAAATAGTTCTTAAAACCGGTCAGAATAAGACAGCGGTCTATATATATAAGTCTCAGAAAGTCTTGAATAATTTATGAAAAAACTTTTTTCTGTCATCTTGATCTTATTCATTTTTTCCGCAGTATCCGGTGCTGTAAAACCTGAACTCAAAAGCAGAGTTGTCTTCAAGAAAAATCCATCGCAATCTGAAATAGCCGGATGGGAGAAGGATTTTTTTAACAATTATGAAAGTGATTTTGCTGAAAAAGCCGTGACTTCTGACAATGACGGCGAAGTTAGCGACAATGATCACATACAGATAAAGAGTGTAGAAAAAATATTAATAAAGCCCAGAGAGAACAGAAAACAGAGCCGGACCGAAATAAAAAAGGATGAACCCGTTCAGGGAAAAATAATTCCTGTTTTAGAGGAGTCTGAAAATGTTAAAAACGATAAACTGTTGCAACAGCCTGAAAAAGCTAAGAAAAAACAAGAATTTAATATTCCTGAGTCTGTTGAAAACGATGCTGCCGAAAAAGTTGAAAAGAACGATTCCGACAATGAAGTTGACAGAAGCGGACAAATCAGAAAAATGAAGGAGCTTCTTAAAAAAAGGAAAGGGAAGAACCGCATTGAAGATAGAAGGATTTATTAAGCCGGTCAATTTAAAATCAATAATCATAACAATCATTCTTTTTTTTGTTTTTTTTGTCAGGCTTGATGCGATGGAAGGTCAGTTAACACTCACTTCCGGTGCCGGCTGGAAAAGCAATGTCGATCCGGTTTTTTCATTCAGAAGCGCCGCTGATATTTTTAAAAGAAAAAAGGAAAAATCAGGTTTTACTACTAATTTTTCGATTGAAGGGGAGCTTCAGGGCGATAAAGGGAACGGGTTTCTGCTTGATTTTTCACTGAATTCGCTTCTATCTGTGCAGTCTCTTGAAAATTCAACGCTTGATACCGGTATTGAAGGTGGATATATACTTTCCATCGGTCAAAAGAACTTTCTTGCGTTCATTCTTGGAATGCATAATTCCGCTTTTGATTATAAAAACATCAGTTCTCTTTATATCGACCCGTATATTTCACTTTCATATCTTTATGACAGCAAAACATTTTATGCATTATTTTTAAGGGCTGGAACGAGTTACTACAAATCAACAAGTTCGCTGATTGAATATATAAACGGATTTTCGTCATTTGTTGAAGGCGGTGCCAGATTTATGGCAGGAAAAATAAATATTTCAGATTTATTTACCGGGGCTTCATTCACTTTTTTTGACAATCAGAAGATAAAATACAACCGCTATGAAAATGTGTATTACGGAGAACTGGATATCGCCGGACAGTATTATTCTCTTTATGCCGGGCTGTCAACTGAATGGAGTGTTTCGATATTAAGTTTTCCTTTGACATTGAAATATGTTTATTCAAGATCGTTTGATGAAGACACTCACCGTATTGTTTACTGGAGCGATATGGAAACAGGTCAGAGAATATACAGAAAGATCAGGGTTGATAGTACAGTTGAATTTTCCGCAGGAGTTTCTGTAGATCTGGGTGACAGTTTTTCGATCCAGATGAATTATCTTCTCCACAAGAACTTTTCCAATGTCGGAGAGGATTTCGGAGATTATGCAGATTACAGCAGACTTGCGCATACTGTTTTGGCGGAGGCGGTCTATGAATATTAGAACTGTGATCGCAGCAACAGTCGCTTTTATTTTGTTTTCAGGGTGTACAAAAACATTTGAAACTGAATTCGGTCAGTCATGCACAATTCAAGGTTTTGCAATGCAGAAAAAGCTTTTTTCAAGCGATGTGGACGGTTCAGTAAAATTTCTTCTTGATGAAAGCATGGATAAAAAATCAGGCAAAGTGCTGACAGGATCTTTTTCCGGCGTTTTTGACGGAACTACTTCATGGACGGCTGATCCGGAAAGTGTTGTCGAGAACTGCAAAAACTGTATGTTCCTGTTTGTCAGACAAAGTAACGGGACAGAACTTTCGTACACCGCAGAATCAGCAGAAATAGATTTGGATAAACTTTATTATGACACAAAAGGAAGGGTTTCGTTTATGAGAGGTTCTTTTAGAAGGATGGTATTTAAAAATATTGAAAATGAAGAGTGTACAGTCATTGAAAAGGTTGATTTCGTCTTTTACTGAAACAACTTTTTTATGGAATATGAGTCAAAATAACGGTGTTTCAGGGAGGTTGAAATGATCAGACAGCTGTCAGTTGCATTATTTGTAATGTTGATATCTGTCTCGTGTAAACCGGGAATCGATGTTGCTTACACAAACTGGTCTGATCTGGATATAGCCCAGAATGCACCTGATGAAGATGCTGACTTTGATAATGCCGGCGATGAAGATTTTGATGAAATAATTGACGGAAATGATGAGCCTGCCGATTCGGATGAAACTGACAATGACATTGACGATGTTCCCGATACAGACGGGACTATCAAAAAAAGTTGTGAAAATTCAACCTGTTCAGGCGGCTTCTGTTTTGAAAATGGAGGAGTTCCTGAATGTTTCTGCCCGTTCGGTTTTCATGATGAATTCCCTGACTGTGTTGAAAACAAAGAAGGCTCGGTCTGTGACGGCGTGACTTGTTCAGGTTACGGTGACTGTTTCGATGCCGGAGGTCTTCTGACCGATCCTGTATGCCAGTGTGATGATAGTTATATTCCAATAAATCTGACATGCCTCAAGGATCTGAGCGGCGATCCGTGCGATTATATTGACTGCGGGCCGAATTCAGAATGTGTCATTGCAATAGATACTTCTCTTTTTGAGTGTGTCTGTCAAGATAGTTTTATTGAGGATGAGTCAGGCTGGGGATGTGTCGAAGATATTCCAGATCCATGTGAAAGCAAGAATTGCGGAGATCACGGAACCTGTGAGGCTGTTGACGGCAAAGCTGTATGCAAATGCGATGACGGATATTTCTATAACGGTACTGCCTGCATCAAGGAAAGCGAAAAGACCTGCAGTGACATTGACTGCTCAGGTCACGGCGACTGCCTTCAGATCGAAGACAAATTCTACTGCAAATGTGATCAGGGCTATTACGCATCAGGCCTTGAATGCCTCAAAGACACAGCAGTCCAGTGCAATGATGATTTCGACTGCTACTACCAGTGCGGCATGTTCAATGGAAAATGTATCGATTCAAAGTGTGAATGCGGGTAATTATCTTTCAGTTATTTTTGCTATACTTCTTTGACGGGTTCATTGTGCCGGTATGTTGTATTAAAAACCATGTCTGCAAGCCATTTATTAAAAGAAGGATTGTCGCTGAACTGTTTATAAAGCTCTGTGTGATCGGCAATGAGCGTTAAAATAACTCTCTGGAGTGCTTTGTCATGCTCTATTCTGGCGTTCTGTTTATCTGAATTTTTCATTGCATTCTGATAGGCTGTGTCAGCAGCAACCATTTCTGGAATTTCCGTAGTAATGACTTTCCTGATTTTGTCATCATCTTTCCACTCGATATTCCCAAAAAGATCATTAAAAGTTTTCAATATGTTGCTGAGTTGATCCAGTTCCGGTTCTGGTTTGCGGCCACCACCAGTGGTAGGCACAGCTCCAAGTTCAGCGTCTTCATCAGGCAGAGAGATGTTTATTGTCGCTTTCATTTCAGCTCTATAACTTTCAAGATCAATAGTTTCCAGAATACCTTTTGAAAGATCTTCTTCTTTCGGGGCAGGAAGTTTGGGTATTAGAAAATTAAGAAATATCGAAAGTTTTTCCCATTCAGCGTTATTATAAGGAAGAAGTGCAGAAAGAAACCCGTATGTTCTCACAAATGCCTTGGCCTTGCCTTTAAAATCGACCTGTCCATTTTCATCAAGTTCGCTGTTGTAAACAGCAACACATGTGTCAAGGATGGGATCAATAGAATCTCTTTCAGCTCCCGACAGATATTTTTCAACAAGATCGTCGATCTGTTCGGATGAATAAATATGATATCCGTCAATGTCAGATTTGAGATCGTGAATTTTATTGGGGTCTGTCTCTTCACTCAATATGGTTGTTCTGTAATAATCGGCGAACGCACTCTGAATAGTTGCGATGTCATTATAAAAATCCAGAACGAAAGTGTCATGTTTTTTAGGGTGGGCTCGATTAAGTCTGGAAAGTGTCTGAACAGCTTTAATTCCTTCAAGCGGTTTGTCAACATACATTGTGTGCATTAACGGTTCGTCATAGCCAGTAAGATATTTATCGGCAACAACCAGAATACGGTATGGATCCTCAATAATTTTATCTTCTATCTGATTACTTGGAAATCCATTAATTGTAGATTCTGTGACTTTTTCCCCACCGTATTCATGTTCCCCCGAAAATGCAACAATGGCTTTGTACTGCAGTTTCTTTTCTTTTATGTAGGCACTTATTTCATAGTAATATTCGATTGCACGAATTATTCTGCTTGTTACCACCATTGCACGGGCTTCACCCCCGATTTTATGACGGGAAAATACCTGTGTCTGGAAATGATCAATTATTATCTCTGCTTTTTCTTTAATTGCATGTTTGTTCGATTCTACGAACTTTCTGAGTTTTTTCTGGGCTCTTTTAGAATCAAAATAAGGGTCATCCTCAATTTTTTTTGTGATTTTATAATAACTTTCCACGGGAGTATAATTTTTAAGCACATCTCTTATAAACCCTTCCTGTATTGCCTGTTTCATTGTATAACTGTCAAAAGGCTTATGTTTAATCTTTCCGTCAGGTTGTGGGAAAGGTTCCCCGAATATTTCAAGAGTCTTGTTCTTTGGAGTTGCAGTGAATGCAAAATAGCTTGCATTATTAAGCATTTTTCTGCTTTCCATAATAAAATTGATTTGATCTTCCAAGTCAACATCTTCACATTCACCAGTATATTCGGGACTTTTTTCAGCAACCATCAGCATATCATCATATTTTGCGCCTTTTTCCATCACTTCCGATGTAGATGCTAAAGCAATGTTCATTTTCGTTGCAGCTTTTCCTCCCTGACTTGAGTGAGCTTCATCGATAATTATTGCAAACTTATTATTCCTATGCTCATCTCCAATTTCATTAATTATAAAAGGAAATTTCTGAACTGTTGTGATTATTATCTGCTTACCTTCACTGATAAAGCGTTTCAAGTCTCCGGATTTTTCTGCATGACCTATGATATTGGAAACTTGTGCGAAAGATTTAATTGTGTCTTTAATCTGCTTATCAAGAACTCTTCGATCAGTTACAACAATTATGGAGCCAAATACAGGTTTTTTGTTTTTTTCAAGCCCGACAAGCTGATGAGCAAGCCAGGCAATTGAATTTGACTTGCCGCTTCCTGCAGAGTGTTGAATGAGATATCGTTTCCCGGCACCATTAAGCTTTGCATCTGCAAGCAGCTTTCGAACTGCTTTTAACTGATGATATCGCGGAAATATCTGCCTGCTTTTTTTCTTTCCGGTTTTGAGGTCTTTTTCTTCAACGATCTGGGCATAATTCTCAATAATATCTGTCAGTCTTGGCTTTGTTAGTATTTCTTTCCATAAATAATCTGTTGCCAGACCATCTGGATTGGGGGGATTTCCTGCTCCATCATTAAATCCCTTGTTAAATGGGAGAAACCATGAGTCTTTTCCTTTTAAGTGAGCACACATTTCAACTTCATGATCATCTATCGCAAAATGAACCATACAGCGACCAAACTGGAAAAGCAGTTCTTTGGAATCACGATCATTCTTATATTGCTGCACAGCATCTTCAACAGTCTGTTTCGTCAACTTATTTTTCAGCTCAAATGTTACTACAGGCAATCCATTTATGAAAACGCCCATATCGAGAGCAAGTTGTGTTTCGTTAGAGCTGTAACGAAGCTGACGGGTCACACTGAAAATATTCTTCTCAAACAGTTCTTTTGCTTTTTCATTGTTTGCTGTCGGAGTTCCGTAAAATGCTGTTATTGAGTGAGGTCCGTGATTCAATCCTCTACGCAAAACATCAATCACGCCCCTTTTTGCTATTTCACCCTGAAGCCTGTGAAGAAATTGGGTTCGGGCCGGAGAGTCAGCATCAAGGGAAAGAGAGTCGACAATGTCCGGCTGAGTAGATTTAATAAAGTCAGTCAATTTAACAAGATCAACAGCATGTGTTCTGTCATAATCACGAGGATCACCGGCAACATATTTCGATTCTTCAATTAGTGATTTAACAATGAGAGATTCAAGTCCGGCTTCAGTTATGTCGGTTGGTTTTGTATTTAGTTTACCCATGAAGAAACATCCACCCATTTCTTTTTTGAAAGGACATCAACAGCTATTAGGATCTGCCGCGGCGTAAACTGTTTTTTTCTTTCTCCCCAGGCATGAACTTTTGTAATAACATCTTCTTTTGACGCAGCTTTTTCATTAACTACCACCCAATGAACAGTGGATAATAGTTCCATTCCAAACGGGGTTTCAAATCCCTGAACAAGATCAGCCACCCGTTCCAGATTTTTTATTGTATTTTTCTGTGTTTCAAGAAATTCTGATGCACTTTCATAAGCACCTGGAATCAGTTTAAGTCGTTTGTCCGGTTTATCTCCTCCATCTGCATAACCTGAAATCAAATGTCCTTCTATAGCATTCAGAACATGTCTTAAATTTTCAGAATAAGGTCCGAAAGTTCCTTTCGTGTAATTAAGTCTCAGATTTTCTCCTGATGCCTGAAGAAAATACATTAATTTATGGACTTCAAGGAGTGTTACAATTGGATCAAGCAATCCTTTCAGATATTGGGCTACAAGTTCAATTAAAGCAGCTCTTCCGGATGTCATCTCCGGAACTTTCCGGTTTTTCACCATTTCTTCGGCAGCCGGAGCTCCGGCAGGTTCAAAAACAAGAACTTCAACATCATTTAAAATTGAAAGGTGTTTGGCGATTAATACTTTCACTTTATTCCAATCAAGACCGCCTAATCCGCATCCAAGAGGCGGCAGTGCAATTGATTTAATGTTCTTTTCTTTAATTATTCTGACAAGATCAATCAATCCATTTTCTATGTCTTCAATTTTACTTTCGCCACGCCAATGTCTTTTTGTCGGAAAATTTATGATTATTCTGGGATTAAAAAGAGCTCCTGTTTCATAAACGAACATTTTCCCGGGAACCACTTCTTCTCTATTGCATGCAGATTCATATTCTTTGAAATTTTCAGGGAATTTTTTTTTAAATTGCAGAGCTATTCCTCTTCCCATAACTCCGACACAGTTCACTGTATTGACAATTGCTTCTGTGTTTGCGGTGAAAATATCACCCTGAGTAAATTTCATCATAGTTCCTCTCAATAATACCAGTCTTTTTTAATCTCGATCACTGGATGATGACTATTGCCATTAAAAGAACTGGTAACTTTAGTATAATAATCTTTGGAATATATTCCAATTCTATCAATCAGTTGCCACGGAATTTTTTCCTCAACAAGAAATTCCGACTGTTTTTTATCTCTGCATTCATGCCAGCTTGTGGAATTAATGGCATTCCAGTCAAGCTCATTAAGATTTTCAAGACTTGCCCTGTCTTCAAAATAGTATGCTCCGGCATTTGAAAGAGTGAAAGCCCACCTTTTGTTGTTCCGTTCTGCCCATCTGACAACATTATATAAATCTGCTTCAAGATGAACGATAGGCTCCTGTCCGCCCTTATATTGCAATTCAGGATGATTTTGTCTTGAAATCATATAAAGCATTATTGATCGCGGACAGAAATAAAACGGCACACATTCCCCGACATGAAGATCAGGATGACTTGACAATCTTATCTCTTCCAATCTTCTCCGTTTGATTCCTGACATTCCAATTTTTGCGACTCCCTGTTTTTGCATGATTTTTGCATCTGACCAGATACAGCCTTCAGAAATAATTGAAGAAAGGTTATCAACATGAGTAATGTGATAAATCTTTGGATTAGCGGGAACTGTCATTCGTCACCATTCTCCATGTTCTGCTCTTCATTCAAATCTTCTTCGCTTTCTTCCATCTCAACAGTTTCTTCCACAAAAACAGGAATCTCAACATCCCGCACATCAATCTTACCGGTTACAACATCTGAAACAAGGCGAGTGCGATATTCCTGAATCAATTCAATTTCCCGCTCAGTGCGGGCGATGGTCTTGTCGATCAGGGAAGTTTCTTCATAAATGT
>DAOQAY010000052.1:0-2779 GCA_035354435.1 bacterium
ACAGCTTTTTTTAGTTGCTCAATACTCGGCAGTTTTGATTTGTATGTCGCAATGAATATTTTCTCTTCAAGTCCGCCAAGAGCGTATTGGGCTTCTTCCATTCCTGATTCAGAACAGATTATCAGTCCAATGGTATCTTTTTCATGTTCATACTGACGGTTAAGCCTGAAATAATTCACATATTTATTCATCTGACCGACATCTTTTGCATCAAGTTTCCGTGTTTTAAGTTCAACCAGAATATTGCACGGTATTCCTTTGTGATAAAGCAGAAGGTCAATGTAGTGGTTTAATCCATCAATCTTAACAGGAATTTGTCTGCCACCGTAATAAATTTCGTGCCCCAGCTCATGTAAAAAACTGTCAACATTCTTAACGATTCCGATTTCAAGCTCCTCTTCACTTGAATATGTTCCCGCAAAACCGAGGTTGTATTCTCCCTTAAAAATTTCAAGTGTGTCTGTGATGAGGTTCTTTTTTCTGACAGGCAGCTTTTCTTCAATTAAGATCGCATTTTTGAAAAGATCATTCTTAACTTGTAGACGAAGTTCTCGAACGCTCCAGTATTTATTAACAGCATTGTTCTGGTAAAACATCCGTTCTTTATTGTTTTCGATATCTACAAGCTCCTTATAATGATTCCAGCTCAATTGTGGCGACACTGTAGCCACAATTTCATATAATCTAAAAAATCTAATGATTCTGTAGAGTTCTCTTTTGTTTATATCCAGATCCAAAGATATTTGATTGACAAGGTGTTTTCCGTAATCAGCTCTTTCCTTATTTTCGATCTCATCCCTCACTATCCTCTCTCCAATCTGCCAGTATGTCTGAACTTTGATGTTGTCAACGGCTTTATATGCCTTTGCCTGACCTTTGCTGAGGATGCTTTTCAGTTCATTAAGAAGGTTTTTGTAATTCTCTTTGCTGCTGATTGCAATTGATGAATCGGTTGGTTTTTCCATTTATTTTTCTCTAAATTTTCCCTCGAATTAAAATTAAACTCTGTCAAATATAGCGACCTGAAATGTTTCCGTCAAATTATTTTCATCTGCCGCTTGATTAGAATTGATTTTTAAGTGGGATAAACTGAAAGAGGCCGCATAAAAATTATGGACTGCTGTTCAGTTTCCGTAGATGAAAGCGATAGTGTTGTTGACAAGTTTTTCGATGGTGTCGGCTTTTATTTCAGCGACTATCTCTTCATTTGTTTTCTGTCCGCCCGGTTTCAGGACATAAAGCCGGAAGTAGATGCCCATCAGATCTTTATATGTTCTTATTCTGAGCTGTTCATCTCTATATTCTGTTGATTCGCCGTTATCGATCTGCGCTTCAACTCCTTTTTCCTGAAATTTTGAAGCAAGACCAATCAGGATCATTTTGGAATCTTCGTCTTCCACTTCGTTGTAAAGAATGACCTTTTTAATGTTTTCAAATTTGAAAGACGGGTCTTTCACTGTCATTCCAGAATCGGCTCTAGCTGTTTTAATGACAGGGTCATTTTTCTTTTCTGCTGTACCGCAACTTAAAAAAAACATTGAAACTGAAATAAAAATAATTGTGAAAAGCCTGCTCATTCTCTGCCTCCATTAATGTAACGCATTCATATTATTCAGATTAATTCATTTTACAAGGTTTGATTTGCAAAATTGTAATATTCTGATATTTTTTAAGAAATACTGGTTACTTGAATATGAGGAGAAAATGGAAAGAAATGATGCGATAGCGCTTTTGAATAAGCACTTGTCTAACAAAAATCTTGTAAAACATTGTGTGGCGGCTGAATCTGCAATGGAAAATTTTGCAAAAATTCTTAATGAAGACGAAAAAAGATGGGCTCTTGCAGGGCTTCTGCATGATCTGGATTATGACTATACCAAAGATAATTTTGCAAAACACGGGAAAATGTCTGGAGAAATTCTCAGAAAAGAAGGTTTTGATGATACTGAAATTCTTGATGCCATAGTGATGCATTCAGGAAATATCCCGGCAACATCAGAAATGGGAAAGGCTCTGTATGCAATTGATCCTGCCACAGGTCTTGTCACCGCTGGAGTATTTATGTCGCCGGAAAAGAATATTCATAAAATGGGTGTAGATTTTCTGATAAAAAGGTTTAAGGAAAAAAGATTCGCCGCCGGTGCAAACCGTGATGCTATAATGACAGCAACTGAAAATTTCGGAATTACGCTTGAGCAGTTCCTTGAAATAGTTCTGAACGGAATGCGGGAAAGATCAGAAGAAATAGGTCTCGGTAAGAAGGTCAGTTAAATTTCAGGTTTATATCGTCAGGAACCGGATCAAGTTTTCTTAATTTAACTTCCGCCTGAGTAAGCATCAATTTTGAGGCTTTTACACCATCTGTATCGGCATATTTGTCGCAAAGATAGACAATTTCTGAAATTCCGGACTGAATTATTGCTTTGGCGCATTCGTTACATGGGAAGAGTGCGACATAAATGGTACAACCTTTAAGATTTTGTATCGAATTCAGTATTGCATTGAGTTCTGCATGAACAACAAACGGGTACTTTGTTTCAAGATAGCTTCCTTCTCTTGACCACGGCAGAGCATTGTCGTCACAGCCTGATGGGAAACCGTTATATCCGACTCCGACTATACGGTGTTCACTGTTGACGATACATGCGCCGACCTGAGTGTTAGGGTCTTTTGATCTCTGAGCGCTAAGAAGAGCTATGCCCATAAAATACTGATCCCACGAAATGTAATCTGTTCTTTTGGACGAACCGTTCATTTTTGGTCTCCCTGAATTTTACCG
>DAOQAY010000052.1:2879-17479 GCA_035354435.1 bacterium
AAACATTCCTTAAAATACTAGATCATATCCCTGAAAAATTTTTCCAGATCGTTTATTTCATCTGAAAAAAAGCCATCTTTGAAAAGAAATTTTCCAGCAACCATTGTTGATAACACATTTCTCGGATCACAGCCGTAAACAAGTGCAGCAGAAGGGTGGCATTCAAAATTCAGAGTCTGAGGCGTATCCATATTTAAAATGACAAGATCTGCATCAAAACCTTCAATCACCTGCCCGGTTGTGTCGGAAAGTCCGAGAATTTCAGCTCCATTGACTGTGGCGAGCTTAAGAGCATCTTTCGCTGACATGATTGTAGCATCATGATTGATCCCTTTCTGAAGCAGACTTGCCATTTTTATTTCGGAGAAAATATTCAAGGCATTGTTACATGGAGCACCATCCGCTCCTACTCCTACTTTTATCCCTTTTTGCAAATATTTAAAAATAGGAGCAATTCCGCTGCCGAGTTTGAGATTCGTTGAAGGACAGTGAACTATGCTGGCATTGATATCTTTTATTAGAGCTATCTCGATCTCATCAGGATGAACAGAATGAGCAATTACGGTCTTATCATTCAAGGCATCAATCTTATTCAGAAATGAGATATTCCCCAGCCCAGTCTTTGATCTTATGTACTCAACTTCTTCTTTATGTTCCGAACCGTGGGTCTGTATAAGAATATTGTGTCTGTCACTGAGTTTCCGTACTTCTTTAAGCAGTGTTTCAGAGCATGAAAGTACAAACCTTGGAGCAAAAGCATATCTCAAGAGTCCGTTGCCTGTATTATGGTATTTCTCCAAAAGCCTGAGACTTTCATCAATAGAATCAGCAGTTTTTTCAAGAAGTTGTTCCGGAATGCCGACTCCTGAATCCATCATCGCTTTTCCGCCGGTATAGCGGAAACCTGCAATCTCCATGATCTCGAATATAACATCAGAATGTCTGACCGTTCCCATATCAAGAACTGAAACTGTACCTGATGAGACAAGTTCTTTGAGTGCGGAAATAACGCTTATCCCGATAGTTTTTCTTGTCAAAGATGCTTCAAAAGGCCAGATATGGTCACGAAGCCATGGAAGCAGAGGAATGTTTTCCGCCATATTTCTGTGAGAAGTCTGGCACATGTGAATATGGGTCTGAATAAAACCCGGCGCAATCATCGCTCTGTAGTTTCCTTCTATGATCTCAGTATTTTCAGGAATGGAAAACTTTTCTTCAGCTCCGTCATTTTTAATTATTTTCTTAATTTTTGTGTTCTCAACCAGAAGCGAGCCTTTGAAAAAATCGAGATTACCGGATTTGTCTAAGTTGTAAATGTAAAAATTCTTAAAAAAGTACATTATCTCTCCAGAAAAAAATACAGAAAACTATATACGATAATGTCAGAAATTGCTACTTATGTTCAGCAAGAACATTCATAAAAGGATGGTTCATCGTATTGGAAAGGATTTCAGAGTAGCCCTCGACACCCTTCAAGGAATATGAAAAAAAGGCTGCCATCATTGCTCCGCCGTAAGTCCTGAACTGAGTGTTTAAAGTGTCATCACCGCTTTTTGCACAGACTGAACATGTCATTCCGCATGCAGAAAGATCGTCCGGGTCAATCATGTCCATGTGACCTACACCGGCTGCAATTATATGCCATGAAGGAGAAGGATAGCCGGCATAAAAGTTCACGCTATTATTTCCGGCAGGTGCACAGGCCTGAGATCCTTCCGGACCTTTTTGTGCTCCCAGAAACATTGATTTCCCTGTAAAAAGGACAGGATTGTTCAAGCTCGGAGGATCATTGCCAATCGGAGGAGCAGCGTCAACAGGATCAAAACCGAAGAAAGCAAGAGCAGTTGACGGATTGCTATTCAGCATGTGATTAGTGACTTTACCGCCGCGGCTGTGACCTGCAACTCCGAATTTTGCAATATCAGGGACAACAGTAATTCTTGATGGAAGATCGGTTTTCAAATAAGTAATAAAATCAGCAACTTTCTGTGCTTCTTCAACGCTTGTATCTCCGCCTATCATACTTTGAGCAGACTGACTCGCAACAACGATAAACCCGTGAGATGCGAGATGAATTAATGAATCATCATAATAGGTATTCTTAAGCTGAAAACCATGTAGAAAATGAATCACAGGAACAGAACCTGCAGCACCGGTCGGTTCATAGATTCTGAAATTTCTCGGAGCACCGTTATTTCCTTCTTTTATATCAATTATATTCACAAAATGAGGTCCGAGATTAAAAATAGCAGTCAAATCGCCTGTGTTGCCAGTATTGCCGGTATTTCCAGTATCACCAGTGTTGCCAGTATTTCCTGTGTTACCAGTATCGCCTGTGTTGCCAGTATTTCCAGTGTTTCCAGTATTTGCGTCATCAGCAGCACCACCGGTATTTGCAGTATCGGCTGTGTCACCGGTATCTCCTTCATCGGAAATTTCATTTTCATCTGAAGTGTCGGGGCTCTCGTTTTTTGATGATTTGTTCTCACATGAGGAAAAAATAAAAACAGAAGAAAAAATAAAAACAGCAACGATCAAAAACAGCTTGTTCATTGTAAATCCTCCGGACAGTTTATTGTCACAAAACTCGGGAATATTATCATTTATTATTATATTGTCGTCCTGATCTATAAACAAGTACTTTTTTAATTAAAATAAAAAACGGCCCCTAAGGGCCGTAAATGCTCTGAAATATTAAGATTTATCCTAGTTCTGTGCCAGGTTCAGAATCATCATCATCATCTTCAGTGTCTTCCAGTTCAGGGAATTTTATTTCGTAATTGGATTCATTATATATCGGGAACCCTGTTCCAGCCGGAATCATTTTTCCGATGATAATATTCTCTTTAATTCCTCTGAGAACATCTTTCTTTCTTTCAACGCTGGCGTTAGTAAGGACTTTTGTAGTTTCCTGAAAACTTGCCGCAGAGAAGAAACTTTCTGTATTCAGTGATGCTTTTGTTATACCAAGAAGAATCGTTTCCCATGTTGCAGGTCTGAGTCCGCGTTTTTCTATAGTTTCATTCACGCCTTCGAGCTTTTCTTTTTCTATAAACTCACCTTTCATGAAAGTTGTATCACCGGGATCAACAACCTTTCTTTTCTTGAGCATCTGCTTAACTATTACTTCAATGTGCTTGTCGTTTATCGGAACGCCCTGAAGTTTGTAAACTCTCTGAACTTCCTGAACAAGGAATTTAGCAACCTCAACTTCACCTTTTATTCTGAGAATGTCGTGCGGATCGACCGATCCGTCGATTAGAGGTTCGCCGGCTTCAACATAGTCACCATCGTGAACATTGATATGTCTTTCCTTTGGAACCTGAATCGGAGGAGTGGTTTCACCGAACTCAGGAGTGATCGTTATTACCCGTTTGCTTCTTGCACCTTTGCCTTCGGATTGAACGGAAACAATACCTGAAATCTCGGATACTTTTGCGGGAATCTTGGTTTTTCTTGCTTCAAAAAGATCACTGACCCTTGGAAGACCGCCAGTGATATCCTTGGTTTTTCTGGTTGCGCGAGGTACTTTTGCAAGAACATCTCCTGTCGCAACCATACCGCCGTTCAAAACTTCAATGTATGCATTTGCAGGAAGGTGATAAATTGCTTCACCTCTTGAAATGGTTTTGGCTTTTTTACGACCTTTTTTCCCTTCTTCTGTAATAAGTATTTTCGGAGACATTTTTGCATCTCTGGTCATAATTACAACCGCTTTTGAAAGACCAGTCTGAATGTCAACTTCCTCTCTCATTGTGATACCGTTCTCAATGTCTTCATAAGCGATGACACCGTCTGTTTCAGCGATGATAGGAGTATTGTAAGGATCCCAGTCCGCAAGTATCTGTCCTGCTGCAACCTTTGAATTGTTTGCAACTCTGAGGTTCGTACCGTAGGAGACAGGATATCTTTCTCTTTCTCTTCCTTTATCATCCATGATAAGGAGTTTGCCGTTCCTGTTCATAGCGACAAAGCTGCCATCCAGTTTTTCAAGTGTTTTGATGTCTTTCCATACGACTGTTCCTGCCCTTTTTGTTTCATGGCTGGATTTTTCTATTGTTCTGGATGCAACACCGCCGACATGGAAAGTTCTCATGGTAAGCTGAGTTCCGGGTTCACCGATCGACTGTGCCGCAATGATACCGACAGCTTCGCCGACATTTATGATGTGACCTCTTGCAAGGTCTCTTCCGTAACATTTAGCACAGACGCCGTATTTACTCCTGCATGAAAGAACTGTTCTGATCTGAATTGTGTCAATACCGAGTTCAACTATCTTGTCAGCGATATCTTCGTTTATCAGTTCGCCAGCTTCAAGAATTATGTCGCCGGTGTCAGGATTTTCAATGTCATCAAGAGTAACTCGACCGAGTATTCTTTCTCTCAAAGGAGCAATTACTTCGCCTGAATCGTTGAGAAGTGCTTCAACCCAGATTCCTGTGTTCGTTCCACAGTCTTCTTCAACAACAACAACATCCTGAGCAACATCGACAAGTCTTCTTGTCAGGTAACCGGAGTTTGCAGTTTTAAGTGCTGTATCGGCAGAACCTTTTCTTGCACCGTGTGTGGAGTTGAAATAGTCAAGAGAATCAAGACCTTCCTTAAAGTTAGCAAGAATAGGAGTTTCGATAATTTCGCCGCTTGGTTTTGCCATGAGACCTCTCATACCGCCGAGCTGTCTGATCTGGTCTTTTGATCCTCTGGCTTTCGAATCGGCCATGACATATATCGAATTCTCTGAAGGCATTATTATCTTGCCCCAGATTGGATGATCGATAACTTTTTCTTTAAGTTCATCCATCATTTTTATGGTAACTCTTTCATTTGCCTTATCCCAGAGATCGACGATTTTGTTATATCTTTCTGATTTTGTAACAACACCGACATTGTACTGGTCTTCAATTTCTCTAACTTCCTTTTCTGTTTCAGCGATAATTGTCTTTTTTGCCGCAGGAACTTTTATGTCGTCAAGAGAAATAGAGTAAGCAGCTTTTGTAGAATACTGGAAACCGAGATCTTTAATTTTATCTGCAAAAATAACAGTAGCTTTTCCGCCTGCGTGGCGATAGCTTCTGTCAAGGATATTAGACCAGTCGCCTTTTTTCATCTGCTTGTTAATTGTTTCAAATCCCAGTTCTTTAGGTGTAACTTTCCATACCAGAAGTCTTCCTGGAGTGGTAACAACAATTTTGCCTTCCACTCTGACTCTGATAAGTGACTGCCATTCAATAACGCCGGCATCTCTTGCCATAAGAGCTTCTGTGTCTGAGTAGAATACTTTATTTTCACCTTTCGAATTAGGTTTTGCCGTTGTCAGATAGTAGAGTCCGAGAACCATATCCTGTGAAGGTGTAATAACGGGTGCTCCTGATGCAGGTGAAAGAACATTGTTCGTTGACATCATAAGAACACGGCTTTCCAGCTGAGCTTCGATGCTCAATGGAAGATGCACTGCCATCTGGTCACCGTCGAAATCGGCATTGAAAGCAACACAGACAAGCGGATGGAGCCTTATCGCTTTGGAATCCACAAGCACTGCTTCAAAAGCCTGAATACCGAGTCTGTGAAGAGTAGGTGCACGGTTCAGAAGTACAGGATGTTCTTTAACTGATTCTTCAAGGATCTCCCATACGATATCTTCTCCGGCTTCAACCATAGTTTTAGCCGCTTTAACTGTGCTTACATATCCTCTTTCGTGAAGTTTGTTGTAAATGAACGGCTTGAAAAGTTCCAGTGCCATGACTTTTGGAAGTCCGCATTCATGAAGTTTCAGCTCGGGACCGACTGTAATAACCGAACGGCCCGAATAATCAACTCGTTTACCGAGAAGATTCTGTCTGAAACGACCCTGTTTTCCTCTAAGCATATCACTAAGGGACTTGAGCGGTCTGCCGTTAGTTCCCTGTATCGGTCTGTGAACCTTGGTATTGTCAAAAAGAGCGTCCACAGCTTCCTGAAGCATTCTTTTTTCGTTTTTGATGATGACATCGGGTGCACCGAGGTCCATAAGCTTTTTCAATCTGTTATTTCTGTTAATAACCCTTCTGTAAAGATCATTAAGATCGCTGGTTGCAAATCTTCCGCCATCAAGCGGCACAAGAGGTCTGAGGTCTGGCGGCAGAACGGGAAGTATTGTCAGTATCATATTGTGACAGGTTTCTCCCGATCTCAGGAACTTATTAAGAACATTAATTCTTTTCTGAAGTTTCGCCTGCTGGCTCTTGTCACCTGATATCGCAAGCTTTTCTTCCAGTTCCTTTTTTGTCGCAAGAAGATCGATTTCCTCAAGAAGCTTTTTCAAAGGTGCTGCGCCGGTTTCCGCATAGATTTTATCGAAACCGTATTTTTCCCTGAGTTCATTGTACTGTTCTTCTTCGAGATAATCACCTCTTGTGACTCCAGGAATGGAGGATTCAAGTACAACATAACCTTCACAGTAGATAACACTGCTGAGTGCCGAATTTGACATGCCGAGAACTGTATTGATATAGAAAGGTGATGTTTTGACATACCAGATATGCGCAACAGGAGTTGCAAGAGTGATATGTCCCATTCTGTCTCTTCTGACCTTGGATTCGATGACTTCAACACCGCATTTTTCACATACGATGCCTTTATATTTCATTCTTTTATATTTTCCGCACAGACATTCATAGTCATTTACAGGCCCGAATATTTTTGCACAGAAAAGACCGTCTCTTTCAGGTTTGAAAGTGCGGTGGTTCAATGTCTCGGGTTTTTTTACTTCCCCGTAAGACCATTCAAGGATCTTTTCAGGTGACGCGAGCGATACCTCAATTGCTTTGAAGTCAAAGCTGCTTTTCTGTTTTTCAAAAACTTTGAAAATATCTTTCAAGGCACCCTCCTTATTGTTTCTGTTCTTCAATCAAATTTACTTCAAGGCACAGACTCTGCATTTCTTTCACAAGAACCGAGAATGAAGCAGGTATACCGATTTCATACTTGGTCTTTCCTCTGACTATCGCTTCATACAGTTTCTTTCTGCCTTCAACATCATCAGATTTGACGGTCAGGAATTCCTGCAGGCAGTATGCAGCGCCGTATGCTTCGAGTGCCCAGACTTCCATTTCTCCAAGTCTCTGACCGCCGAACTGAGCCTTTCCGCCGAGCGGCTGCTGAGTAACAAGCGAGTAAGGACCGGTACTTCTTGCGTGAACTTTTTCATCAACAAGGTGATGGAGTTTAAGGAAATACATAATACCGACTGTAACATCGGATTCAAAAGGTTCACCGGTCCTTCCGTCGAACAGGATCATTTTACCGCTTTCGCGTTCGCCTGTCTTTTGAAGAAGATCGCGGATATCTTTTTCTTTTGCACCGTCGAAAACAGGGCTGGCAGTATAAAGTCCGCCTTTCATCGACCTGACGAAACTCTTAAGATCATCTTCGTCTGCTTCATCGATCAATTTAGCAAATTCCTTGCTTGGCTGAAGAATATCTTTCAATTCTTTTCTTAACTTATCAACACCGAAATTCTGTTTTATAAAGTCGTTTATCTGCTCTCCGATCCTTCTTGCGGCAAGACCGAGGTGAACTTCGAGTATCTGACCTATGTTCATACGGCTGGGAACACCGAGCGGATTAAGGACGATGTCAACTGTCCTTCCGTCTTCCATGTAGGGGACATCCTCTTCCGGAAGAAGAACAGATACAACACCCTTGTTTCCGTGACGACCTGACATTTTGTCACCGACAGAAAGCTTTCTTTTTATAGCGACAAATACTTTTACAGATTTGATTACACCGGGTGAAAGATCATCGTTTCTTGTGATCTGTCTGATCTTGTTGTCATATATCTTTTTTACAGCTTCGAGTTTTCTTCTCATGTTAAGGATAAGCTCCTTAACATTTTTCATAACATCCCTATCTTTTACGCTCAGACTGCCGATAGCACTCTCAGGGATCTTTGCAATGATCTGTTCAGTAAGATCGACACCTTTCTTGACGATGACCGCATCTTTTTCGCTTTTGAGGTCTGCATCAGTCTTTTTGCCGATGAACATTTTCCTTATCAGTTCGTAAGTATGCTTTTCAATTATTCTGGTCTCATCATCACGGTTCCTTTTCACTGCATCAATCTGGATCTGTTCCTGCTCTTTCATACGATTGTCTTTTTTGACACCTTTGCGCGAAAAGATCCTTGTGTCGATAACAACACCCTCAACGCCTGAATGAACATAAAGCGAACTGTCTTTCACATCGCCGGCCTTTTCTCCGAAAATAGCTCTTAAAAGCTTTTCTTCGGGGGAGAGAACGGTTTCGCCTTTCGGTGTTACTTTTCCGACAAGAATGTCACCGGGCTTTATTTTCTGACCGATACGGATTATTCCGCTTTCATCAAGCTTTCTGAGTATTTCATCCGGAGCGTTCGGAATATCTGCGGTGATCTCTTCAGGACCTCTCTTTGTATCTCTTGCTTCACAGACAAATTCTTCAATATGAACAGAAGTATAGGTATCTTCTTTCAAAAGACGCTGATTTATAAGAATTGAATCCTCATAATTGTATCCGTTCCACGGCATGAAAGCTATCAGGACATTCTTACCAAGAGCAAGTTCGCCTCTGCTTATCGCCGGACCGTCAGCAATGGTATCGCCTTTTCTCACGAAATCGCCGACTGTAACAACCGGTCTGTGATTGAGAGCTGTATTCTGATTTGATCTTTTAAATTTTGTGAGGTTGTAAATATCAACATCGACATTTCCTTCCTCTTCGACCTTAATTACGATCCTGTTGGCATCTATCTTTACAATATATCCGTCTCTCTGTGCAAAAACAGTATAACCGGAATCTCTTGCAACATATTTTTCCATGCCGCTTGCAACAAGAGGAGCATCTGTTTTTATCAGAGGAACAGCCTGTCTCTGCATGTTAGATCCCATCAACGCTCTGTTAGCATCATCATGCTCAAGGAAGGGGATAAGTGCAGCAGAAACGGAAACAAGCTGAACTGGAACAAGATCCATCAGAGTGACGGTTTCCCTTTTCACTCTTGCAACTTCTCCCGATTTTCTGGCATTTACTATTTCATCAACAATTTTTCCTTTTTTGTCGAGTATAACAGATGAAGGAATAATCGTCTGACCTTCTTCATCTATTGCATCGAGATAAACTATTTCATCAGTAACTGCCGAATTTTTGACAACTTTATAAGGTGTTTCGATATATCCGAACTTATCAATCCTTGCAAAAGTGGTCAAGGAAACTATAAGACCGACATTCGGTCCTTCAGGTGTTTCTACAGGACAGATACGACCGTAATGTGTTTTATGGACATCTCGGACTTCAAAACTTGCATGTTCTCTTGCGAGACCGCCAGGTCCAAGTGCAGAAAGACGCCTTTTATGGGTCATTTCCGACAATACATTGGTGTGATCCATGAACTGACTGAGCTGTCCGCCGGCAAAGAACTCCTTCAGAACTGCGTTAACCTGTTTATACCCGATAACTTCATAAGGAGTAAGAGTTTCAACAACGCTTCCTGCAAGTTTTTCTTTTATGCTGTGTGACATTCTCAGAAGACCTGTTTTGAACACATCTTCAAGAAGTTCACCAACAAGTCTGACACGCCTGTTACCAAGATGATCGATATCATCAATCTTTCCACGACCATCACTAAGGTTGAGTATGTAACATATTGTATTCATTACATCTTCTTTCCTTAACTGTCTGGCAGACAAAGCGACATCCTCTTCAAACTTATGGTTCATTCTCAAACGACCGACTTCGCTGAGATCATAACTTTCAGGATTCTGGAACAGATTATTGAAGTATGCTTCAGCAATTTCCAGTTTAACCGGATTAGACGGAACCATCAGTTTGTAGATCTCAAGAAGAGCTTCTTCCCGTGTTCCGATCTTGTCAATTTTCAGTGTGTTAGACAAATATGGAGAAAAATTGAAGTTTTCAAAATAAATAATGTCGAACTCTTTTATTCCCTTTCCTGTAATATTGTCAAAAAGAGTGGCAGTAAGTTCATCGTTAACATCAGCGATTTTGTTGCCTGTTTTAGGATCAAGCACTGGTGTGAATATCCTTTTTCCTTCGAGATAATCTGAAGGAAGAGCCATTTCAACGATACCTGCGGCCTGAAGTTTTTTCAAAACAGCGGTTGAAAACCGTTTTCCTTCTTTTGCAAGTTCTTTATCCTCTGCACCGATTATGTCAACAGGGATTTTCTGTTTTTTAAGTTCTTCGATTTTGTCGTAGTCAATAACTTTGTAAATTGTGCCGTTATTGATCCTGATCTTTTCAGGAATGTAGAAAGATGAAATAATATCTGCAGGACTATATCCCCATGCTTTCAGAAATATTGTTGCAGGGAATTTTTTCTTTCTGTCGATCTTGACATAGAGAAGCCTCTTGGAGTCGAATTCAAAATCAAGCCATGATCCATGATAGGGGATCAGCCTTGACATGAAAATTTCATTTCCGCTTGTGGTCTTTGCTTTGTCGTAGTCGAAGAAAGTACCGGGTGACCGGTGAAGCTGATTGACAATGACCCTTTCAGTTCCATTAATGACAAAAGTTCCCCAGTCGGTCATATTGGGAATAGTACCGAAAAAAAGCTCCTGTTCCTTGATATCATTCAATTTTTTGTGAGCACCGTTTTCGTCTATCTCGTAAGATGCGAGCTGAACCCTGATCTTCAAGGGAAGTTCAAAGCTGGAGCCTCTGAGTTTGCACTCATCAACATCATACTGCGGTTCACCAATCGAATAACCGAGGAATGAAAGCTCGATAGAGTTGTTAAAACTGGTAATCGGAAAAACCGATAGAAACGCACCTTGAAGACCCGATTTTTTCCTGTCAGATGGTGCTGTATCCTTCTGCAGAAACTCTGAATAAGAGTTTTTCTGCACTTCAAGAAGATCCGGTATGTCGGTAACATGCTTTGTGATATCACCGAACCATCTTCTTGCCCTGAAATTCTGCTGTCCTAAGATCCCCATCATTACCTCACTGTCTGGTTCTGATTTCTTCCAGCAACCCTGCTATTACATATATATAACTTAAAAAAAACAAAAAACAGGTAAGACAGTAAATCACTGCCTTACCTATAAAAAACCTAGCTGATCTGCTTTGCAGAATTTAAGCCGGCTTATTTAATTTCTATCTCAGCACCAGCTGCAACAAGCTTATCTCTCATTGCTTCAGCTTCTGCCTTTGGTATTCCTTCTTTAACTACGCTAGGGCAATTGTCAACAAGGTCTTTTGCTTCTTTAAGTCCAAGACCTGTAAGAGCTCTTACTTCTTTAATAACATTAAGCTTTGTTGCACCTGAAGATTTAAGAACTACATTGAATTCTGTCTTTTCTTCAGCTGCTGCTGCAGGAGCAGCTGCTGTAGCAACAACTGTAGCTGCTGCACTTACGCCGAGTTCAGTTTCAAGTTCTTTAATAAGCTCAGCGAGCTCAAGAACGGTCATTCCTTTAATAAATTCCTTTACATCTGCTTTGTTTGTCATTGTGTTCTCCAAAATTTTTAATTAGCCGTTTCAAGTTTTTCTTTGTAAGCAGCAAGCAGCCGTACAAAACTTTGCGGTACAGCGAGCATTGTTGCAAGAAGCTTCGCCTGAAGCTCTTCTTTGCCGGGAAGATCAGCCAGTACATTCACTTCTTTTGAAGTGAGCAATTTTCCATCAATTACACCGCCTTTAACAATGATGCGCTCATCTTTCTTTGCGAATTTTTTGATGATTCTCGCACCTTTCACCAGATCAGAATCCAGAGTAAGAACAAGGGAAGTCATACCTTTAAGAAGATCATTGACACCTTCATAAGGCGACCCTTTCACAGCAATTCTTGCAAGAGTGTTCTTTACAACAATGATCTTTACATTGGATGTAGCACACTCTTTACGAAGCGGGGTGAAAGTTTCCATGTTTACTCCGCTGAAATCAACAGCGATGCATGATGAAGCCTTGGAAAGCACTTCTCTGATTTCCTCAACAATTTGTTGTTTCTTGCTTCTTTCCATTTAAGCAACTCCATCAGTTACTATTTCTGGTCATCGAAGAACAATGACAGGTCTCAGACAGGAAATTAAGCCCGCAGGCACCTGGCTTCTACGACCAGAAAACGATTATTAAAACTACTTAGCCTCATTCATCAGAGCTGATTCATCAATTTTAATACCGGGTCCCATAGTACTCGATATTGTAACTTTCTTGATGAATGTTCCTTTTGCCGTTGGCGGTTTAAGCTTAACGAGATCCTTGATCAGTTCCATAGCATTATCATGGATTTTATCGGGTCCGAAACTTAATTTTCCGATCATACAGCAGAGAACACCAGCTTTATTTACTTTAAATTCAACTCTACCGGCCTTGACAAGCTTGATAGCGCCGGCGATATCATTACTTACAGTACCGAGTTTCGGGTTCGGCATAAGTCCTTTCCTTCCAAGAACCTTTCCGAGTTTACCGATCTTTCCCATCATTGCGGGTGTTGTTACAAGTTTGTCAAAATCTGTCCATTCTTCGGTCATGATCTTTTCAATAAGGTCTTCACTTCCGACATAATCTGCACCGGCGGTTTGAGCCTGAGTTATCATGTCAGCAGGAACGATAGCACAAACTTTGACAGTTTTGCCTATACCGTGAGGGAAAACTGTGGCACCTCTGACCATCTGGTCGGATTTCTTGGCATTGATGCCGAGGTTGATAGCTATATCAACGGTCTCATCAAATTTTTTTGAAGCTGATTTTTGCAGAATAGCAATTGATTCTTTAATACTATACTTTGCATCTGCATCGTAATTGTTCATTGCATCACGAAGTCTTTTTCCATAAGTTGTCATACTGCCCTCCTTACTTAATGTTAATTCCCATACTACGGGCGGTACCGGCAACAATTTTTTTGGCCGACTCGAGATTTGTGGTGTTGAGATCTTCCATTTTTGTTTTTGCGATCTCTGCAACCTGATCCCATGTCAATGAACCGATTTTTTTCTTGTTGGGCTCCCCGGATCCTTTACTCTTGTTGATTGCTTTCATAAGCAACTGGGATGCAGGAGGCGTTTTGGTAATGAAAGTGAAAGATCTGTCAGCAAAAACAGTTATAACAACAGGGATTATAAATCCGCGCTGTTCCTGAGTTCTTGCATTAAAGGTCTTACAGAATTCCATAATGTTTACGCCATGCTGTCCGAGTGCAGGACCAACGGGAGGAGCGGGATTCGCCTGACCGGCAGGAATCTGCAACTTAATGTTTGCAAGTACTTTCTTAGCCATTTCATACTCCTCTTAAAAAACGTTAATCCTCAACTTTCTCAACCTGTGAGAAGTTAAGCTCGACGGGTGTTGAACGCCCAAATATATTAACTAAAACATCCAACTTTTCTTTTCCTTCTTTCACATCATCAATAACAGCTTTGAATCCTGCAAAAGGTCCATCTTTTATAAGAACCATTTCTCCTTTTTCAAACATAATCCCGCTTACTGTTGAGATTTCGCCTTCCTCGATCATTTTCTTGATCTTGGTTATCTCAGCTTCGGAAATTATTGTAGGAGCGGTCATCTGGTGATTTTTAGATGCGAATCTTTTCCTTTCTCCAATAAACATTGGCTTTCTTGCAAAAACGATACTTTTTATAAGGAAAAGAGCATCTTCAGAATATTCCATCTGAAGAAAAATATATCCCGGATAAAGGTTTCTTTTAACAAGTTTCTTTTTTCCATCTTTCTTTTCTTCTACTTCAACTTCAGGCACAACAATTTCACCAAAAGAAGTTTCCATGCCCTTTTCTTTTACAAGCTTTTCAATGGCTGTTTTCAGCTTGTTTTCGTGTCCCGATTGTGTGTGAATTGCGTACCACTTCATCAAAACCCCCCGACTAATAAATCAAAGAGGAAAGTTTCGACCATATAAGATCGAAAACAATAAAAACAACTACCATAATACCGACAAATACAAAAACAGATATTGTTGTGACTTTTGTTTCTTCTTTTGTAGGGGTTACAACTTTTTTCAATTCCAAGACCGCTTTTTCAAGCTCATTAATAAAAAGACCGTTTTTGCCTTTCCAGAAATAAACTGTAACAGCAGCGGCAATAACCAGCCCGACAAGGTTTTTAAGCGGAATTAAAGAGAGTACTTTCAAGTCTGCAAGATCAATGATTCTGATACCCAGCAAGGCATCAGCGGCTGCAGTCATGAAATAAAGCAATACAAGAAAAAATCCTGCATAAATTCCAAAGATTATCCTTCTGTCTTTCATTTTAAAAACCTCTAAAAATTATGGCAGGCCAGGCAGGAATCGAACCCGCAACCCCCGGTTTTGGAGACCGATGCTCTACCAATTGAACTACTGACCTACCTATCTTTATCAAACTAAATCTTGCCTTCTTTATGAACAGTATGTTTTTTGTCATAAGGGCAGTATTTTTTCAGCTCAATTTTGTCAACAGAATTCTTCTTGTTCTTAATAGTAGTATAATTCTTTCTTTTACATTCAGAACAGGTAAGAGTCATTTTAACTCGTGCGCCGACTTTCTTTTTAGAACCCATTTTACACCTTTATTTATTCAATGATCTTAGAAACAACGCCTGCACCAACAGTTCTTCCGCCTTCTCTTA
>DAOQAY010000053.1:0-17280 GCA_035354435.1 bacterium
GGTCACAAGTATAACCTATCTGACAATCATCCTGAGAATAACATTTTTTATCGTTATTTTCATTGCTGTCGTCGGGCTCACCGCCACATGAATAAATAAAAAACATTAATACAAAAATAATAATTGAAAAAATCCTTCTCATACGACCTCCTGCTTAAAACACAACATCATTATGCAATTATCTGTTTTTTTTATAAATAATCAATAGGGTCAGGTAATCCAGCCTGTCTGAAACCAGCCAGCCTCAATCTGCACGAATCACAAATTCCGCAACTTTTTCCATCAACCGAAGGGTTATAGCAACTGTGGGTCAAAGAATAATCGACATTTAAAGAAATCCCCAGCTGAATTATATCCTTTTTCGACATTCTGATCAAAGGCGCTTCAACAGAAATTCCCTTTTCAACTCCCATTTTGGTTCCTTTTGAAATAGTTTTGTTGAAAGCTTCAATAAATTCGGGCCTGCAATCAGGATAACCTGAATAATCAACAGCATTTACACCGATAAAAATAGTGCCGGCATCCATAGTTTCGGCAAAACCTGAAGCAATTGAAAGAAATATAAGGTTTCTCGATGGTACATATGTAGTCGGAATTTCACTGCTCAATTTGTCAGGGACTGCCATATCTTTATTTATCAGAGAACATTTTGAAAACAATGAAAGATCTATATTGAATACTGTTGATCTATCTGCAATACCGTATTTTTCAAGCGTTTTTCTCGACTTTTCGACCTCTATCAAATGACGCTGTCCATATACTATTGTAAGTGGAAAAAGTTCGTAACCTCTGCTCAAAGCAAGTGCAAGCACCGTGGCAGAATCAAGCCCGCCGCTGAAAAGTATCACCGCTCTTTTGTTCATTCCATTGTCACCATAAATCCAAAATGGATCTCCAGAACTCCATCTTTACCTAAAAGCACCTCTGGAGGATTAGAAAAAGGTGCCGCCATTTTAAAAGCATTGATCGCTTCACGGTCGAGAAAATCAATCCCTGATGCAGTCTCAACACTTGCCGTTTTCAAAGTACCGTTTTTATTAATTTTAACAATAAGTTTGGTATATCTGTCCTTTTTTCCGTAAAGATGTCCCCCCGGATCGTTTATCATCAGAACATATGACGGAGTCCAGTGCTGCGAAATGGCCTGTTTAAGTTTGTTGAAGTAAGCCGCATAAACAAATTTATTAGTATTAAGAAGTGTTTCGTTACTTGTTTCAATATCCTTTAAAAAGTCGTTCGAAGGAGAAGTCAACACACTGTCATTGCCGTTTAGATATGGCAGGAATCTTGCCGGAATTCTATGCCCTCCGACAAACTTAGCCCCTTCCTGATCTTCGGTATCTTTCGCAAAAATCTCACCCGGAATCTCTTTTTCAGATCCTTTCTGATAGTTCCCGTCAGATCCTTCGAAACCTTTCAATTCACCTTTTTTGCTCTTTTCAATGTTCTGAGCAGTTTCTTCATTCTCAGGACCGCTTACAATCGCTTCCTTTGAATCCTTGTTTTCATTTGAAGGTGTTAAAGAGAGTTTTTTTCTAAGTTTTCTATCACGGATGGATATCGCTGTATCAAAATCGCTTTTTGATTCCTTATTGACAGAGCTGTCATATTCTGAAAGAAATTTAGCCTTTTCAGGCTTTTTCTCCTTTTCGGGCTTTGCAATATCAACAACCTGTCCGTTCAAAAGCTGGTCTTTCATTTTTTCCGGCACAATATTTTTTTTATTATCCTGAATTCCCTGAAATTCATTTCCATTAAAATATTTGATCGAAACCAGATTCTCGTCTGAATTTAAAGGAACATTGATCTTTATCATCAATCCCAAGCCGTGAATGATTATTGATACCAGAATAAATGGTATCAGGTTCGATCTTGAGGAAGAATTTCTGAAATTATTTCTTTTAACCATTCCTTAACAGTCCCGTTCACAAATCCGGAATCCAGATCCCGGTCAAAACAAAAAGAAGCAAACTCCTCGAACAGTATACCGAATTCTTTCTGCATTTCACTAAGAATTTTTGGAATGAAATGTATTCTTCCCGGCTCAAAGTCTCTAGTATCCCTGAATTGAACCATTGCAAAACGGTAAATAAGCTCTCTCACCATAGGCTCACCGTTTATTTCCAGCTCTGAAATTAAATATTCACGAAAACGGTCTTTAAACCGTTCAAAGTCTCTGTCAGATAAATTTGTGTTCAATTATTTGGCTTATTCTTTAGGTGCTGCCGGTTCTTTTGGAGGTTCCTGACACTTATCATCAATGAACATCGTTCCTTTAGGACAGCATCTGCCTTTTCCGCCTTCATGATATCCAGCAGGACAGATAACAGTTTCAACAGTATCACTGTAACGGGAGCACTGGCCTTCCATTATGAAGTTAAATCCTTCTTCACAGCAAAGGTGTTCAACAAGGTGACTTCCAGGATTGCAGTTATCAAGTATCTTGAACGAAGGAACAATGCAAAGCTCTTCATCAAGTATAAATCCCGCTTCACAGCTTCCTGATTTATTATACTGTGATGTTATATTAAACTCACCTAGATACAATTCCCCCCCTTTGAAATTCAGATCTGATTCAAAAACATAAACATTATCATTGAATTTTCTATCAATGATCAGGATGAACTTATAGTTGCCAGGCTCTACTTCATATTTCTTTTCTGTGTTGAATTCGAAGTAATCCTTCAAAACGGTTTTATTTCCCTTTTTAAGGAAAAGGATAACATTTCCGCTCGGATAATTATTCTTCAAATGTATATGTGTTACAGAAGCCGGAATTTTGAGATCTCTGTTGGGAGATTCCTTAAAACTGTCCAGAGGATGCTTCTGACCATTTTTAGTTATTTCGTCAAAAATATCTTCGATGTATTTATCAACTGAATTTCCATGCTCTGGCTGAAGCTTGAAAATATCAACCATTTCAGCAACTTTTTTTCCTTTGCTCTGCTCCTTTATAAGAGCGACCTTTTTTTCCAGAAGCGAGTTTTTGCCCTCATTTTTGTCTGCACTTCCGCAACTAATTGAAAACACAACAAAAACCGCAATAAGCGCTATCAGTTTCCTCATTTTCATCTCCAAAAAAAATTATTAAACATTTCATTCATGTGAAACAAGCGTATTTCCGACACCGGAATACTACATTATTATGTTTCGTAAATCAACATTATATAGAACATTTATTATGTCATTTTTAATATTCCAGACTTGTTGACCATTTTCATTCATGTTTTTTTCATCAGTATTTTCAGCATATTATAAACATTGCGCTTGACATACCATATCATAATCTTAATATTGCCTGTGTAATTATTTATCTCGCAGTAATTACATGGCGTAACGGCGTTGTGAAATGGAGGAAAAAAGATGTTTCCGCAAGTTAAAAAATCGAAGAAAAAAGTCAAACCCTACACCGAAGTGATCAATGAACAAAGAGGTGAACTTGAAAAAGACCCTATTTACAAGGATTTAATCGACATCACTTCTTATCAGAAACCGAAAACAAGATCAGAATGTCTGAAGTTGAAAAGACCGTGTCTTTTTGTTTCGTGCAAGTACCATCTTTTCCTTGATGTAAACCCGGAAACCAAGTCAATTAAATTCAATTTCCCGGGAAAAGAAGTTTGGGAACTTAGGGAAACATGCGCTCTTGATGTTGCCGATAAGGGGGGTGTAACACTTGAAGAAGTCGGTGCCATTATGAATCTCACAAGAGAAAGAATCCGTCAGGTTGAAATGAGGGCTTTGCAAAAACTCCGCCAGAACAGTGCTAAATATAATATTAAGAATCTCAGTTTTCTCAGTAGCAAGTAATTATAAACTGCTTCTGTAGATATCGATAATATCCTGTTTAGAAAGGCTTTTAAATCGTCCTATTTTGCTATATTTCAAGGCAGAATCCGCCATTTCTTCAAATTTTGATCCGTCTATGCCTATATCCGATAATTTTGAAGGAATTCCGACCGATCTGAAAAATTCAGCAGTTTTATCAATTGCCTGCAAAGCAGTATCCATTGAATCAATTCCCTGAACAGACCATACATTCTTTCCATATTCTGCAAATTTTACTGCATTTTTTTCATCCAGCACTTTTCTCATCCAATGCGGTGTAAGTATGGCAAGACCTGTTCCGTGAGTAATATCGTATTTGGCACTTAATTCATGCTCAATCATGTGTGTCGCCCAGTCGCCATCCTTACCAACTCCGAGAATTCCGTTCAGAGCTATTGTGCCGGCCCACATTATATCAGCCCTTGCTTCATAGTTACAGGGATCTGTTACAGCTACCGGACCCGATTTAATTACCGTTTTCAAAACAGCTTCAGACAAAAAGTCCGGAAGCATTGCATCAGGATAACTGAAATACTGTTCGAAAACATGACTCATGATATCCGCTATTCCGGCTGATGTCTGATCTTTGGGAACAGAAAATGTATAGACCGGATCAAGAATGCTGAACTTCGGCTTCATTTTCATGCTTCCAGTGGAAAGTTTTTCCATAGTCGCTTCATTTGTAATTACCGCCCCTCCGTTCATTTCACTTCCTGTTGCGGCAAGTGTAAGGACTGTACAGATTGGAAGAGCTTTCTTGATCGAAGTCCGCCTTGTGAAAAAATCCCATGGATCACCTGAATAATATCTTGCGACAGCAATTGCTTTGCAACAGTCAATCACACTTCCTGCTCCGGCGGCAATTATAAAATCGATACCCTCTTCACGACAGATTTTAGCACCTTCGGCAACAGTTTTTATTCTTGGATTGGGATCAATTCCAGACAACTCGACAAAAGGAATAGAATGTTCATTCAGCTCTTTAACGATATCATCATAAACTCCATTCCTTTTTATACTGCCGTGTCCATAGGCAAGAAGAGCCTTGGTGCATTTTTCCTTTTTCAGAGTCTTTCCGAGAACACTTACCTGACCTTTTCCAAAAAATATTTCAGTAGGAAGTGTCAACCAGAAATTATTCATCAGAATCCTCCTCTAATGTTTCTGTTAATAAATTTCATTTGCGAAACAAAAAGTCCCGAAATTACAACTATAACACCGAGACTTTTAACTATTCCAAACTGCTCTCCATAGAAAAAAAATGAAAACAGTGCTGTAATGACAGGAATGAGATTTGCAAAAGTATTGGCTTTTGTGGCTCCCAGAAAAGAGACAACAGGAATAAAAAGTAAAAATGAAACGGTCGACGGAAATATTCCAAGCTTCAAAACCGCCTGAACAGCTTCGATCCTGTGTTCTGAATTTATAAAAGAGTTGAATTCCAACATAAAAAATAAAGGCATGAACATTGTTGCAGCAATAAGATTCTGCCAGAATACTATTACCACACTGTCATACTTGCGAGCCACATTTTTCAGTACAATTGAGAAAAAGATGGCACTTATCACTGCTACAAAAAGAAGCATAACACCTTTTATGGAAACGGAATTTCCGCTCTTATCACCGGTAACGACCATAATTATTCCGGCAAATGAAACTATCATCCCTGCAAAATTAATAACCGATATTTTCTCTTTTTTACCTGCCATTGCCAGAAAGAACGGTGTTAAAAGAGGAATTGTCGATATTATTATGGCTCCGGTTGTAGGAGTTACATACTGCATTCCATAACCTTCACCGAGAAAATAACAAAATGGTTCGAAAAATGCCAGCAATATAAAGAGCTTAATATCACCACTTTCCAATTTCAGCCTTTTTCTGATAATAAATGATATCACTGCGAGCAGAGAGACAGAAATAATAAGTCTGAAGAAAATTATTGTCACCGGACCGTAACTTAAAAATGCATCTTTGTACCAGACAAAAGAAAGAGCCCAGAAACTCATTGAGATAAACGCATACAGATATATTTTTAATGAACTCAAAATAGTCTCCCCGGAAAAAGGGACATTTAGTGTTTGTTGATTTTTTCTTTAAGGTCCTTTCCAGCCTTAAAAGAAGGCAGTTTTTTTGCAGGTATTACAATTTTATTGCCGTTCTTCGGGTTTACACCATCTCTTTTTTCATATTTTTTAACAATAAAACTGCCGAACCCTCTGATCTCAACTCTTTCACCTTTTTCCATTGCACCGGTTATACTGCCTGTTATAAGATCAATATACTTCAACGCTTCTTTTTGCGAAACACCGAGTTTCTTCGCTATTTCCTTTGATAATTCCGATCTGTTCATTGAGTCCTCCTAAAATGAGCCTGATTTATTCACACTATATCCCTGTTCTTCTTTCCAGCCTTTCAGTTTTTTCATACTTTTAAGAGCTTCTGCTTTTGCACCATCTTCAGATTTTGAACTGAAACCGAATGTAAAACTCTTTTTCAAAATCCCTTCAACCCAGTAAGCAGAGTAAAGAACTGCATAAAAACCCTGATTCAGTGTAGTGGAAACAGTGCTTTTAACATTGACATGTCCCTGTGCTTTCAGCTGACTTATTGCAGAACTTTTTGCTTTGGCAACATTTTTGCCATCTTCAAAGGAGAATGTCCAGGTAATCGAATTTCCATCTTTATCAACTGCTTCGGCAAATGCCGCAGCTGCAAAAACAGAAAATGAAAACGAGAAAATGAAAATGAAAACTATCACACTTTTCATAAAAGACCTCCGATATAAATAAATTAACGACCGATTTTGCCAAATGTATGAAATAAAGTCAAATGAAACTGAAAACTACATAGTCTTCAAAAGCTTTTTTGCTTTGGCATTGTAGTCACTTGAAGAATCGGTTCCATCAATGATCTGATTAAGAAGCTCTCTTGCCTTATCCTGATTCTCGTTTCTAAGACTTCTTGCCTGCATATAGAGCTCTTTTGCCTTTTCATCACCCATCTTGCTGCCGGACTTGGATGATTTGCTTTCAGAAGAAGATGCGCTGTTCAATGCCTGAATATCTGAACTCATCTGTCCGCCTGATATTTTTTCATCATATTTAAGAAGTTTTTCAATTCCGGCACGGAGTTCAGCACCTTTTTCCTTCTGGCTTTTTGTCCACTGTCTTTTAAATTTAGCCAGTTCCAGCTTCATAAGGCTTGCCTTCTTTGAAACATCTTTATCGCTGGACTGTGACGCATCATCAAGTTTGTTTGAAGCACTGTCAAAATCCTTTGACAGGTAAAGCTCAACCGCCCTGTCAAGACTTGCCTGACCTGAATCTGAAACAACATTGTCAACCTGAGCAGGTTTCGGTTTCGGCGCAGGCTTGTTTGCGTTAGCAATTTTTTTTCTCTCAAGTCTTTTTTCTTTTTCAGCTTCTTTTTTAGCTGCGACTGCTTTCTTCTCTTCAGTAGCTTTAGCCTGAATGTCCTTTGCTTTTTCAGCACCCACTTTTAAGGCAAGTTCACTCTGGAGTTTCTTGATCTCTTCATTATCAGGATTTTCAATCAGTGCGGCATAAATCTTTTTCAGTGCTTCATCTTCTTTCTTGCTTTCAAGAAGCCCTTTTATTTCACTGACCAGCCATCTGCTGATAATTTCAGGACCTACAAAAGCTTTCATATCATCATAAAACATGGAATCTTCAGGGATCAGTTTAAGTGTTTTTTCAGCTTCTTCTTTATTTTGAGCGAACATAACTTTTGCCTGCTCAAATTTAACCTGAATTTCTTTTTCCTTATTTATAAGAGTCTGTCTTTCGATCAACTGCTTATTACCGGGAGCTTTTTCGAGGAAAAATTGAACATTTTTTTCAGCATCTTTAAGCTCTTTCTTTTCAATAAGCTCATCAATCTTGTCAATATCTTCTATTCCAAGTTTGAACGCCTGTTCCTGTTGGACAATTGCTATCTGTTCCGACTGTTTTTTGAAAAGATATACACCGGCAGCCACACCTGATAAAACAACCAGAATTGCAACCCACGCCAATGCGGAACTCTTCGACTTTACGGGAACATCAGCAGCAACATCTATTTTTTCAACTTTTCTGCTGAACTTTTCCTTCATTTCTTCATTGAGGATTTCGAATCTGATCTGCCTTGCACCTGCAATAATTACATCATTATGATACAGAACGGCATTAGGAGTTTTACTTCCGTTCACTTTTATACCGTTTCCGCTTCCCATATCTGAAACGGCATAATGATCACCATCTCTGACAACTTTAAAATGTTTTCTTGAAACTGAAATATCACTGATAACAAAATCATTGTCCAGACTTCTTCCTGCAATGACCTCTTCTCTTGTTATATCAATACTCTTTCCTTCATCTTTCCCGTCCAGAATAGTTAATCTGGCATCAGCGGAATGACCTGAAAGCGCAGCGAGATCAATGATCGCAGTTTTTTCCGCCGCCATATCCTCTTCTTCATCATCATCGTCAAGCAGTTTGGGAGTAATGGAAGCTATCGGTGGTGGAGGTGGAGTCATCCCGCTGTCAGCAGGCCTGTTCATAGATTCCTTTTTAGCTTTTTCCGCTTTGATCTTTTCAGCAAGCTTTTTAAGATATTCCTTGTCAATTGTAGGTTTTCCAGTTCCCTGTTTGTTTTCATCCATTTGGCAGCGCTCCTATTTCAAAACTGTACACAAAAAATAATACATAATTTGATATTGCAAAAAAGGCTAAAAGTCAATTATTTATCTGACATCGTAAACGAAGGGAATTCATATGCGGATGCACTTTCAGATTTTAAAAAAATTATGTATTATTTTTTCATGGTGATATAATGCCACGCTGAAGTTTTTATGACTTTTCTCAATTTGCGGAGATTGTGATTGGAAAGTACTTTTAAGGGTAAAAACATTGTCCTTGGTATAACTGGAGGAATAGCTGCATATAAGTCTGTATATTTATTACGCCTTCTTATCAAAGCAGGAGCTGGTGTTCAAGTTATAGGTACAAAAAATTCACTCAATTTTATCGGCAGGTCTACATGGGAATCGCTTTCCGGAAAAGTGCCTCTTTATGATACTTTTGAAACAAAAGAACCGTCCAGAATAGGTCACATAATGCTTGCTCAGGATGTCGATGCAATAGTTGTGGCTCCTGCCACTACCAATATAATAGCAAAGGCAGCATGCGGGATAGCGGATGACCTGCTTTCGACTGTGCTTATGGCGGCAACAGTTCCGGTCCTTTTTGCCCCCGGTATGAATACTGCAATGTATGAAAATCCGGCAAATTTGAAAAACATGGAAACGCTGACAAAAAAACACGGCTTTCACTTTATTGATGCAACAACCGGTGAGCTTGCATGCAAAACGACAGGTAAAGGCAGAATGGCTGAACCGGAAGAAATCTTCAAAAAACTTTCAGAAATACTATCGCCTTCGAAAAATGGGATTAAGTGGCTGATAACAGGTGGTGCAACAAGAGAATATATTGACCCGATAAGATATATAACGAATGGCTCTTCCGGAAAAACAGGGCTTAAAATTGCAGAAGCGGCTTACAGTCTGGGCGGAGATGTGACTTTTATCGGAGTGAATGTGGAAAAACCTGAAAAATGCCCATTCACTTTTATCAAAACTGTTACCTCTGCCGAAACATCTCAAATTGTAAAAAAGCTCTCAACGGAAACAGACATTCTGATCATGAGTGCCGCGATTGCGGATTTTTCTCCAGTTAAAAGCGAAAACAAGATTAAGAAAGGTGAAAAAAAAATAACTCTCGAACTCAACAGCACTGAAGATATTCTGAAAAGCACCATTCCTTTAATGAAAAAAGGATCGGTCAGAATCGGCTTTGCAGCAGAGACAGATGATCTTGTTCAGAATTCAATGAAAAAACTGACCGCAAAAAAACTTGATCTCATTATTGCCAACCTTGTTTCCAAAGAAAATGATCCTTTCGGCTCTGACTCCAATTCAGTCCTGATAATCGAAAATTCAAGTTCTGAAAGTTTTGACAATATTTCGAAATCGGCTCTGGGCAAGATTGTGGTTGAGAAAGCTTTAAAAATGCACAAGGATAAAAATGAAAAGTAAAAAACCTGCATTGAAAAGACTGCTCACCTCTACTCAGGAAGATTATCTTGAAGCTGTTCTTGACCTTACGACTGTAAAAACCGTTACAAGGAACAAAGATCTGGCTGACCGGCTCGGTGTTAAAAGAGCGACTGTAACCCGTTCGATAAAGGCTCTCGCCCTCAAAGGACTGATTGATCATGAAACACATGGATATATATCTCTGACCGAAAAAGGAAAAGAAATCGCCGTCGAGATAACTTCAAGACACAATTTTTTAAATCATTTTTTCAGGGATATCCTTGAACTGGAGAAAAAAGAAGCTGAAATGATCGCCTGTAGAGTTGAACATCTCATATCAGGAAAAGCTCTTGCAAAATTCAAAGCATTTGTTGACAAAGTAGATAAAAATATAAAAGAGGTCAGATAATGGAAAGGACTTTTTCTACCGGAACCGTAATTCTGGAAAAGAATTCCATTTCTAATTTATTTTTTGTCATAATCAGAGGCAAAGTTAAATTTGAATCAGGAAACAAAACTTTTTTTCTTTCCGATAATGATTTTTTTGGAGAGGAATCAGCTTTTCTAAGAAAGTCGAATCCTTATTCGATTGTTGCTTCTGAAGAAACAGTCATACAGATATTTGATATTCAGGAAGCCAAGGACTATATTTTCGGCAATCCCAAGATATTCTTTTCGCTTTTTATAAAGAATGTTTCAAAAACATGGGAATGCATTGAATCTGTATCGGAGAAGCACCCTGCCTATATCGGATTTATCGAGAAAATATTTCCTTATATAACCAAAGGTGATACGGAAACACCAGTTGCCGAACTCGGAATAACATTGACAGAACTTTCCTCAAGGATCGGTATTGAACCGGAAAGAATAACATCGTTAATATCATCAATAGAACATCTCGGGCATATCCGGATGGAAAATAACGGAAAAATATTTACTATCGGAAAAAAGAATTTCCAGAAATTGACTGGCGCATACTACGAAAACCGCAATTTTGCTTTAATGACCGAACTGAAAGGGTGCGGTTCTTTTCCACTATTAAATAAGCTTAAAAACAAGGAATTTTAATATTATATAAGATTGACAGATATAGCAGGTTACTGAAATGAAAATTAAATGCCCTCATTGCAACACAAACTACAATGTAGATGACTCAAGGATCCCTGAAAAAGGTTTGCTGGTTAAGTGTTCTGTTTGTCAGAACCAGTACAGGATCAAGAAAAAACAGGATGAAGTGACTGATGACGACATTGTCGGACAGACTTTGAGCATGATGGATACCGCTATGCCCGGTGAAAAAAAGCAGGAACCTGTAAAACCTGCTAAAGAAACGATCCGTCCTTCGGTCAGGGCAGATTCAGATGATGAAGATGAAAACGGACTCTTTGATGAACCCGGTCCGGCAATCAACAAACCTGAACCTGTAACAAAACCTTCTTCGGTTGCAGCAAAACCTTCCTTCAAAAAATCTGATTTTGAAAATGATAATGACGGCGAAGAAAATACATTGAATTTCAAGGTTAAAGATTTCCGGAAAGAAAATGCTCCGCAAAACAAACCTGAAAATCCTGCAAAACTGGCTAAGACCGAAGACTTTTCTGACAACAAAAAAGAGAAACAACATGACGAATTCGGCGTATCGAGCGATAGATTTGATGAAGATTCCCTTTTTGATAATTCACCTTCACCGAAAAAAGAACAGTCCGGTGCCGATGATCTTTTCAGAAACGATTTTGAATTTCCTGACGATGATATCAAGGAGAGTGCAGGAGATTCTCTGGGATTATTCAAGGAAAGTCCGTTTGCTAAAAAAGAAGCTGCGAAAAGTACAGAAAAAGCATCGACTCCTTCAAAACCTGAAAATAAAAAACCACAACCTGATGATTTTTTAAAGGATCTTTTTAATGATGCAGAGGATCATGACCAGCACAATGAGCAGGGACTTTATTTCAGAAATAAGGTAACAGGTAAAATCATAGGTCCGATAGATGAGTCTGATCTTGAAAAATTTATGTCTGAAGGGGTTATTTCTGAAGAAGATGATGTCAGCACTGACGGTTTAAACTGGGAATCAGGGAATTCCAGCAAACCGGCCAAAAAAGATTCACAATACGGGCTTACTATGGATGAGGAGGAGGGAGAGGCTTTCGAATCCCTTAATTTTGACAAAAAAATGAGCAATTCCGAAACAGGCGTTTTTAAAGATGTCAGATCCGAATTTGAAGACACATCATTTACAAATATTGGTGCTCAGGCATCCGTTGACCATGTATTCATTCCGGATGAATTTATCAGCTCTGAAACAGAAAAATCAGGCACAAGCAAGGCAAAATCCGCAAAAAAGGGAGCCGGAGCAGGCAGTTCTTTCTCATTTTATGCCATATTAAGCATTTCTACCATCATTGTTCTCGGGCTTATAGGCGGCGGTGTTTATTATTACATCAAATTTATAAAGGGAAATAAGGGGAACATCCTCGATAATATAAGTGAATCAATTGCGGTGAACACCGGTACTCTTGTAGATGTAAGAGAAGCTCTTAACAAAGACATTCCTTCCGACTATATTAACAGTATCGGCATTCTTAAACAGTATATAAAATCTGAAGATTCTGCACCAAGTGCCGTAGGTCTTGACGGTCAGGTTAAATTCAATCTTCTTATTTCGTACAATAAAAGAATAGAATCGTCAGCTACAACTACTGAAAAGATAGATGAGGCTATGAAAAAGGCGCCTGAAAATGTAGACCTCATAAAAGCGAAAGCTCTTTCTCTATATGAAGAAGGAAAATTTGATGAAGCTCTTGTTGTTGTCCAGCCGTTAGCTGAAACCAATGATGCTGAAATCTTTTATATTCTCGGACTGTGTGCCGCAGGAAAAAAAGATCTTCAGAAAGCTGAGCAGTTCTTCAATGCCGGATTTATTCAAAGTAACGGAAAAAGCACAAAGATCATGTATGCTCTTGCTGAAATGAAAAACAGGAACGGAGATTCTCAATCGGCTACAGCTTTTTTGAACAGAATCATAACCGAGAACAAGAATTATCTGAAAGCGCACCTGTTGAAAGCAAAAATACTTATGAATACCGAAGGAAAAATCGAAGACGCTGAAAAATTTCTTAAAGGTGTTGATACAGCTGTAATTTCACAATCAGAAGAATTCCAGAAAGCTGAATTTTATCAAATGCTTGCAACTTTAGCTCATAAACAGGATCGAGTTACAGAGGCAATAATGTATTATGAAAAAGCTGTTGCAATAAATAAAACCGATACTGCTGCTCTTGTAACAATAGGCGACTTCTATGTGCAGACCTCTAATTCAGCCAAAGCCATGGAATATTACGATATGGCATTGAAAATTGATGCAAAGAACACTCAGGCTATTCTCGGAAAAACAGAAATATTCATCCAGCTTGGACAGAACGACAGAGTTTTCCTCGAAATTGCAAAACTTGATATAAAATCGGTCACCGATGCCCAGTCTCTCATCCGTCTCGGAAAGATCTATGACAATGTGGGCGACAAAGGTAAAGCCATTGAATATTATGACCTTTCAATAAAAACCAACCCTTCTCTGATTGAGCCTTATGTTTCAAAAGCTATTATTCTGCTTGAATTTAAAAAAACCAAAGAAATAGATGAGATAGCGACAATACTTTCAAAGCTCGGCAAAGAAAATTACGCATACAACCTTATAAAAGGTATTGTCTTCTATGATGAAGCTAATTATCAGAAAGCCACTGAGTTTTTCACAAAAGCCGTTGAAAGAAACACCATGGGCGACGAAAGAGTCTTCTATTTTTACGGATTGTTCCTTTTTGATCAGCAGAAATATGAAGAATCTTCCAAAATGCTGGAAAAAGCCTATCGTTCAGATCCAAGAAAATATCATTATATGCAGGCCTATGCTGAAAGTTTGGAAAAAGAAAAAAAATACAAGTCTGTTATTGCCCTTCTTGAAGCAGGCGAATACAATGAAAAAAGGATGTACCGAAGCTATATCTCCCTTTCGAATGCTTTTTATTATACTGAAAAATATGAAGAAGCTCTTAACTTTATCAACAAAGCCATGGCTCTTAACAGTCAGAACACATACATCTATTATCTGAAATCAAGAATTTATTACGCTATGGAAAAATACAACGAAGCTGAAAAAGAGATTGATACAGCTGTTGTCCTTGATATGAGAAACTTCGATAATTACATGATGTACGCAAGAATACTGTCAAAGAAAGGTGATTATAAAGGTGCTATTGAAAAAATAGAAGCTGCTGAAAAAATAGACAGTTCCGATCAGGAATTGATGCTGATGAAAGGTATTGTCTACAGGAATCTGGAAGATTTCAGAAGCGCATTACAATATTTCAGAAAAGTCTCTGATAATTCACTGAGAAAAGAAGCTTATCTTGAAATAGGTGAATGTTATCTTCAGCTTAATAATCAGAATGAGGCTATGAAATACTTCCGAAAGGCTGAAGCTTCAGGAAACAAGCTTGCCAACAAACATCTTGCAATGATTTACTATGAAAGCGGAAAACTTGATACAGCTGTATCTTATTACCGTAAAGCATTGAGAGCTGACAAAAATGATATAATTGCTATGAAACAACTCGGATATATCTATAAGGAAAAACAGGAATGGGGCAAAGCTCTCAGCTATCTTAAAATGTATCTCAAGAGAATAACTGATCCTTATGAGAAAAGAATGATAACTGACGAAGTTTTCTACCTTGAAAAAAATATGCCGCATGGTCAGGTCGTTAAAAATACCGATGACCCGAATGAAATTGACAGTGACGATGCTGTCGCAATTGAAGAACGGGCAAAAGAACTGTATATTGAAGGAAGAGCTCTCAGACAGGAAGATCCTAAAACCGCAAGAGAGAAATTCCGTGAAATAATGAGTATTGTTCCAAAGACAAGCGAATACTACAAAAAAGCTTTCAAAGCTTTTAACAAGCTCAACTCCGAAGATTCAAAATAGTTTCTATTTCCTTGATTTAGCTTTTTTAAACTGTATAAAATCACTTCGTTAGTTTCTGTTTGTTTAAAGATTTTTTTTGGAGGAGAAAATGGGTTGCTGCTGTAACAAAAAAACATTGACCAGTACTGAACTTATGCACATCGAGCATACTTACGGTGCTCATAACTATCATCCGCTTGAAGTTGTTATCTGTAAAGCTGAAGGTGTATGGGTATGGGATCCGGAAGGAAAGAAATATCTTGACTGTCTCAGCGCATATAGTGCTGTAAATCAGGGTCACAGACATCCGAAAATCATAAAAGCTCTTAAAGATCAGGCAGATATACTTACACTTACAAGCAGAGCTTTCTTCAATGACAAATGGCCTGTTTTTGCGAAAAAACTCGCTGAATATACCGGCAAAGATATGATCCTTCCGATGAATACAGGTGCCGAAGCTGTTGAAACAGCAATAAAAATGACCCGCCGCTGGGGATATGAGAAAAAAGGAATTCCCGCTGATAAAGCTGAAATAATCGTAATGAAAGAAAATTTCCACGGTCGTACTACAACTATAGTATCCTTCTCGACCGATCCTGATGCAAAGAACAACTACGGACCTTTCACACCGGGCTTCAGAATAGTTGATTATAATGATCTTAAAGCAGTTGAAGCAGCCATTACTCCCAACACAGCCGGAGTGCTTTTAGAACCTATTCAGGGTGAAGCTGGAGTTTTTGTTCCTTTTGACGGTTATCTTAAAGGAATAAGAGAAATATGCGATAAACACAATGTACTTTTTGTCTGTGATGAAGTTCAGACCGGTTTCTGCAGAACTGGCAGAAAATTTGCTTTTATGCATGAAAATATCGTTCCAGATGTAATAATTATGGGAAAAGCTCTTGGCGGCGGCATGATGCCGGTTTCCGCTGTTGCGGCTAATAAAGAAATTATGGAAGTTTTTACTCCCGGCACACACGGATCGACTTTTGGCGGCAATCCTCTTGCATGTGCAGTTGCTACTGCCGCTCTTGATGTGCTTACCGATGAAAAACTTGACGAAAGAGCTGAAGAACTTGGAAAATATTTCAGAGAAAGACTTACCAAAATGAAAAGCTCAAAAATCGATATCGTAAGAGGTAAAGGGCTTCTCAATGCTGTCGTTCTCAAAAAAAATGCAGGAAAAGCAAGAATTTACACAACTGCACTTAAAGAAAAAGGTGTTCTTGCAAAAGAAACCCATGAATGGATAATCAGATTTGCTCCTCCTTTGACCATCACAAAAGAAGAACTCGACTGGGCTCTTGACATAATCGAAGAAGTTCTCAAGTAATTGATGCCGGCACTGCGACCTGCAAAGGGTTTTTCACTTATAATTCTTATTTTTCTTATTCTGACAGGTTTAACTTTCTATTATTTTCTCAGAGACGACGGAAAGAAATGGCCTCCGGGCATTATGGTGGAGTCCGAACCTGTTCAAGAGGACTTTTCAGCACAGAAAGTTCTTGATCTGAAAGGATATACCATTGTTGCAAAATCAGAGTTCAGCGGATCGGCAAGAGTTCTTTCGGTTGAAAAATACTATACTGATGCCGGAGCAGATCTTGTTCCGGTCGATCTTGCTCTGGGATGGAAGGAAATGAGCGATCAAAGTGTGCTTGACCAGCTTAAAATAAGTCAGTCAAGAAGATTTTATTTCTGGAAAACCAAAGGCAGTGACTATCCTGTGCCGAGAGAAAAAATAGAACAGAACAGTGCAAATATGCACATGATCCCTTCAACCGATAGAATAAAAGATACATTGAAGGCGATCAGAAAAAGCGACATCATCAGATTTGAAGGATATCTTGTCGATATTTCAAACAAAGACGGTTTCAGCAGGTTTTCGAGCACGACAAGAAATGACACCGGCCCCGGAGCTTGTGAAATTGTCTATCTGACATCTTTATCTATTGAGAAAACTCCACATTAATATCCCTATTTCTTCTGACCCCTACGGAATTTCTCATGGCGACGGAATAACTCAGAACCTCATTGACCGGTCGCTGGAGAACTTTTCGCTATAGCGAATTATTTTGGTAAGGTAGGAGAAAGAAATTAATTTAACTAGAACTATTATCGGTTTCAATACTCAAATATGCTTGTTAGAAAAATATCATAGCCACCTGAATTTGTGTTGCCGTCAAGATCACCGAAAGTTTCTCCTGTGACATATATTGCACCGTAACTGCCTAAAACTACTGAATATCCAAAATCTAACAACTCGGATCCCCACTGTTTTGTCCACTCAGTAGCGCCACTATCGCTGAATTTTGTGAGAAGAACATCTTCACCACCTGCACTATTATTACCTTTTGTAGTGCCAACAACATAAATTTCACCATTTTTGCCGATAGCACTG
>DAOQAY010000054.1:0-16851 GCA_035354435.1 bacterium
GCCGCCGACTTCTATTCCGCCCACTTTCAAGCTTGTGAGAATAGGTTCGGGAACTATTTCGACAGCTGTGTCAAGCCCTTTTTCGATATAGACCGACCTGTTCCACGAATAGAACAGAACACTTTTGTAACATGGCTCCGTTTCAATTGAAACGATCCTGCTTCCTGCGGGCACCGGCAGTTTAACGATAGGTGACTTGCCCGACAGTTTACCATCGACATAGACATTCATGCCGGCAGGAACAGTCGTTACCGTGAGAGTGCCCTGCTCAGACGGTTCAGTCTGCGCGACCAGTTCAAAGCAGAAGAGCAAAACGACTGCAGTGACTTTCATAAAATTGAAATAGATAGGATTTTTCATGAATTGACATTTCCCAAAAAAGATTAATCTCAGGGAATTTTAATATTAATTAATACAAATGAAAGAAAAAAAAGATGTTTCAGTTGAAAAAATTGGAACCGCATTTGTTATTCTGAATGGCAAATATTTTAGACTGCGATATTATTCCTGCAAGATTGAACTTGTTGATATTATTAATGGAATCATCAATAAACCCAGTGAGTCCACCGTCTGGATAATAAAGTTCTCTAAAATCTCTGATCGGAAAAAGTTCTGGATAGCTCAATCTTTCCGGAAGTAAAGGAATCACTCCGGCGGATGCGGCTTCAAGCACGCTTATGCCGAAAAATTCGTGATGAGAGGTTACAGGCAGAAGATCACATCTGCTTAAAAGTTCGCAGTATTGCTCACGGCTTTCAAGATATCCCCACAATATTATTTCATTTTTAAGCTTATTTTTCGCTATGGCAAATATTTCAGGAGATCTCACCCGTTCCTCTCCGGCAACGGCAAGTTTAAATTTCACACCTTTATCATGAAGCTTGAACAGTGCTTTGAAGAACTCGTCAGGATTTTTGTCATATTCCCACCGGTGGTTCCAAAGTATTACAGGAATGTCGTTATGCACTTCTCTCACAATACTGACAGGCTCGAATCCCGGGTATATCACTTTAGATTTATTGATAATTTCACCGATACTGCCATCAAGATTTTCATCAGGAAATGCTTTAAGAAACGGTTTAAGCGCATTAAAAAAACTGTTTTTATTGTAGTTTGAATTGAACACTACTTCATCTGCAACGAGTGCTGAAGTGAAATTAATAAAACCGTAATGGAGATCTTTCCTTTCTGTCGGATCGTTATCATTCTGCGACCACGGATAGCAAAGCTGATTCTCATGAAAATATATCGTGTACCGGCACTTTGGAAGTTTCGGACTTATAATTGACTTCAGCAAAGCAAGATCAATAAGCGATGTCGCCATTATGTGAGTGAAATCAATACCCGAATCAAGCACCTGCTGTGCAAGAGACACCGCCGCACCGTGCATCCGCCATTTCCAGTGTCTTCCGGGAAGTGTGAACAGTACGAAGTTGTCAGGATCGCAATTTATCACTGCATCGGCAAAGCGTTTGTGACTTCCGCCGTAATATGGTTCAAGAAAAGCTTTCATATTCCAACTCTCATAGCAGTGCGGATAATACCGAGTTCAGATAATATTTCAATAAATCATTGATTTTATGAAGTAATTAAACTGAACCTTGACGAAACGGTTTTTCCATGGATAATTAATCCCAGCGTGTCCGATTTAATTTTATCCGGGAGTAAATTTATGATTAGCAAGCCTTTTATGACTGAAAAAATTTTATTTGTTTTTGCTGTTTTTTCATTGTTCGTTTTTTCCTGCTCAAGCGGAGACAAAAATGAAAAGACAGATGAAGACAGTGTTAATGATCTAGATCAGGTTGTCACAGACGAAACTGTTGATGAAGCAAACGATGAAACGAATGACAGTGAATTGTCCGACGAAGTTTTAACGGAATCGGATGAAACGGTTGACGAAACTGCTGATGAAATGACAGATGAAACAATTGATGAAATAATAGACGAAGACAATTTTGTTCCTTACGACCCGAGAGTCGCTCCGGCTGTGTGCGGAATGGATGAATATCAGTGGCTTAAACAGGAAGAGCTTCCGATGGGAACAGGGCTCGGGTTCATACTTGAAAGTGAAGAGCTTCTGACAGACCTTGAAGGAGCTGCGGCAAGGAAAAAAGCGGCTCTTATCACAATGATGGAAACAAATGATGAAGTTAAAAGCAGAAATATCGTAAGAAGGCCGAAATATGATGTCAAAGTCTACCGCATCCGCTATCAGACTCAGGATAAAGGACAGCTTGTCGATGCTACAGGCGTTGTTGCAATGCCTGATATCGACGAAAACATGACTTTCCCTGTTATCAGCGTCCTTCACGGAACGGTAAGTGGATTCAATGACATCTGTGCTCCTTCGACTGATACAACTATCGAAGGCGAAGCGACCGGAACCGCAGTTCTCCTTGCATCTTTCGGTTATATTATTGCGGCTCCTGATTATCTGGGACTTAAAAGTTTCGGCGGACCGTCATCAGGTCTTCATCCGTATCTTATCGGTGAACCGACTGCAATTGCTGTGCTTGACATGATGAGAGCGGCGAAAAACCTTATCAATCTTAAAGGTTTGAAAGCTCTTCCCGGTGATAACGGAATAATCGGCGGATCTCAGGGTGGACATGCTGCGGCTTTCACCACAAGATATGCTCCTTATTACGCTCCAGAACTTGTTATAAAAGGCGCTTCATGGGGAATTCCGCCAACAGACCTTGCGACACATGCTCAGGTCGCTCTTCAGAATTTTGTAAAAGCAAGCGGAAATACTGCACTTTTCCTTCTTTCTTCAAATTCATGGTATACAGGCGTTACAGAAAATCTTTCCGAAGTTTTCGTTTCTCCTTTTGATGTAAACTTTCCGGTTGCCGCAGTTGACCCAAGTTGTGACATGGGTGCGGCAGTTGACGGAATGGATTCTCTGGATGATCTTTATTCAGCAGAACTGCTGTCTCAGGCTGCGATTGAACCTTTCCTTGTAAATATGCCGCCTTGGGACTGTTATGTCGCACAGAACACACTGCCGACAACACAGCTTCCAAGAATTGACAACATACCCGCTCTTATGGTTCTTGGCGAACTTGACGACCTTGTAAATCCTGAAATAGAAACAGCATCTTTCGAAACTCTCTGCGCTCAGGGATATCAGATAAATTACAAAAAATGTCAGGGCGCAGGACATGTAGACGGCTGGGCATGGTCACTTGAAGAACAGTTTGACTGGATAGACGCAAGAATGGCAAATGTCCCCATGACAGATTTCTGCACAGTCAAAGATGCCATCAGATGCGCAAACACTCCCGACGGCGAGTAGACAGAAAAACAAACCCCTTAAATAAATCAATCTCTTTCAAACTATTGTTGGGATGGGGATGAACGATAATGCTTTTTTATATATTCTTCTTTATGTTTTTCAATGCTTTCAATGCTTCTTCTTTTTCTTTTTCAGCTTCTCTATTTTTGTAGGTCTCAATCAGAATTTGATTTATGCAGTATTTTAATAAATCGGAATAGTCCACGCATTTTTCATCTGAAAGATTATTGTGAACACCACTACTTAATATTGAATATAACACACCCTTCGAGTCCAAGACAAATTGTGGCAGATATTTTTCCAGAAGATCAATTTTGTCGCTAGTTTTATGATGTTCCCAATCTAGCATTTCTCCTTCTTTATTTTTTAATAGAACAACATCTTCTTTGTGTGATTCGTATTCTAAATCTATAACAAATTCAAAGACTCTTCTGTAATAAGTAAAAGAAGCCGCACCCATCCCAAATGTTTTACAAATTGAAGCATTTTTTAATTCAGATAATTTATCTTTTCCTATAATGCTGGCAAATTTATCATTATCTGTTTTTTCTATATCTGTTCCGGTCGGATATTGCCCTATCTTTTTAATTAATTTAGACTGACCAGCAAACACTTCCTCAAACTTATCATCAAAAACATTTCGGCCTATAGTGAGCACATCATATTTTGCTGCTCCTTTTATATCTAACATAATTTTAATTTGATGGTGAACATTTCTTGAACAGGAAAATGTGAACAAAAAAGTAGTATTCTCCTCATTTTTGTAAAACTGCAATAAAGATGCATTGCGGTAAGCCATATCTTTATTGGTTGATATAAACAAAGATTTAAAAACTGAAGAATCATTACATTCCTGACAAAAAGCATCCAGATGCAATCCTGACATTGAAATAACATCATTTTTCATTACCTTTTCAATCTCTAAAAACACTTCATCTGTCATTCTTTGTTCTTTATACATAGGTAAATCAAGCAACCATTTTCCTAAATTCATATTTTCACCTCTCTTCCATATTGCCAACAAACTTATTCCTCACAAACAAAGATATGAATTGATTCTTAGATTACAAGTATTTCTATTTCAAATCCACAATGACAGCGAGCAGGTCTCTCCTTACAAAAACATTTCTTTTGATTTAAGCATCAATGAAAAAGAACTCTATAAGATTGTTAAGTTTTTCCGATCTTATGAAAATGTCGTGACAGTGTCAGGACAATTGAGCAACTGAAAAAAGCTGTCAGAAATGTGAAAAGATAAAAACTATCTACTAAATCGCGAATTTCACGGCTTGATGCTGATTGAGTTTACTCGTGACACATATTACAAATTGCTAGTTTATGATTTGAAATACTACTTAAACCAGCCGTGAAGCACCGTTTTTATTTCTTCCAGATCGGAACGCTCCCAGTTTGGAGAAACCATTAGCATTCCGGGAACGGTGTTATCAGAAAAATACTCTCTGAATATCTTTCCAGCAGAAATAAACACATCCATATCTTTTATCTTATTCAGAATTTCAGACATGAGGTCACTTTCTTCACGAGTCATCATAGCAACTGCCCTGAAAACATCTCCGGCATGCTTTTGAGCTTGTTCTCTTGCAAACTCCCTATTTCTGGTTGATAGGCTTTCATCAATTGATTTCCTATGACGATCTCTCATAGCTGTCAGCTTCATTACAGCAATACTTACAGAATTCGGAATCGATATCTGGAGATCTTCTATCTTAAAAGAAAACGGACTGATGTCACTGCCGTTTATATCCTCCTGTTACGAGCATTCCATTATTGACAGCCGTTAAATCTCTCCATAAGGGAACAAAGCTGGACCACATTATGTCATTTATCATATATTTACCCCTTTTAATATCTGTTTCCTGATATCAGCTGCCGCCTCTTTCTGGCGGGCATCACCTGCCGACAGATCAAGGAATGTCTGTAATCTGCCCGCCCATCGGATACCGGAGGCATCAAGGCTATTTGAAAAGAAAAAACCTGGTTCATCAGTTTCAAAAAGCACAACATCTGCAAAATTTGCGACAGGTTCAGGAATCCCCTCAATGAGTTTAAAAGCTGCGGCAATGTCAGTTACTGCTATTTTCAAGGGCTTCCCCTGAGCAAATACCGCATATTGCAATACTGAAGATTCACCAGTCACCGCCCATTTTAATAAAGGATCTTGAGATAATGATGAAAGAGAATTCAGTCCTGCCGGTAATCTCAAGTTCTGCTGTGAACGGAATACCGGTCTTTTCCACTCAGCGGACAGACGGTCAAGGAGTAAAGAGGGATTTAAAAGTGAGATCATTCCGCCAGATTTTGAGACAATAAGATCATTTTCCAGTGCCTGTACCGCTTTAGATACCTGAGAAATAACCATTTTCTCTCCAGCAATTCCGAGCATTTTCTGCAAGGCATTAAGTGAACTGAACTCAGACTGCATTAAAAACATTCTTGCCACCATAGCAGAACGCCCTTTATATGGATTATTCAACGGTCTTGACTCACGATATCTGTTGGGTTGTCCCGAGCGGAAAACATAAATACGGTCAGGCACTATCAAAACTCCGTTTCCACACAGATCGACACCGCTTACTTTTTCCTTTTCCAGCTCACTCAATCTTTCCGGTGAAAGATATGGAACAATTATCATCGGATTGTAAGAACTGTTCTCTGACGCTTCTTTTACCTGAACAATTGCGCGTTGAACAATCAGCGGCGTATTTGATGTCTTCGCTTCGACCACGAATTTTAACAGTTCACCGCTTTCCGGTAGTTTGGCATCAATCACCGCATCCGCCACATAAGACGGATAAATGCGAACGCCCCTCTCAATCTGTTCGATAATAAACGGTCTTAGTAAAAAAGAACCCTTCTGAAAGGATTCAAACAATTTTGACTCTGTTATTTTCCTGTTATTCATGTTTTTCCCATCCGAGAAAATACTAAAATACAGGAAAATATAATCATTTTTTCTTAAAATAGCAAGTTTCCCCATTTGGGAAAATAGAACTTATTAAGAAAATCAGGCGAACAAAATGTTGAAAATTATCGGTTAAATCGCGAATTTTACATTGGGATGCTGATTGAGTTCGGCAAATAGTGCATACATGAGTTCTTTTGATTCAATATACACTTTTCCGGTGTAGCATCTGTAATTTCCGGCGGAACTTTTTGAGACTGTCCAATCTTTTTTGAGGGGGATTGAGAACTTTTCAAGGATGAGATTTAAGTCTGAAATATTTTTTTCATCTCCGGCATCGGAAAACATTATGACTTTTAAATGAATTTCTACCGGATAAATTACTTCTGAAGTTGTTGTTTTTACTGGCATATTTTACAGGCTTGCAAGAATTCCAAGCACCAGCGAATTGATCTTTGCACGGGCATCATCGGCTCTTGAGCTGAGCAGTACAGGCACCTTGGCACCTGTGATTATGTGACCGTTCTGAGCATTTCCCCAGTAATTTACAAGTTTGCCGAGCACATTGCCGGACTCGATATTCGGCATAACGAGAACATCTGCTCTTCCGGCCATGACTGAATCGATTCCTTTGACTTTTGCGGCATATTCGGAAATTACATTGTCAATTGCGTAAGGTCCTTCAAGATAAGCGTTGATATCATCGAGCTCACCTTCAGCTTTCCTTCTCTGGATCTCAGCGGCATCAACTGTGGACTGTATCTTCGGACTGACCTTTTCAATTGCCGAAATATAGGCAACTTTCGGCTTTTCAAAGCCAAGTTTGTGGAAAACTTTCACTGCTCCTCTTGTCATTTCGATTTTTGTATTGAGATCAGGAAGCGGAATAAGTCCGCCGTCTGTAAGACCGACAAGCCTTCCGGTTTCTTTTGAAAGAGGATCTTCGAAAATAAGAATATCGGTAACGACAGGAGAATCTTTCAATCCTCTTTCTTTTCTGAGAATCGCTTTCATCAGCATTGCGGTTTCAACACTTCCTTTAAGGATGAGCTGAACTTTCCCGTCAACAGCATAATCGACAGATCTTGCACAGCTGATCTCATCATCGGCGCAGTCAACTATCTCAACTTTATTTTCAAGAATAGTTCCTTCGAGAAGATGCATTATCTTTTCTTTCGGACCGAAAAGTACCGGTTCCGCCAGATTTTCGCTTACCATATCAACAGCCGCTTCAATTGCAACTGCTTTGCCGGCACCGACTACCGCAACTCTCTGTTTTTTAGGTGATTTTTTCACGAAGGCAATAATTTCATCGAAAGTTCTGAACATTTTAAATATCCTCCGGTTAATTATCGTTGAATTAAAAGACTATTCCGAGATATACATTCAGGAAGTGATAAAGCTCTGTGTTCACAACATCGCCGTCACTGTTGAGTCCGTCAAGACCGCTTAACGGAACGCCGAGCTGATATTTAACTCCGCCGCGAAGACCGCTCTTGTTGGCATAGTCGATACTTATGAAAGGTTCAAATGAAACAGGAAGTCCGTTTCCGCCTATTGAATTGTTGGCGTAAAGCGCCATTGTATAGGTGGCACCGAGATCTATCTTCAATTCATCAAGAATATAGTAGGTTCCAAATAAACTTGCATAGTATCCTGCGGTAAATCTTCCGAGAAATTCATTCCAGAGCGTGGAATTGAACTTGTAGTCCTTGTTAAATCTGAAATTCTGAACTTTTGTATCCAGATTTGCAGAATCACTGTTTATCGAATTGCCGGGATTGTTCCATGAATCGCCCTGAACGAAATCGGCATCATCAGGAGAAGCCACACCGGTAAGAAGTGAAAGATGAAATTTCTTGGGAATTGCACGGTATTCCAATTCAACCGCAACTCCGACAGACTCAGTCTTCACGCTCTTTTCATCTTTATCAACGATCATTTGACCGATACTTCCGTAAAGAAATGCAAGCTCAGCACTGAGAGAAAAATTCTTGTGGTGAAGTTTCAGCCAGCCGTCAAACTTCCAGAGCTTCGCATTCTGGTTTACAAGAGCATAAGTGTTTTCACTGTTATAATTATTATCAGTGATCGGAAGAGAAACCTTGTTTGTCTCGTCCCATATCATTGAACCTTTATCTTTCCACGAAAACATGACCATTGCACCGAATTCAGCCACAGTCTGCTCGTTGAGAAGCTTATTCTCAAGAAGTTCAGGATCGTCCTCGTTCATCATGAACATTGCACTGACATTGTATCCATCATCTTTCTGTGACGAGTCGATGAGATAGTCGTGAAATTTTTCAAGAACGCCTGAAGAAGCAAAGTCGAATGCGGGAATGATCTTGAATCCGCCGACTGGAATAGTCAGCTGAATTCTGTCCATATAATCTCCTGTAGACTGGTCATTTATTTCGTTACCGTCATTATAAAGAAGTCCAAGACCCCAGTTGAAAGGCATTCTTCCTGCCTTGAGTTCTCCGATCGGAGTATCAACCGATGCCCAAAGACCTTCAAAAATGATGTTTGCTGAGTTTGCAAGCTGTGCATCTCTGAGCAGTCCGTTATTTCTGGTATCCGCTTCAAAATTGTCAGCACCCATTACTGTATTTCCGAATATCGACATTTTTGTGTGGATCTCAAGAGTTTCAGCGATGTCTATCACGGGTTCGAGATGGAGTTTAAGCCATGCCCATGAAAGTATGTCTTCTTTTGACGAACTTTTTGCTGTATATACTCCGTTGGACTCATCCAATCCGACAACTTTTGTCGATGAAAGATACGGGTTATTTCCGTTCAGAATCATGTTTGATGTCAGCTTGTTTGCAAATGCAAAATAGCCGTAAAGTTCGAAGAATTTAGATGGCTTACCTTCTTTAATTTTAAGAGCCGGTACTGGAGCCGCTTCAACTTTGGCTTCTTTTTCAGGTTCAGGCTCAGCTTCTGGTTCAGCTGCAACTTCCTGTTTCTGTTCAGGAGCCGGTGCAGGTTCTGTTACCGGTTCAGACTGAGTCTCAGGTTCAGCAGGAGTTTCATTTACAGCTTCATCAGTCGTCTGATCTGTGGAAGCGTTTTCCTCTTTGTCTCCATTCTCCTGTGAAAATACAGGAAGCGAAAACAGCAGGAACGATGCGATTAAAAGAACTCTGAACATTATTTTTTCCTCTCTTAGTGATTTATTTCCTTCAGCGTGACGATCTTCATTTTATTCTCGACAAGTATCTCTTCTGTTGCAGGCATATCCCAGCTCTTTATTGCAATAAATGCACTGTTCTTTCCGGCAGAAAGTGTGTAGATATAATCAATATTTATCTCATTTTCACTCAGAAGTTTCGCAATTTTCATCAATTCGCCCGGTTTATCCGGAAGATTTACAACAATTATCTTCACAACATTATGCGACACATCGATCTTATTGAGAATCTCATGCGCCTTCTGTGTATCGCTCACAACGATACGAAGCTCGCCGAAAGCCGCAGTTTCATTTATTGTAAGTCCGAGAATATTTATATTTCCGTTACTGATCGCTTCAAGAATTCTGCTCAATACACCCGGCTCATTTCTCAATAGAACCGAAATCTGTTCAACTCTCATAATCCCTCCATGTTATTTCAGCCGGCTGTTAACATACCATTTAAATTGCAGGATTGTCAAAATTTTCAGAATTATATTTAAAAACATTAAAATTTGACTCTAAAAATCATGCGTGTTAAAACTCCGAGTCGATTTTGTTCATATTCTGGGAAATAAAAAAATGTCAGTTGATGTTGCCGTAAAAAACACTCTTTCTGTCGGTATTGATGTCGGGTCGACCACTGTAAAGGCGGTCGTTCTGGATAGTAAAAACAGCATAATATGGAAAAAATACGAGCGCCACAATACAAAACAGCCTGAGCTTGTAAGAGATCTTCTTACTCAGATTGAAAATGCTTTTCCGCAGTCAGATTTCAGCCTGTTCATTACAGGAAGCGGTTCGAGAGCTATCGCAGAATCGGTAAATGCCCATTATATTCAGGAAGTTAACGCAGTCTGTTATGCTGTGGAATCGATGCATCCTGATGTGTCTGCTGTTATCGAACTTGGCGGTCAGGACGCAAAAGTCATTATCTGGAAAGGTGAAGTCGATGACCGCTCCACTCTCTCGTTTATGAATGATAAATGTGCCGGCGGAACCGGTGCCACGATTGACAAAATACTTGATAAGATTGGGCTTTCCACCATTGAAGCCAACAAAATAAGAGCTCACGGAAAGACAATAAATCATATCGCCGCCAAGTGCGGAGTTTTTGCCGAAACAGATGTTGTCGGACTTTTGAAGGCCGGTGTCGCAAAAGAAGATATTTTCGTATCGCTCTGCACCGCCATCGTCAAACAGAACCTTGAAGTTCTTGTCAGAGGCAATGTTCTCAAAGACAAAGTCCTGCTTCTTGGCGGTCCGCACACCTACCTTCCGGCGCTGACCGATATCTGGCGCGAACAGCTTCCTGTGACATGGAAGATTCACAAGTTCGAGCCGGTTTGCAAAGATATTGAAAAAGCGATATTTGTGCCTGAAGATTCACAGTATTTTGCAGCGACAGGAGCAGTGCTCTTTGGAAGAAAGACCGACGAACTTTCCAGCAATTCCGGCAACTTATACATTTACAAAGGAACTGCGGAACTTGACGCTTACATTGCAAAAGGACGGCTTTCAAAGCTTGAATCAAGCGGTGCCATAATCGACGGACTTGTCCAAAGTGACGAAGAAGTAATTGAATTTGCAAAAAAATATTCCATTCCTGAATTCATTGCTCCGGAATTTGAAAAAGGAAAAATTTATGAATGTTATCTGGGGATCGATGGAGGTTCGACAAGCACAAAACTGGTGCTGATAAACCGGAAAAAAGAGATCCTCTACAAAGATTATCTCCTTTCCAACGGCAATCCTGTGAGCGATGTCCGTGAAATGTTCGTGAAAATGGAAAAATGGAGAGAGAACAAGGGAATAGAGATAAAAATACTTGGAAGTGCAGTCACCGGATACGCTTCTGCCATTTTGAAAACCGCATTCAATCTTGATAAAGCGATCGTCGAGACTGTCGCTCACATGAAATCGGCAGTTGCATATTACGGCGAAATAGATCTGATCTGCGATATCGGAGGTCAGGATATAAAAGTCCTTTTCATGAAGCACGGTCGGGTCGTTGATTTTAAACTTAACACCCAGTGCAGTGCGGGGAACGGTTTTTTTCTTCAGGGAATGGCGGCGCAGTTCGGGATTCCTGTCGAAAAGTATGCTGAACATGCCTTCAAGGCGAGGAAAGCCCCCGCTTTTAATTATGGTTGCGCTGTTTTCATGGAGCAGGACAAGGTCAATTTTCAGCAGTTAGGCTGGTCAAAAGAAGAAATCATGGCAGGTCTTGCGCTGGTTCTGCCGAAAAATATCTGGAACTATGTCGTTCAGGAATCAAATATTGCAAGACTCGGAAAAAATATCGTGCTTCAGGGCGGAACTCAGAAAAATCTTGCGGCGGTTAAAGCTCAGGTCGACTATATAAAAAGCAGGATTCCCGATGCAAGGGTGAATGTTCACAGATATGCCGATATCTGCGGAGCTATCGGTGCGGCAATGGTCGCTGTTGATTCAAATATTGAAAGATCATCGTTCACAGGGATTGCAGATGCTTCAACTGTTGAATATTCCACAAGAAATGATGAATCGACAAGATGCCGTTTCTGCACAAATAAATGTCCGAGAGCTTTCATTGATATAAAAACCGCAAACGGCGGGCATATCAGGTTCATTTCAGGCAATCAGTGCGAAAAAGGAATGGCGGAAAGTGCTGAAGATATGCGTGAATTTGCCGCAAAAAGGGATGAATCGCTTAAAAAAGTGCGCAATCTCGTCGATGAGGCGGCTCATCTTGTGTTCAGTGATTTTGAATTTGAGAAAATGCCTGAAAACGGTGCCGATATAGATCAGTCGAAATATTATCCGAAAAATGAAAGAAGGCCGGTCCAAAATCCTAAATTCGAAGCATCACCCAAGGAAGTTATCGAAAAAAGGAAAAAGATGGTCATCGGCATTCCGAAACTTCTCAACATGTACCTTTATTCTCCATTTTTCTCAACTTATCTCAGAACTCTTGGAATGAAAGTTGTTTACAGCGACTATACCAGTGATGAACTCTGGGCAAAAGGTAATAAATGGGGTGCGATCGACCCGTGTTTTCCTGCAAAAGTCGCTCCGGCGCATATTTACAATCTTCTACTCAAAAAAGAATGCACCCATATCTGTTTTCCGATCATAACACACCTTCATTCCTCGGTTTTGAACACTCTGGGCAACAATGCATGTGTCATTCAGATGGGAACTCCAGAAGTTGTGAATGCCGTTTTCAAGCGGGAGACCGATTTTTTTGCAGATAACGGCATTGATTACTGGAGACCGCTTGTGAGCATGGATAATCCGGTTGAGATAAATGAGATACTTTATGAATATTTCAAGGAAAAGTTTGAGCTGACAAGTGACGAAAATGCGTGGGCTGTGAATCAGGGTTTGAAGGCAATGGCTTGTTATTATTCGACTTTACAGACCTCTGGCGCAGAAGTTGTCAATGATCTGATACTCCACGACAAAATGGGAATACTTCTTGTCGGGCATCCTTATCACCACGATCCGGGACTTAATCACAAAATACTCGAAAAATTCCAGTTAAAGGGCTTTCCTGTGCTCTGCATCGAGTCGCTTCCGGACAGTGCAAGTTTCATAGATCCCCTTTTTAAAGATGAAGAAACAGAAAAAAACAGCTTTGACATCACCGATGTCTGGGGTAGAAATTTCAACAGGAATACTAACCTGAAGATCATGGCGGCACGAGTCGCGGCAAGACACACAAATCTTGCAGTCATCGACCTCAGCAGTTTCAAATGCGGACACGATGCACCGACCTATTCATATATCGACAACATCCTCGACGCATCAGCCACACCGCACTTCCTCTTCCACGACATCGACCAGAACAAACCCGGAGCGACATTCAACATCCGCATCGAAACCATCGAATATTTCCTGAAACACGAAGAACTCATGCTGAAGGGGAAGAAATAGGTATATATCACATAACTACAAAATCTCTAAAATTACTTCTATCAATAATTTTGGTATCAGCCATGTATGTTTCTGTAAAAGTTTTTGGCAGTTTCAGTCCTGACTTTGCCTTCCATTTGAACTCGAATCCTGTTAACTTACCAGCTGATTCCTCGACATAATCAACCTCCTGCTGCTGACGGGTACGCCAGAAGTAGCTGTTCGAAAAACTATTCTTATATGCATATTGTTTTTTTCGTTCAGATACGAGAAAATTCTCCCATAGAGCTCCCTTATCTTGACGCATATCCAGAGAATTAAAATTTCCGATGATCATGTTTCGTATTCCGTTGTCATAAAAATAGATCTTCCGGCTCTTTTTTATTTCACTCCTCAAGTTTTTATTGTAACTTCCCAATGAAAAAATTACATACCCGTGACCAAGGATGTTTACATAATTCTCAATAGTTTTTCTATCAACACCCACTGTTTGAGCAAGTTCATTATAATTAACTTCGTTTCCCATCTGCAAAGCAAGTGCCTGAACCAGCTTTTCAAGTATTTCCGGTTTTCTGATATTGGCATAAGCCAGAATGTCCCTGTAAAGATAACTGTTAACCAACTGTTTTAAAATATCCTTTTCTTCACCGGGATGATTTAACACATCAGGATAAAATCCATACAACAGACGATTTTCAACCTGTTGCTCAGCAACAAGATATCCATGGTGTTGCTCATATTCTTCCCAGCTTATCGGAAGAAGTTCATATTCCCATTTCCTTCCCGTCAAGGGTTCATTCAACTCATTTGAAAGTTCAAAAGATGATGAACCACTTACAAAAAGTTGCACAGATTTGAACTGATCGATTATTATTTTAAGAGTGATACCAATTCCAGGTATTCGTTGAGCCTCATCAATAAAAACTATCGTGGACTTTCCGATTATTCTCCGTAATTCTTCAGTATTAGGATTTGTTAAAAGTACCCTAACCGTCGGATCATCTGCATCTAAAAACAGATGTTCTCTGTCTTGTAAAAAATGCTGGATAAGAGTTGTTTTTCCAACTTGACGAGGTCCAACAACGACAATCGCTTTATTACCACCAGTTTTCTTAGCAATTACAGCATTTAAAGATCTTTCATACATAACATCCTCCATAAAAAAACACTAAGATCAGGGAACATAATCCCATATTGTTATAACTATTAGGGATTACATTCCCACATTGTTATACTATCCTGATAGAAAATATGCAAGAAAACGAATAAGTTTATTTAAGTCTCAGACAAACTGAAAAAAAAGGAAACACCATCCGCATTGAAACCATAGAATATTTCCTGAAACACGAAGAACTCGTGCTGAAGGGGAAAAAGCAGCGACACTTAAGTGGTCAAATCACCTCAACTTTCTGCAATTATATTCCATGCTTACGAGCTCAAATTCCCCGTAGCAGAAATCACCTTCCGGTCTTTTATAGATCAGTTTTGCCTTTGACGGGATTCTATATCCGTCTATATCTTTGTATTCTGAGGCTGGTGTTTCCCACGGGTTGTTGATATATTCCTTTCCGTCTGTTTCAAATCTGTCGCTGCTTATAAAATTCAACAATCTGCCTTCTTCATTAAAGTACAGAACGGCACTGACTTTAATGTCACCGTTTGTGAATGTTGCTTTCACGGTCAGATCATTGATGTTTTCCCACTGGATCTTTTTGTCGATAAGAGCGCCGGGAGCCATGAAAACCATGTCATTCAGCACTGTGACAGTCTCCCCTTGATCCATTTTTGGTCCGGAAGCATCAACGACAGTGAACAATCCCAATATTTTTACCTTAAAAATCGCCTTTGCATCTCTATATAAATGAAGTCCGATTGCCGGGATACCGCTCTTTTTTGCCACAATGTAAAACAACCGGGAATGGACATCGAAAAAATTATACTGAACCGATTTCAAAGGCATATAACCTTCGTTTGGTTTGAAACGGATGCCTCCTTTGAACTCAGCACGGAAATTCAAGATCTTTTCTCTTCCGGTAAAACCTGTGTAGCGGATGTACTTTTTCACTATTTCCGGCAGGTGGATAATGTCATTTTCGCTTAATATTTCAGGTTTGCAGTTTTTTGTGCGGTCAAGCTCATGTCTGACAGCTTTTTTGTATGCACATTTCATATTCAGACCCCCTTATTTTGTAAAGTCTCAATATTCTACAGCAATAGATTCATGTTACAAGGAAATGTTTCTTGCAAAAATCGACTGAATTTATATGCTGAACATGACATATTGAAACTTGAAAAAGAGGTGCCGAAATGAGTATGCAGCTTAATAAATTTGAAGAATATATTGATGAGAAAATTCTTAAGCGGGGAGAATCATATTTTAAAAACGGTCATGTCGGTGAAATTGAAGAGATTTCTTCCGGAATATTTAAAGTTATTGTTGAAGGAAGCGAGGATTATCTTGTAGAGCTGACTGTTGAAAACGGAGAAGTAAAAGATTTTTTCTGCGATTGTCCGTATGATGCGGGTCCCGTTTGTAAACATGTGGCGGCGACACTTTTCAGTCTGCGTGAAAACAGTCTGAAATTAGGAATGAAATTTTCATCTTCCAGTTCAAAAAAATCATCCAGACCTGTAAAAAAGAAAACCGTGGAAGAACAAGTACATGAATTGCTGGAAAAAGTTGATCATGATGAGCTTAAACAGTTTATTATGAACTTGTCGTTAAATGACACTGATTTCAGAGGTCTTTTTATTTCGTCATTTGTCCATTACAACACTGAAGAATCAAAAGAGTTTTATAGAAAACAGATAAAATCAATACTTTGTTCCTTTAAAGACGGACATGGCTTTATAAATCGCTATAGTTCAAGATATGCTGGCAGAGCCATAGATAATTTTTTAGAATCTGCTCAAAAACAGATAGAAGCAGGAAATTATAAAAGTGCTATTTTAATTTGTACCGCTGTAATTGAAGAAATGACCGCTGCTCTTCAGTACTCTGATGATAGTGATGGCGATATAGGAAATTCCATTTCTTATGCCTTGAAAATGTTTTCTGAAATTTCGGAAAAGCAAAAAAACGAGAATGTGAGGAAGCTTCTTCTTGATTATTGTTTTCATGCATACGATAAAAAAATATTTGAAGGATGGGATTGGCACCTTGATATGTTGTGGACGGCATCAAACTTAATAAAAACGGATGCTGAGACAGAAGAGCTTTTTCAAAGGCTTGAAAAAAACATGAAGTCAAAATACGAAGAAGAGGAACTACAGCAGATCATGTATGAAGTTCTACTTAAGAAAAACAAAGATGAATCTGAGGAATATTTAGAAAAACACATGAAAAACAGCGACTTGCGCAAGAAAGCAATTCAAAATGCGATTGACAATAAAAACTTTGAAAAAGCAGAACTGTTTGCACTTGAAGGCATTAATTACGATAAAAAAGAAAAACCTGGATTAGTAAGAGTGTGGAACGAATGGCTGTTAAAAATTGCTCAGGCAAAAGGTGATAAAGAAAAAGTTATATACTATGCCAGAGATCTCTTTATTGATAAT
>DAOQAY010000055.1:0-16830 GCA_035354435.1 bacterium
ACAACATTCACCGGAATATTGCCTGAAGCACAAAGGGAAACAAAGCTGTGTCTGAAGCTGTGGAATCCATATACAGCGGTTTTTCTGGTAGTTCCTTCTCTTTCAACCTTTGTTTCTATTCCGGCTTTTACAAATGTTTGCTGAATAAGGAAGGAAAGATAAGAAGGGGAGTTTATATAAAGCCGTGCCATTTCTGGAAGAACATATTCACTTTTGTTTTTATCAGGAAGGCTGTTTCTGATTTCTTCAAGATTCTCTCTCAATATTCCTAGAAGCGGAATTTCAATCTTCTTTTTCAGGTTCTTTGTTTTATTAGGCAGTCTAATAATGAATCCGTTTTCAAAGTCGATCTCTTTCCATTTAAGGGTTGAGGCATCGCCTAATCTCAATCCGGTAAAAAGCCCGATCATAAATAAAACCTTCATTTCACCGTCTGTAATAGAAAACAGGTCTTTGAGTTGGTTCTTTGTCAACATCTTCTTGCTGATAGTTCCTTCAGTCATTTTGCTAATGGATTTCCAAACATTTTCTTTCAATCCGGCTGTTTTTGATAAAGCAGAAAACATTGCTCTGAATTTCTTGATTCGTTCGTTATATGTTCTTTCTGCAATTCCTTTTTCTTTCTCTGAATTGAGATATTTTTCTGCAATTTCATTATCAATTTCATTCAAATAAACAACGGTTGGATAATTCTCTTTTGTCCATTGAATAAACTTTCCCCAAAGAATTTTATAATCGTTATATGTTCTTTCGCTGATTGTTCTTTTCTTTGGCTTTTCCCGATAAGATTCAAAGGCATCTTCAAGTTTCATTTTAAAAATCGTTCCTGAACCTATTTTCTCAATACATTCATTACGGACGGCATCTCTTTCTGAAATATCAACATGATCTATGCAGTCTATAAGCCTTTTCAAAGCTTCTCTGAAGTCCGTTTGTCCTTTTAGTTCCTTTGTTCTTTCAGTTGCTTTCTTCAATGCTTGATTGTAGTTTGTTTCTCCGGTAGATTCATAATAAACCTGTCGGTCAATCATAGTCTTGAAATAATAGCTTTTACTGCCTTTCCTTTGAAATACACTTACCATGTCAAACACCTCGCTTTTTTCAAGTTGTCTGTGTTGGATTGTAATCGCACTTTAGTGTAAGGTCAAGTTAAAATTGGTAGCATAATTAGTAGCATCTGTTTCTGTGAGATTAAAAAAGGCAATTAAAACAGGTGGTTAAGAAATAACTCTACTGCCTCTCACGCCGTTAACGGGGGTTCGAATCCCCCTGGGGTCGCCAATGATTCTGAGAGAGATTTTTCAAAGACAGTCTGAATTTTATGATTTAATTTTAATGTTGAGGTTTATTTTACTTCGACAACCCAGCCTTTAGGACTTTCCATGTCGCCGTTCTGAATAGAGGTGAGGATTTTATAAAGTTCTTTCGTTTTCGGACCGACTTCTCTGCCTTCACCATAGAAGGAATATCTTTTCCCATTATGTGTGACCGAACCGATAGGAGATATAACAGCAGCAGTACCGCATGCTCCTGCTTCAACATATTCACCAAGTGATGCAACTGGAATCTCTTTTTCAACAACTTTCATATTAAGATAGTGCTCTGCAATATGCATAAGGCTGTATTTTGTTATGGAAGGAAGTATTGAAGAAGATTTAGGCGTGACAAAAGTGTTATCGGCTGTTATGGCAAAGAAATTTGCCGCACCCACCTCTTCAATATTCGTCTGTGTGGCAGGATCAAGATAGATACAGTCTGAAAATCCGGCATCAACTGCTTCTTTATGTGCCTTGAGGCTTGCCGCATAATTTCCGCCAACTTTTACACCGCCTGTTCCTCTAGGTGCTGCTCTATCATAGCCGGCTATTGTGAAGTGACAGGGAGCCAGACCACCTTTAAAATAAGGTCCGACCGGAGTTACAAAAATTCCAAAAAGATATTCAGATGCAGGTCTTACACCTACATTTTCACCAACACCGATAAGATAAGGTCTGAGATAAAGCGATGCACCGCTTCCATAAGGCGGAACAAACTTTTCGTTCGCTTTGATTACTTTGATAGCAGCCTCAATGAATTTGTTTTCAGGATATACAGCCATAAGAAGCTGTTCACATGAATTTTTCATTCTTGCCGCATTTCTGTCAGGTCTGAAAAGAAGGATTTTCCCGTCCTTAGCTGTGTATGCTTTCAAACCTTCAAAACACTGCTGTCCATAATGAAGAGCTGTGGAGCCTTCATGAATTCTAAGATAATCATCGGTTGTAAGCACGCCGTCATCCCATTTTCCATTTTTGAAATTAGAAATAAAGCGGTAGTCACATTTCAAGTAAGCAAATCGAAGTTCAGACCATTTTATGTCAGCCTTTTCAACCATGTTCTCCTCCGTGAATTTTTTCTGAATATGTAAATTGTTAAATGAAAAAAAACAAAAAACATGGAACTTTAAAAAATAAAAAGAGGTTTGTCAATTTGATTGAAAATTGTTTCGAATAAAATTAGAAAACCAATCCGCAACTGCATCCGCTGCCGCTAATTTTCATACTATCGTCAGGATCGTCCGTGTTTTCAGAATCGCCGGAATTATCAGAATCGGAAATGTCTTCGTCAGCCGCAGTATTGCCGGTGTTTCCGGTGTCGCCAGTGTTTCCGGTATCACCTTTTCTTTTTCGGTACAAGTGCCGTCAACGCAAATCTGATTGTCAGGGCAGTCAAGAGCAGTTATACAGCCTTCGGTATTTTCTGTAGTGCATGATGAAAAAAGCGTAAGGAACAACATAACAGTCAGAAAAGTGCGAAAAAACACGACAGTCCTCCGTAGATACTATAAACCTATTGGCAGGTTCTTGTAATTATTATCTGTCCGTTACCTGTCTTTATTCCGTTTGATGTCGAAGTGTTTGTGTTTCCTGCGGCACCGACATATCCTGATCCGCCTGCACCGCTTCCGCCAGTCCAATCGCCGGAATTAGTCCCATTATTTCCTGTTAATCCTCCGCCCGCACCTCCGGCAGTTGCATTCCCGTTCCCATCCTGACTGTTGGTAGGTGCAGATCCGCCATTTCCGCCAGTACAGGCAGTTCCGACAGTTCCGCTTACTCCGAGATATTCTCCGCCAGCTCCGGCATTTCCTCCTGCTGATTGCGTTCCGCCTTTTGGGGCTGAAAGAGGTTTGTATGAACCCGCACCGCCACCGCCGAAGTATCCGCCGCCGCCGCCGCCGCCCGAACCGGGTCCGCAATCTAAGACACAATTTCCACCAGCACCGCCGCCACCGCCTGCAACTATGATTCTGGAACCAGGATCAGCACTGTTCTTCCTTACATCACTTGCGCCGCCGCCACCGCCGCCCTGAGCTGCCGTACAATCGGAATATCCGCCTGTTCCTCCTCCGTTCCAGCCTGCCGCAGGACCTATTCCGCCGCCACTGCCGACAAAAAGATAAAGAATATCACCACCAGTAAGAGCCACATCTGCTTTCGAATAGCCGCCAAGACCTCCCGCAATATTTCCACCGCTGTTATTCTGTCCCTGAGCTCCCCATGCTTCAATTGTATAGACTCCTGAACCGGCCGGAACTGTGAATGTCTGCTGTAATCCGGTATAGTCATATATAAAAGTGCCGGGAGTGCAGTCCGGCCCTGAGCAGTCGGTTTTGCACTTTCCAGCGGTTCCGTTCAGTGCGCCGTCATCACATTTTTCACCCATTGCCGAAATTATCTCCGCATCAGATAATGGTCTGTTGAATATTCTAATGTGATCAATTGTTCCGTTAAAATATCCGTAAGCTCCAGCACCTATCATTGTCGGTGCATAAACTATTGCTTTTGGTGAGACAAGTCCTGTTTGAACAAGTATGCCGTTGAGATAGATTCGAGGCTGACGATCGGTGTAGGTCACAGCAACATGATTCCATCCGTTCCCGACAGTTCCGTTAAATACTGCGAGTGCCGGCATATAACCGTTACCATGTTCGTAAACCGATATTCCGTTCGTTCCAACTGAAACTCCCGCCCCGCCGTCTACATCTTTGTTGTCAGCTCCGAAAAGATAGTTCTGACCGGTTGTTCCGCTTATCACACTATCTGTCTGAGGATCGATTTCGTGAGTCAGTTCAGTTTTTATCCACGCCATCATTGTAAAATTATTAACAGGAGGAGTGTATGCAAGAGAGATGTAGTTGTCGGCAGTTCCGTTGAACTGAAGTCCTTTGCCGAACTTGGCATCAACCCATGATGCTCCTGCAATGGTGCCGTTGTTCCCGCTCCCTGATGAGTCTGTCGCAACAAGACCTGTGCCGTCCTCAAGATAAAAGAGGACAATCTCTCCTGAAAAAGTTGCCCCGTTATCTTCTTCAATTCCGTTTCCGCAAACTGGAATATAGATATCTTCATCATTGTCATTATCAGACGAATCAATGTCCAGGACTTCAATATCACTGTCATCTATATCGTTTTCAATATCTGAAGAATTATCATCATGATCTAATTGATCCTGATCGGCAGTATCCCCTGTATTACCTGTATTACCTGTATCTCCTGTATCTCCTGTGTTTCCTGTGTTTCCTGTATCTCCAGTATCTCCGGTATCGCCTGTGTTGCCAGTGTTTCCTGTATCGCCTCCTTCTTTGTCAGTACAGATGCCGTTAATACAGATCTGATTGTCTGAACAGTCGAGGGCTGTAATGCATACAAAAGGATCCTCTTTGCTGCTTGAGCAGCCTGTCAGCAGAAAGACTGCAAAAGAAAAAAGGGATATATCTTTAAATAAGCTATTCACTGAATTCATAAGCTCCCATATCAACAGATGTTCCAATAATTCTATCGTTTCCGGCGGCATCTTTCAAAATGCCGGCAGGAGTTTTAGTGCTGTCTCCTGAATTGATGCAGGGTGATGATCCGGTTAAACTCAGAGGATGTTCGCCTGAATTTAAAAAGAGGGGGGAAGCATCAATGTTTCCGCCGTTATCATTACCGCAATTAGACACCCAGCAAGTTTGTGTTCCGTCACCGCATGTCATGGCACTACTGCCGCAACCGCCGATGTCGCTGTGATCTATCTCCGGAATACTTGCCGCCATACCGTAAGTGCCGGCTGGAATGTTATACAAATCATATGAAGTGTTCCCGAAAACAATGGTGTTCGATATTACAGGATTGGTCTGACCGTTAGCAATACCGCCACCTGTCGCATTGGCACTGATCGAGCAATTTATAATTGAAGCATTTGCCATTAAGTTTGCAATAGCTCCTCCGGCAACGGCGCTATTTCCTGTAAAAACAGAATTAATGACAGTAGCTGTGCTTTCCTGATTTTGTATAGCACCTCCCAGTCCGCTTGGCAGAGCAGATCCGTTTGCTAAATTATTCTGGAAATTACAGCTTTCAACTGTCAGAACAGAAGTTTTCGTACTGCTCACTGCACCACCGTTCTGGGCGGCATTTCCGCTGAAAAAAGAATTCTTTATTATGGCAGCAGCAGTATTTTTTAAAGAGATCGCTCCGCCGGCGTTTACTGAACTGTTGTTGCTGAAAATAGAGTTTTCTATAGTTACGGTGGAATCATCTATCCCGATAGCTCCTCCGCCTGTTGTTGCAGTGTTTCCTGAGAATGTAGAGTTTATGATCACAGGGGTTCCCAGATAGTTGAATATTGCAGCGCCTTTATCGGCAGAGTTGTCTACAAAAACACAGTTCTCGATAGTTGGACTGGCACCGTCATGATTATACATTGCCCCGCCGACGAGGGTTGCAGAATTATTTTTAAAAAGACAGTTCCTTATGATCGGAGTTGTGTGGTCAGCACCGAATTCCTCCCGTTTGTTGTTTCTTATTCCGCCGCCATCCTGATTCGGCCATGCATCTCCGTTTGCGTTGCCTCCTGAGATAGTGAATCCGTCAAGAATGGCAGTATTGTCCTTTCTTTCCCAGCCATCGTGGTAAAAAACATGGTATGCGTTTTCTGAATTTCCAGTCGAGTCATCATCATCATTGAAATCGCCGCTGAGAATAGTTTCATTATTCTTCCAGTCTCTCTGTGAGACATCATTTTCAGTTCCGATAAAACCGCCGTAAATTCCAACTCCCTGCAGCAAAGTAAAATGGTACTTTCTTTGAGGTGTTTCAAAAGTGCATTCGCTATAAAGATTCGGACAATCTGTAGGTTTATATTTACCGGCAGCAACCCATATATCTTTGCCTTCTGTAGCAGAAGCAATCGCAACACTCAGATCTGTAAAAGCATTATCCCATGATGTTCCGTTATTAAGACCAGTAGCATTATATTTAACAAAAATGACATTCTGTGGAACAAAGATGTCATCATCAGCAATATCTTCATCAACTGTTTCGTCAGACTCGTCGGACAAGTCGGAGTCGTCAGACATTTCAGACTCGTCAGATACTTCAGACTCGTCAGATACTTCAGACTCGTCGGAATCATCAAAGTTGTCAGAGTCGTCCAGAATTGTATCTTCGTCAACCATTACGGTATCTTCGTCAGCCGTTTCGTCAATTGTTTCATCGGACTGGTCTGACTCATCTGACAGGTCAGACTGGTCAAAATCGTCAGAATCGTCCAGAGCTATATCTTCATCAATGACCGCAGTATCTTCATCAACAAAACCTGTTTCATACTTTTCTTTTGTTTCGGTACATGCTGCAAAAGATAAAATAACGATAACAATAAGCAAAAGTTCAATAATTTTCATTTAATTCTCCTGGATAGACTTAATCATCCCAAGTATAGACCTGTCCGTCGTATGTGACATCGTCCGCAATATTAAGTGAGGTACAGTTTTCAATAGAAATATTTTTTAATACCGGATAATTCTTGTCACCGGCATAGTTTGATATAGCGGCTCCTCTTGCATACATCCACTGGGGACCGCCGTAATGAATCTGATCAGCCGGCCAACAGCCTTCATAATTTGCACAGGAATAATAAACAGGTATTGTTCCTCCTTCCGGATCAGATTCATATCTTATCCATAAAGACACTCTTTCAGGTGTTGCATTGCCGCCGGAAATTGTCACTCCGTCAAGAACCGCCGTGCTGTTGACACCGTTTCCGTTATGTCTAATGACATTATATGAAGCGTTATCTCCGCTGAGAATAACTTTATTTGCTTCAGTATACCCTGCATCTGTAGAAAGTTTCCGTTCACTTAATGAGGTCTCGACACCAGTGAATCCGCCGTAAACAGTAGTGTTGTTAACAAGGGAAAAATGTTTATGCCTATTTGAAAAAGGTTGAGGTGTAGCCTGACCTGCTAAAGTGGCAAAATATGCTGCTCCGGCACCGTTACTGCCTGTTCTGACTTCGAACCACAGATGTTCAGGCCATGTTCCAGTCGCAGTATAAGCCATAGACACAGATTGTCCTGATTCTACGGTAAAATTAAACCAGCTTGATGCTGTTCCGTTAGCAAGAGTAAGGTCGTTGTAAACTATTGTTCCGCCAATAGTTACTGTCAGGGTCGCACCGTACCAGCCGCTTGTTCCCCGTAATCTCAAAGAGTAATTACCAGCTGCGAAAGATGGCTTGTATGTTCCGCCTGCAACCCATATTTCAGCATCTTCAGTCGTTGCATCAGCAATAGATTTTTCTGCATCATCAAGTGCTCTCTGCAAGTCGGTATAAGCATCAGTCCAGCTTGTGCCGTTATTTGCCCCGGTAGCAGTTGATCTGACAAATATCCTTTTAGGAAGTATCAGCGAACTGCAATCAAGAAGACACTTGGGATTAGCTGCCGGATCGCATGCTTCATCAGTAATATCCAATGTTTTTACACAATTATCAAATCCTGTGCAGTCGGCTCTCTGAATAATACCGTCTCCGCAGAAGTGATTCGTTCCGTCAATTTCCTTACATAGTTCCGTGCACACTTTACAGGGTTCTGTAACACCGTAATCACAATATGGATTACCATTTAAAGCAAAACCTTTATCGCATTCTTCGCCTGTTTCCACAATTTCGTTACCGCATAAAGGCTCGGCATTATCTTCATCAACCTCAGTATCTGTTGAATCACTGTCAGGTGTCTCTGAATCATTATCAGGATTGATTATAGTATCGTTATCTCCAGTGTTTCCAGTGTCCCCAGTATCTCCTGTATTTCCAGTATCTCCTGTATTTCCAGTATTTCCTGTGTCCCCAGTATTGCCTGTATTTCCAGTATTTCCTGTGTCTCCAGTATCGCCTGTGTCTCCAGTATTGCCAGTATTGCCAGTGTCTCCTCCGATATCTTCAATGCAGAGTCCGTCTTTACAGATCAGTCCTGATTCGCAATCAAGAGCAGTAATACAAGTACCGTCTCCTTCCGTATCTTTAGAAGTACAGGATATCGACACAAAAAACATAAAAAGTGTTAAACTTAAAATCGCATAACTTTTCATGATAAAAATCCTTAATTAATTAAAACACACAGTATTTTATATTCTTACAATATTTGAGTCAAGGTTATAATCGGTTTTGAAAAGTCTTCGGAAAATGTAAAAGAGTCTGACCATTCACCATTTAAAGATTTTTTAAACCATTGTTTTCTTAAAATAGATCGTTGAAAATATTTGCTATTTTCAGCGTCGCCGTCGTTTTTTCCTGATAGCAGATAGTTCAGGAACCGGGATATTTTAAGAAGTGCCGCGATATCAGCTCTTTCATTTTCGTTGAAAGGGTAGATTGCTGATCCTCTGCAAAGTCTGAGGTTTTCGGGTATTCCAGTTTTTTCAAACATCGGAACTCCCGGAACAAGATAAAGCGGACTCAGACCGCATTTTATTCCCATTTTGTGAAGGCGTAACATAGTTTCAAGAGTATTTTGTAAAGATGTTCCGGGCAGTCCGGGTATCAGAAATACTTCGATCTCGATCTTTCCATTGACAGCTTTATTTATTGCCTCGATCTCTGAGAGTCCGTGAGGCCTGTTCAATTCAGATGAAACTTTGCCTGAACCGCTGACAAGTGACAGGTCCAGCTTTATAAATCCGGCATCGGAAAGTTTATCTGCAATATGAACAATATTCTTTGCAGTAAGTCCGTTCATGGCAGTGAATTCAAGCCCTAGTTTGTGAAAATGTTTAAGCAGTTCAATAAGTTCTATGGCAAATTCAGTGTCTGAAAAAATGTCATCATCTTCAATATCAACAATCTGAACTCCGAGTTTTAAAAGATATTCCAGCTCTTTTTTTATGTGGGAAATATCTCTTCTTTCAAAAACATTCGCCCTGTGAATGGAGCAGAAAGAACATTTGTTTTTACAGCCTGACGAAAAAACAGTTTTAGCGATCTTTTTCTTTTTATATATTCTGAAATCCTCTCTTTGAGGTATTATTCCGCCAGTCCACGCAGATTCAATCGAGGGCTTATTAATAAAAACCTCACCATTTTCTTTGTAGATAAGTCCAGCAACTTCGCTAAAGTGAATTTTCCCCGAAACAGCGTCTGCAAACTGGACCATCGACACAGTTCCGCATCCGTATATCAGATAATCGGCGTTAGTTTCTTTCCCAAGAAGTTCTTTTTGAGCTCCTATTGCTGTTCCGCCAATGACGACAGGATTTGAAAAGACATTTTTTATTTCAGATACCAAATTCTCGACATCGGGGTGATATGCCGAAAAGAGAGAACTTATTCCGATAATGTCATACTTTCCTTTAATGATGAATTCACAGATCTTTGTAAAACTGTCACCAAACCTTTTGTATCCGGAATGTAGTGAAAAAGGGGAATGATCTTCTTCGTAATATGTTGCAAGGTATTGAAATTCTTCCGGTAATTTCTGTTTTTTCACTTTGCCTGAAGCTGTCGCATCATAAATATCAACTGAATGTCCTGCATTTAAAAGAGCTTTTTTTATATATAGAAGCCCGAGAGGTTCCATTCTGTGAGAAGTGCTGTAAAAATCAAAAACGGGAGGAGAAATAAGAAGGATGTTCAATTAATCCGGCTCCTTAAAATTTTGTTAATATCGGTAGCAGCTGAAACTGCCGTGGAAAAAGCGGCTTGAATGTTGTATCCGCCAGTGTCACCGTCAATATCAAGAACTTCACCGCAGAAATAAAGTTCTTCGATTATTTTTGACCGCATTGTTGCCGCATTAACCTCATTCAGATCGACACCGCCTTTTGTAACCATCGCATGATCGTACGAATCTTTAATAATATCAACCTGATATCTGCAAAGAAGTTCTGAAATGGAGCGAATCTGTTTTTTAGAGACCGAGCCGCATAATGTTGAAGGATCAATTCCGGCAAGTTTTATTATTTCTAAGCTGAAATTCTGCGGAATCCCGATCTTGAAAAAGGTGTTTTCAATTTTCGCAGAAGGTTTTGATGAAAAAAGTTCAGTTATTTCAATTGCAGCTGTTTCAGCGTTAAAATCCGCAAAAAAATTAATGATAACGGTGTCTTCTGACCTCGGGTATCTCGAAAAATCAAGAACAAGAGGTCCGCTGATCCCTTTATGAGTTATAAGAAGTTCTCCGTTCCTTGATATTTTTGATATGCCGTTCTTTAAAGTAATCGAGGCATTTTTGAAAGAATTTCCAGAAAGCTGCGCAAACGGCCATTGCTGAATTATAAAAGGAACAAGAGCAGGGGTCGTTTTAATTATTCTGTGTCCCAGTGACTGTGCAAAAGTGTATCCATCTCCAGTTGATCCAGTCTGGGGATATGATCTGCCGCCTGTTGAAATGACAACTATTTCGGAAATGAGTTCGCCGTTGCCGGTTTTTACTTTAAAAATTTTTTCTAAATTGTCGTATGTGATTGAATTAACTTGCAAATTAGTTTTTATCGAGTGTTTTTTTCTGAGTATTTCGTTTTTCAGCGCATCTATTACATCCTTAGAATTCAATGATTCAGGGAACATCTTTCCGTCTTCTCTTTCAAAAACAGGAACTTTTCTTTCACTGAAATAATCTGCAAGATTTTTATTCGAAAAACCGTAAAGAGCTTTTTTCAGGAATCTTCCATTATCGCCGTATGATCTGATAAATGACTCGACATCTCCGCTGTGAGTAAGATTGCACTGCCCTGAACCGCTTATTCTGAGCTTGATTCCTATTTCAGAGGATTTTTCAATTAATACTGTTTTGAACCGTTCATCAATCATTGCGGCGCACATAAGTCCGGCGGCACCTGCTCCGATGATGGTAATTTCTGATTTATCAGACTGGTTGGACATATCAGACCTTTTCTTTAAAAAGTAGTTCGACTGCGCCTATTGCTCCGGAATCTGTTCCGAGTCCCGCTCTTACTATCTTTATATTTTTTGCACTTATTGAAAATGCCAGTTTTTTTACATTTTCCTGTAACGGATCAATGAAAATATGACCAAGGCTTGAAACTCCGCCGCCTACAACAACTATTTCTGGATTAAGAAGAGTCGTTATGTTCGAAAGATAAATGCTCAGTCCGTGTATTAAATGGTTCAGCGCTTTTTGCGCTCCGGGGTCATTCTGCTTTATCAGTTCAGCAATTTTCTCAGTTGAAATGCCGAAAAGTCTTTCAATGGCAGGTCCTGCAAAAACAGTTTCCAGTATTGAGCCGTCAAGCAGAATGAACTGTCCGAATTCTCCAGCTGCACCATCGGCACCGTGATATATTTTCCCATCTGTGATTATTGCACCGCCAATTCCTGTGCTTACCGTAACATAAAACACATGGCGAAAACCTCTGGCGGCACCGAGTCTTACTTCAGCAAGTCCGGCAACCCGTGCATCATTTTCAACGACAACTTCTGTTTTAAATTTTTTCCTGAAAATATTTCCTACACCTATGTTTTTCCATCCATAAACATTTGGACAGTCATAGACAGTTCCTGTTTTATGATCGACAGGTCCCGGAACTCCAATACCGATCCCGCTTAGTGAATAAGGGTCGATTCCAGCTTCAAGACAGCCTTTTTCAACTGATCTGAACATGTTGCTGATAACATGCTCTACACCTTCGGGAGATTCCGTGGCAAATTTGACTTTTGAGAGTAAAGCTCTGTTCTCATCCGTGATTACGGTCAATATTTTTGTTCCGCCGAGGTCGATACCTGCAAAAAATTTGTTCATAAGCACTCCCAAATTAACCTGTCAGTAAAAGGGATTATACAGTGTTTTCACTAGTTTTCCATATTTAAGAAGAAAAAGTTTGACAATATCGGTTAAAGAATTATAAATTACACGCTGTCGATTTTTTGACACTTTTATGAGGTTAGAGATGTTTGTTACATTTGCAGTAATTCAGGTTGTTATCTGTATCCTGCTTGTTGTCGTTATCCTTCTTCAGGAAGGTAAAAAGGGAATGGGAGCTATCTTCGGAGGATCCAGCAGTTCCATTTTCGGTGCGAGGGGTGCAGCCAATGTTCTTACAAAAGTAACATCTGTCCTTGCTATTCTCTTTATGCTTAACTCAGTCTGGATGTCATATATTTCAAGCAGGGATGCTTCTGTTGTCGATTCAGTTGTTGAAGAGACATCAGAAAATGTTGAGACAAAACCTGTTGAACAAGCTCCGGTAGAAAAGAAAGAGGAAGCTGCTCCAGTAGAGAAAAAAGAAGAAGCTCCGGTTCAGGAACCAGCTCCGGCTAAGTAGGTATTTGTTCTTTTTGATTTGAGTTTTTGAGTTTTCCCACCGAATAGTGCAGAAGTGGTGGAATTGGTAGACACGTAAGACTAAGGATCTTATGCCTATTACTGGTGTGGGGGTTCGAGTCCCCCCTTCTGCACCAATATTTAAACCTCCTTCGGGAGGTTTTTTTTATTTCAGGTCATTATTGAAATTCCATGAAATAAAAAAGGCAGTCCGGAGACTGCCTGAAAATGATGAATTTCGCTAGATTTTACTTTGTAAGTTTTTCGATCATTTCGATAAGTTTTGCAGGAGCTGTGGGTTTGTCCAGCACTCTTACAATATTGTTCCATGTGAATTTGTCCTGAGCAAGCCAGTTCGGGTTGTTGCCGTCGCTCGTAAGAAGAATGATGGGAACATTCGGAAGATTTTTGTCTGTGCTGATCTTCTTTGCAAGTTCAAGCCCTGCGGTTTTGTGTTCCATCATGACATCAAGAATGATGATGTCTACTTTGATACCTTTCTTAAGTGTCTCTTCTGCTTCTCTGGCACTCATTGCTGTAACAACTGAATAGCCTTTTGCTTCAAGAACGAGTTTGTTCTGTTCAATGATGTCGAGGTCGTCATCAACAAGAAATACTTTTTTAGACATTGTTTACTCCATCTATAACGGTTGACAAAAAAACATTAAATACGGTTCCTTTTCCTTCAGCCGACTCTACTTTAACTTCTCCGTCATAAAGTGCAATTATTTTTTTCAAAATTGACAAACCGAGTCCGCTTCCCGGAATATTGACAGTATATTTGTTTTTTATTCTTGAAAATTCCTTGAAGAGTTTTTCCTGATCTTCTGTACTCATTCCTATGCCGGTATCTTCACATCTTATGCTTATGCCGTTATCAAGTTTTCTTACGACAAGAAAGACCTTTCCACCTTCCACATTATACTTTACTGCGTTTGTTAGAAGATTGTTAAGCACCATCTCAAATTCTCCTGAATCAAGTTTTGCGCTGAACTTGTCAGGAATTGAGTAATTTACTTCAACAGACTTTTCCCGTGCCATGATCTTAACCGATTCTATACAGCTTTCAACAATTTCAGAAACAGAGACCTGCTCCAGATACCTTTTTTTCTCTCCTGCGTCAATTTTTGTGAGGTCGAGAATATCCATGATCAGTCTTCTCATTCCTTCAAGCCTTTTGGCAGATCTTTCGATCATGTCATCATAGCTCGAAAGTTCAGGACCTTTCATCCTGCCTTCAATTATATGCAGATATCCTTCGACTGCAGCAAGAGGACTTTTAAGTTCGTGAGCGAGAACTCTGACAAATTCAAATTTTTCCTTTTTCTTCTCTTCGGTCATGGCGAGAACTTTAAGCCTCAGTATTCTTTGCTTTGCAGCTCTGTAGACCGAGGCTTGAAGATCTCTGGGAGTAAACGGTTTTGAAAGGAAGTCAAATGCGCCTTTTGCAGTTGCACTTATTGCAAGTTCCGCATCTGCCTGTCCTGTTATCATTACAACTACCGGATCACTTTTTTCATTATTTTCTATCTTTTCGAGCAGTTCGGTTCCTGACATTCCCGGAAGCATATGATCAAGTACGATTATGTCAGGCGGAGTTTCTTTGATTATATTGAGTGCTTTTTCAGCACTGTCGGCAGTTTTTATCTCAAATTCATACTCATCATCAAGATAAGGAAGCTGGATCTTCATATCGCTCAGAATTGTTCTTCCTGAAATCCTTATGCTGTCTTCATCATCGACAATGAGCAGATTGAGTTTTTTCATGAATATTCTCCGGTTTTAAATTTTCAACAGTCTTTTCACTTCACCGAGAAGCTGATCAGGACGGATGCCTTTATCCATTACAAGGTCTGCCTGTGTCCATGAGGATTTGAGTCCTTCATCTCCTGTAAATTTATATCCGGTTTCGTTTGCAACGCCTGTTGCAATTATCACAGGAACATCTGGATATCTTTTTTTGATATGGTATCCAAGTACAAAACCTGAGTCGTAGTGTTCCATCATAAGGTCGAGAATGGCAATATCTGGTTTGTTCGATGCAATATAGTTCTCAGCTTCAGCACTGATGTTGAAAGATATCACAGTATATCCGTCGCTTTCAAGGAATATCTTCATCTGTGATGAAAAATCCACATCATCATCAACGATCAGTACGGTTTTATTTCTTGTTGTCATAATATCCTCCGGTTATTTGAGTAAATCTCTTTTTCCATAGTGGGTATGAAGAAGTTCATGTGCCATGTGACTCCCCGGTTTTTTGAAATATTCATTATACAGTCTCACAATATCAGGATTTTCATGAGAATACTTCAATTCACTTTCTTCGTCAATAGCGTAGAGAGCTTTAAGTCGTTTTATCACATTCTCTTTATTGACAGATCTTGGCTGACCTCCTCCGTTGATACATCCGCCGGGACAGCTCATAATCTCGATGAAATGATATTGCGCTTCTCCTTTTTTTACAGCATCAAGTATCTTTCTGGCATTACCCAGACTGCTTACTACGGCTGCTTTCAGGATCAGTCCGTTGATATCAAGTGACAGTTCTTTTATTCCTTCGAGTCCCCTGAGTGCGGAAATAACCGGATTGCCAGGGTTTTTGCCAGTCAGCATAAAATGAGCGGTTCTTACAGCGGCTTCCATGACACCGCCGCTTCCTGCAAAAAGTTTTCCGGCGGAACTTCTTGTTCCAAAAGGTGTATCGGCTTCTTCAGGATTAAGATTTTTGAGATCAATGCCGAATCTTGTAATAAGTTTTGCAAGTTCTCTTGTGGTAAGAACTGCATCAATATCTGCAACTCCATTTCTTAACATTTCAGGTCTTGCAGCTTCAAATTTCTTTGCAGTACACGGCATTACTGAAACGCTGTATATTTTTGAAGGATCGATATTCTGTTTCTGTGCAAAATATGATTTGATGACAGCTCCCATCATCTGCTGTGGACTTCTGCATGTAGATATGTTGTCAATAAACTCGGGATAGAATGTTTCGGCAAATTTTATCCATGCAGGAGAACAGCTTGTTATCATCGGAAGTTTTCCGCCTGTTTTGATTCTGTCGACAAGTTCGTTCGCTTCTTCCATTATTGTAAGATCGGCGGTAAATGATGTGTCAAAAACCTTGTCAAATCCGATCTTTCTGAGTGCGGCGGTCATAACACCTATAATATCCTGACCTGCATCCAGTCCGAATTCTTCGGCAAGGGAGACACTTAATGCCGGAGCATGCTGTATTACAACGATCTTTTCCGGATCGTTAAGCGCATTGATAACATCTGCAATACTGTTTCTTTCAACAAGAGCGCCTGTAGGACATATTGCAACACACTGACCGCAGTTGACACAGCTTGAAGTATTAAGCGATTCACAGAAAGCAGGTGCTATCATCGAACGGCTGCCTCTTCTGACAAAGTCTATAGCGCTGACGGCCTGAATTTCTTCACAGACCCTGACACATTTTCCACACAGAATACATTTAGCAGGATCTCTGAGGATAGCAGGGCTTGAAGAATCAATGTGATAATTGTTTTTTGTAGGAGAATATTTTCTTTTTCTTACATCGAATTCAACTGCAAGATCCTGCAATTCACAGTTATTGTTCCTGTCACAGTACAGACAGTCATCAGGATGATTTGCAAGAAGAAGTTCAACTATGGTTTTTCTTGCTGCAAGAGCTTTCTGGCTGTGGGTAAATATTTTCATTCCTTCCCATGCAGGAAAAGAACAGGAAGGGATAAGAACGCCGTTTTCGGCATTTTCAACAATACATATTCTGCATGCGCCGCTTGGAGGAAGTCCTTTCATATGGCACAGAGTTGGTACCTTAATTCCGGCTTCAGTAAGTGCTTCAAGTATTGTAACTCCGTCCGAAGCCTGAATTTTTTTTCCATTTACTTCAATATTCATCATTTGTATCTCCATTACTTTGTAAATACTGCATCAAAAGGACAGACACTCTTGCACTGGCCGCAGGCGATACACTTGTCAGGAATTATGTAGTGAGGGGTTTTAGCTTTTCCCATGATTGCGGAAACAGGGCATTTTCTCGCACAAAGTGTACATCCTTTACATTTATGTTCATCAATTGAATATTCAATAAGTTCTTTACATACTCCGGCGGAACAATGTCTGTCAAAAATATGTTCCTCATATTCATTCCTGAACCATCTGAGAGTGCTCAGCACAGGGTTTGATGCAGTCTGTCCAAGTCCGCAAAGACTGGTCGAACCGATCACTCTTGCCAGCTG